>JBBPZS010000015.1:0-3755 GCA_038198605.1 Chthoniobacterales bacterium | reverse complement strand
TGCGCGTTCGATGGCAAAGGTGTAGCAGCCGCGGTTCACGCTGCGAGCCTGCAGAAATTCAGTTTCCGGGTCGGCGAGAAGGTTTTCAATCACTGTTTCCGGATCACGATCGCCCACCACCTCGGCGTCGATCATGTCCTGTTGCGCGTCGTAGGCACGAATCACCCGGCCCTCGCGGAAATCTGGCGGGTATTGCCCGTTTGCTTCGTAGACGGGGCAAGGTTGAGCGTGGACGAAGATCGGACCGGTCTCGGAATACGGCCGCCCCGGTGCGATCGATGCAAACGGGAACAAGACCATTTGCTCGCCCGGCTGCGCCCAGCGCAGGCAGTGCCGGCAGGGATAGCCGGTCGGCGAATCAGCGGTCACATAAACGTGATCCGGGACACCAGTTTCCGCCGCGCGCCGTGCAGTCGCCGCGACCTCGGAATTTAAAGGAACCACTCGATAGTTGGATGCTTTCATGGCCCAAGCCTAAGCGCGCCCGATCCCCCTGCGCATCGACGGAATTCGGGCAATGAATTTCCCGGCCCGGTGCAGAGGCCACCCCAAGCGAGATCAAGAATGAAAGCGTCAGGGGCTGAAAATCTCATTCTCAATGGCGACTGCAAAACAAACTTCCAAGGCGGGACCGATCACAGAAATTGCAGGGAAAGTCTGAACTTGACCGCTTAAAGCGGTCGAGCTCGCAAACTCAGGTGTTGCATTATGAATGTGACAGGGCACGAGCGCACTAGTTCTCCGTCTGCTGGGCAGTGATGGATGATTAGCTTCGCTGTAGCGGCGGTCTGTGACCGTCGAATCTTCGCTGCTATCCACGCCTCGGCGGTCACAGACCGCCGCTACAGGGCGTGCCATAACTTTCCCATCGTTTCACCACTGGCGCAGCACTAGAGCCGGGAGAAGGGTAGCGCAAGCTGGAAGCTCGCGCTACCCGGCAAACGAGCATGTGATGTTACACGAGCGCAGTTGAAACCGGACGAGCGGAAGCTCGTCCCTCCGGAGGGTCATGCTTCCGCATGACCTTTTTCCTACCAGCGATGAAACGCCGGGTGACCTTCCGTCACCGCCACGAACGTGCCCCGGCAGGTCGCGCAGGCTTTTCCACCGGCGCTCAAGGTGCCCTCGATCGTGGCCCGATCGGGGCGGGAATCCACCACCTTGGCGGAAAGCTGCACCGAATCGTGCGTCGGCGTCGGCCGGAGCAACTTGATCGCATAATCGGCCGTGACCGTGCAGGGCGGATGATCTTCGCCCGACTGCTTCATCAAGAAATACGCCGCCGCCCAGTTGCAGTGGCAATCGAGCAGCGTGCCAATGATCCCGCCATTCAGGACGCCGGGAAACGCCTCGTATTTCGGCTCCGGTTTCCACTCCGCCACGACCGTGTCGCCGTCCGCGAAACTGCGGATGCGCAGGCCTTCCTGGTTCGATGGTCCGCAACCCCAACAAGCGTTGTTCGGCGCGTAACGTTCCTGGAGCGATTGGTCGCTGGCCATTTACTTGGACGATCCGTTGCTCGGCGAGCCTGGGTAGGGGCGCGCTTCCGGTCCGGTGTAAAGCGAGCGCGGCCGGATGAGACGATTGTGATCATGCTGCTCGACGACATGCGCGCACCAGCCGGCGACGCGCGAAGCGGCAAAAATCGGGGTGTTCAATTCGCTCGGAAACTCGAGCATGGTGAAAACCGGCGCGGCATAAAGATCGACATTCGCGCAGAGCTTCTTCTCGCGCTCCATCGTCGCCTCCAGTTTTTCGCAAATCGGAATCCATTGATCTTTGCCGACTCGTTCGCCGAGGTCGCGCCCGATCTCGCGCATGATTGGCACCCGCGAGTCGCCGCTTTTGTAAACGCGATGACCAAAGCCCATGATCTTGGCTTTCCTAGCCAGCGCATCCATCATCCATTTCTCGGCCCGGTCGGAGGTCTTGATCTCGTCGAGCATCTTCATCGACTCCTCGTTTGCGCCGCCATGCAGCGGGCCTTTTAAGGTTCCACAGGCGCTCGTGACTCCCGCATACATATCGGCCAGGGTCGCGGCCGTGACGCGCGCGGCGAAGGTCGAGGCGTTGAACTCGTGATCGGCGTAGAGGATGAAGATCGTGTCCATCATCCGGATCTTCCAATCCTGCGGCACTTCACCGCTCAATTTATAAAAAAGATTTCCTGCCAGGGTCAGGTCGGGCCGCTCCGGCAACGGATTTTCGCCCTGTTGGATGCGGTAACCGTCCGTGATCAGGGTCGTCGTCTTCGCAATCAGGCGAATCGCTTTGCGGATGTTGGCCTCGTGCGAATGGTCGTTCAGATCGGGATCGAAGGGCGCCAGCATTGAAACGCCGGTGCGCAGCATGTCCATCGGATGCGTATTCTTCGGCATGAGCCGCATCATCTCGAGCACTTCCTTCGGCAGCATGCGCTCTTTGGCGAGGGCACGGGAAAATTCTTCGCGCTCGGCCACGGTCGGCAACTCGCCGTTGAGGAGGAGGTAAGCGACTTCTTCGAAGTTCGCCTTCTCCGCCATCTCGTGAATGTCGTAGCCGCGATACATCAGGCCGGCGTTGGGATCCACCCAGCAGATTTCAGTTTCGCCCGCGATCACGCCGGCGAGTCCCGGGCTGTAGGCTGGTTTGGTGTCAGTGCTCATTAGCGATATTCCTCTTTAGTTTCTGTGGTCTCAGGCGGAACGATAACCGTCCCACACCTCCGCTGCTGGATCGTACTCCAGCGTTTCATAAAGTTCTTTGCGGGTCTGCATTTTGTCGAGCCAGTCGTTTGGCGTGCCCGCCTTTTTTAGCGATTGGAAAAATTCGCCCGTCGTTTTCATCGAAACGCGGAAGGCGCTTTGCGGGAAAATCACCATGCGATAACCGAGCTCGCCCAGTTCCGTCACGCTTATCGACGGGCTCTTGCCGAACTCTGTCATGTTGGCCAGCAGCGGCACTTTCACCTCGCTCGCGAAATCGCGGAATTCTTCCTTCGTCTGCAGCGCCTCGGGGAAAATAGCATCCGCGCCGGCCGCGACATAAGCCTGCGCGCGCTTCACCGCGCCGTCGAAATTCTCCAGCGCGCGCGAATCAGTCCGCGCGATGACGAGAAAGTCCCGGTCGCTCCTCGCCGCGACCGCGGCGCGAATCTTCGCCTCCATTTCATCGACCGGCACCAAACGTTGGCCCGCAAGATGCCCGCAGCGTTTTGGAAATTCCTGGTCCTCGAGATGGCAGCCGGCCAGTCCGGCGCGTTCCAATTCGTAGATCGTGCGCCCGACATTCTCCGCGCCGCCGAAACCGGTGTCGGCATCGACAATTGCCGGGATCCTGACCGCGCGGGCGATGAAACCCGCCAGCGTCGTCACTTCGTTCAGGGTCAGTAAACCGACGTCAGGTAACCCGGCGGTGCAATTGGCAAGCCCGGCGCCGCTGATGTAAACCGCCTCAAACCCGGCGCGCTCCACCTGGCGCGCCATCGAGGCATTCGGGACGCCGGGCATCGCGACGATGCCTCGCTTGATCAATCGCCGGAGTTGCGAGGTCTGCGCAGACATTTGGTAGGCTAGCTTGTCTCTGGGGAAGCTGCTGTAAAGTTTTACGGTCGCACGCGGGTTCCGGGGAGCACGGGCTGTCAGCCCGTCGTTCGGCGGAGTTTCCGCCGAACAATACGCGGCGCTACAGACCGATGCCGAGGTCGCTCCAGCATTTGCGCTTTGCGCAAACTGTATCCGGCGAGACTCGCCGGATACAACGGGCTGACAGCCCGT
>JBBPZS010000014.1:0-38182 GCA_038198605.1 Chthoniobacterales bacterium | reverse complement strand
GAGCCCAGGCGTCTCTCCGCAGCGACTCACACCCTCTTCTTTTCCTTCCTGCGATCGAAGCTTCCCTCCTCACCAGGCTTCACTCTTGCCTGACATTCGCATTTTCCTTAGCGAAGCTCCTTTTGGGCAACACGCCCTATACATTTGACGTTTCTGGTCGCGGATGGGGGACGCCATGCTCGATGCCGTAGAAGCCGCGGACAATCTCTTCGCGAACCCGCGAAGCTTCCAGCGGGTCCGGAGCGCTTACGAACCGCTCAGCCAAGGTCGAGAGTTCGGGGCCGCTGAGCTTTCGCTCGGCATCAAGCTGGTAAACGAAACGAACGATTCCAGCCTGTTCGTCCGGCGGCAGGCTCTTGATCTCGTCGATAATCTGCGCCGCTGTCATCGGAAAAACATTATCCGGGTGTCTCGCAGCTTACAAGTATTCGGTTTCGAGACACTAATCATTCCTCGCCGGCTCCAAGGCGCTGCGAAACTCCGTCGGCATGACGCCGACGACGCGCCGGAAGACGGAAGACGGAAGACGGAAGAAAAGGGTGAATTACAAAGGCTAAAGTAGAAAGGAAATTGCGGCGGAGCCGACTTCGAACGCGATCTCCATCAGGCTTCGCTCGGTCTCGGATGAATTGTTGCGCGCGCGTGATTGATTCGGTCGTCTCCCGCTCTTTCACCTATCAGGCTTCCCGTCTACCCGGCGGCTCCCCGGCTCGCTGTGTTCTCTCGACCGGCGAAATCAGCGCGTTGCGCTCAACTCGCGAACGCTGAGGACCTCGTTCTTGTGCAGCGTTTGCAGAGCTGTTTCCGGCACAGCGGTGACAGCGATTGTTTCACCAAGGGCGTTGCACACTTCGATCGAGTAACCGTTTTCGCCATCGGGCGCGACATAAGCATCAACGATCTTGATTAAATCGCCGCGCCGAAGCCCGTACTCGGGAAGGTCACGAGCAAGCGCAGCGTCAGTATAGAGTTCGAAGGCCATGGCGATTATCGTTCGGGGATCAGTGTAATGAACTTCGTCTGCCCGGAGACGAAAGAAAAGTCCGGAAGTAGGAAGGCTAAAGTAGAAGGTCCGGCAATCAGAAGCGAAATCGATTGTATTCTTCGTGAGTGCCGATTCAGAACCACGCGATGACCTCACCTTCGCGCAGGCCGACTGCTCGGTAGTGTGCGCCGATCCGCACGACACAGATCCCGTTGCGACGTTCTTCGAAGCTGAGAGAGGAAGGAAATGGATCGTTCTTCCAAAGCGCATACTTCTCGCGAGCGAGTTTTTGCGCCGAAGCCGGCAAGCGATCGAAGGTTTTCCAGAAACGCGGATGGGTTTTCCCAATCAAGGCAAATCCTGAAGTCGCCCCGCCCGGATGTCGGCGCGAACCTCTTCCGCAACTCCGGAAAGACGCCCGCCCTCCGCGAAATCCGCATCGATTTGCCGATCCCATGCAGCGCTATCCCGCTCGCGAATGAAGGCCGCAAGCTCGGCCAGTTCCTCAGCAGACAAGGTGTCCACGGCGTTCTTGATTTCGGTGAGACTCACAAGTCCCGAATATAGCGCTGGTTCCTTCGATGACAACGATTGGTGGTTCGACAATGCGATCCGAAACTCCGTGGGCGTGACGCCGGCCGTGAACTCCGCGAAGAATCGGGCAAGGTGTTGGGTCATGGCCAACGCCTTCCAACCGCCGAGAGCGAAGAAGCGGAACCTGACGCGGGGCTGGAAGTGGTGCCTAACGGTGTTGGCGGCCCTGTTCCTGATCCCGGCGCTGCAGGTGGCGGTGGTGCGTTCCGTGAATCCGCCGCGGACGCTGCCGATGTTACTCGAAGAAGGCGGCCAGATGTTCTCGAGCGGACCGAAGGCGCCACTGCGCAATCGGTGGGTCGATCTGGAGCAAATGCCTGAGATGTTCCTGAAGCATCTCTGGGTTTCGGAGGATGAGCGGTTCTTCCAGCATGATGGCTTTGACTGGAAGGAGGTGGACCTAGGCGATGAAGAAAGCGGAGCGGACCGGGAAGACGGTGCGGGGCGCCTCCACGATCACGAATCAATGTGCGCGCTCGATCTTTCTCTGGCAGGGGCGGTCATGGATCAGGAAAGGCCTGGAATCGTACTACACGCTCTGGATGGAGGCGCTGCTGCCGAAGCGGCGCATCCTGGAGTTGTATGCCAACGTGATCGAGATGGGACGCGGGATCTACGGGGTGGAAGCGGCGGCGCAGCATTTCTTCGGCGTGAGTGCGCGCGGGCTGACGCGGGAGCAATCGGCCCTGCTGGCGGCGGTGCTGCCGAATCCGAAAGGCTGGAATCCGGCGCACCCGAACCGGGCATTGCGGCAGCGTCAGCAGCGGATTCTCCGACGGGAGCGGGCCGCGCGTTTCCCGGCGAATCTGCTGCGGTGACGAGATAGAAAGCGCTCAAGGAGCCTCGCGGCCCGTCGCTAACCCTTTCCGGCTATCGGCGGATTATCCGGCTATCGGTGGATTAAGGTGAGGGCGGGCCGCGGTGTTTTTCGTCAATGCTCCGTGAGACGGGCAACGAAGCCGTCAGTCCCAGACACGGTCAGGCCGACGGCGTAGACGGTGCCGTCGCTCGCCACTGTCACGCCCCCACCGAAGGGAAGCGTCTCGCCGGTCAGTGAGATGTGAGTAGCCGGATCGTCGAACGGGATTTTGATCACGTCGCCGCCGCTGAAGTCGCTCGCCGTGATCAGCTCCGAGACATACAAGCTACCATCCGGCCCGAAGGCACAGCCATTGATCGGCCAGAGGCCGGTGGCCCATTCGTAGCTCGCCCCGATGATGGCCTGGGGCGGGAGTTCGTCTGGAACGACACGGTAGACAATGGCGGACGGCCCAAAGACCAGGCTATCGACCAGCGACAGGGTGCCAACGTAGAGCGCGCCATCGGGTCCCTCCGCCAGGCAGGTGGGGGTGCTATCGGAGGTAATGTTGTTCGCGAAGAAAGCCAGGATCTTGACCCGGCCGTTGGGGAGCACCTCGCACAGGGTATTGGCGCCGGCGTCGACCACATAGACGTGGTGGGGCTGAACAAACACGCCGTAAGGGTTGGCGTCGGGAAACTGGCCGCCTGGGTCGAGTTCAGGATGTTTCTTGGTGAAGACGTAATTCGCACCTCCTACGTTTGTTAGGCTGCGCACTTTGCCGGAGGACGTGGCCTGGAGAAGTTGTCCGAAGGCGGCGGGGCCGATGGCTTGGGGCGACTCTCCTACGATGGCGTAAATCCCACCACTGGCCGGAGCGGAGAGCTGTCCTAATCCGATAATGTCTCCGTCGGCTGAGAGAGACGCAATTCCATCCACCACCGTGCGCAAGTTCGCGTCATCGGATTGTGGGTTGACGATTTCATCAATGGCACCGTTGTAGGCCACGGGGTCACCACCTTGACCGGCCTCGGCTACATAGAGCCGGTCGCCAGGTCCAAAGGTGAGTCCACGTGGGGCGTGCAGTCCGCTCACGATCACAGTGTATGTGTCATTGCTGGCATCCGGGCCAGCAGCGAGAACCGAGACCGAAACCCCGCACGTGAAGATCACGCCGAGGGCGAGTAGTAACCGACCGAGGGAGAAACGAAGAGATATCTTCATGGTAACGACGATGAGAGTTCGCCTGTTTCGATGTCAAGCCTTTTTTTCGCCTTTTTTTTGAATAGAGCGCCTCTTTATGCGGATGGTTGCGAACTCAGAAAAACCCGACTTCTTCGCGGGTTGAAAAAGTGGTCTTCGCTCCATGCAGCGAGGATGAATTTGCAAAGATCGTCGGCCCCACCGCCTAGGAAGACCCGGTCGCTGCAGTTCGCTTCGGCCTGATGATGACCGCTCGCGCGGCGGTCCGCTTGAAGACGCGGGCGAAATGACTGAGCTTCCGTTTCGACTCAAACACAAAAAGTCATGTCTGACGAAACTACGACCGAAGCGAAATGTCCCTTTAACCACTCTGCCGGCAGTGCGCCGAAATCGGTGCAGGATTGGTGGCCGAACCGGCTGAAGGTGGAGCTGCTCAGCCAGCATTCCGCCAAGTCCGATCCGATGGGCGAGAAGTTCAATTACGCGGAGGAATTCAAGAGCCTCGACCTCGCGGCAGTGAAGCAGGATCTGGCCGCGCTCATGACCGACTCGCAGGATTGGTGGCCGGCGGATTTCGGGCATTACGGCGGTCTCTTCATCCGGATGGCGTGGCATAGCGCCGGCACTTATCGCACGGGCGACGGGCGCGGCGGCGCGGGGCGGGGGCAGCAGCGGTTTGCGCCGCTCAATAGCTGGCCGGATAACGTGAGCCTGGATAAGGCGCGCCGGCTTCTCTGGCCGATCAAGCAGAAGTATGGCCGCAAAATTTCGTGGGCGGATCTGTATGTCCTGACCGGCAACATGGCGCTTGAGACGATGGAGTTTAAGACGTTCGGGTTCGCGGGCGGACGTGAGGATACGTGGGAGCCGGACCAAGATATCTACTGGGGCAGTGAGCGGACGTGGCTGGGGGGCGACATTCGTTATGGCCACGGCTCGGAGGGCGTGGAAAAACCGGGCGGCGTACTGGTGTCGGACGACGACGCGGATGGCGATGTGCACACGCGCGATCTGGAGCGGCCGCTGGCGGCGGTGCAGATGGGTCTCATTTACGTGAATCCGGAGGGCCCGGACGGGAATCCTGACCCGGCGCTCTCGGCGGTGGATATCCGCGAGACTTTTAAGCGCATGGCGATGAACGATGAGGAAACGGTGGCGTTGATCGCGGGCGGTCATACTTTCGGAAAGACGCACGGGGCGGCGGAGTCGACCCATGTGGCGGACGAGCCGGAAGGGGCGGGCCTCGAGGCGCAGGGATTCGGTTGGAAGAACAGCTTCGGCGCCGGCAAAGGCGGGGACGCGATCACGAGCGGCCTGGAAGTGACTTGGACGAGCACGCCGACGCAGTGGGGCATGGGCTATTTCGAGAATCTCTTCAATTACGAATGGGAGCTAACGAAGAGCCCTGGCGGCGCGCACCAGTGGAAGCCGAAGAACGGCGCCGGCGAAGGCACCGTCCCCCACTCGCACGATCCTTCGAAGAAGATCGCGCCGTCTATGCTCACGACCGATCTCGCACTTCGGGTGGACCCGGCTTACGAGAAGATTTCGCGGCGTTACATGGAGAACCCGGCAGAGTTCGCCGACGCGTTTGCGCGCGCGTGGTTCAAGCTGACGCATCGCGACATGGGGCCGCGTGCGCGTTATCTCGGGCCGGACGTGCCGAAGGAGGAACTGCTTTGGCAGGATCCGATTCCGGCGGTCGATCATCCGTTGATCGATGCGCAGGATATCGCGGCGCTGAAAAGCAAGGTGCTCGCGGCTGGGTTGCCGATTTCGCAATTGGTCTCGACGGCGTGGGCTTCGGCCTCGACCTTCCGCGGGTCGGACAAACGCGGCGGTGCGAACGGCGCGCGCATTCGTTTGGCACCGCAGAAGGATTGGGCGGTCAATCAACCGGCCCAGCTCGCCAAGGTGCTCGCAAAGCTGGAAGGCATCCAGAAGGACTTCAACGGCGCGGCGACGGGCGGGAAGAAAGTTTCGCTCGCTGATTTGATCGTGCTGGCTGGTTGCGTCGGCGTGGAACAGGCGGCGAAGAATGCCGGTCACGATGTGACGGTGCCGTTTACTCCAGGCCGGATGGATGCGTCGCAGGAGCAGACGGACGTGGAGGCCTTCGAACCGCTCGGGCCGGTGGCCGATGGATTCCGCAATTACGTCAAAGCGAAATACCCGATCCCGGCGGAAGCGCTGCTGATCGACAAGGCGCAGTTGCTCACCCTGACCGCACCCGAAATGACGGCGCTCGTCGGCGGCATGCGCGTCCTGAACACCAACGCCGGCGGAACGAAGCACGGTGTCTTGACCGAGCGCCCGGAAAGCCTAACGAACGACTTCTTCGTCAACCTGCTCAGCATGGCGACAGAATGGAAGTCGGTCTCGGACGACGCGTCGGAGTTCGAAGCGGTCGATTGCAAGACCGGCGCAAAGAAGTGGACCGGCACGCGCTACGATCTCGTCTTCGGCTCGAACGCTGTTCTCCGCGCTCTCGCGGAGGTTTACGGCAGCGCGGATGGGGAGAAGAAGTTCGTGCACGACTTCGTCGCGGCCTGGAACAAGGTGATGAACCTGGATCGTTACGATCTCGCTGCTGACTAAGGTCAGCGCATCGTTGCGCCGTTTCACAACGCGCTCCAAACATCGTTGGCGTAACGGACGACGCGACGGAAGACTCTGCGAAATGGCTCGGGCCGGTCTTGCCGACTTCGAGTGCGACCTCGCACGCGCCGCATTGCATCCTTTGGATTAGTTCGGCAGACTGCGCACGAAGAAATCGTCGCGCGCGCCTGGCCATGGAAAGTTTTCCTGAATTTGATCATGAATGTTGAACCCGACACGGCTCCGCAAAAGTCAGGCTGGAGAGGCCTCTTCCTGATCCTCCCGAAAGAGGATTGGTTCGCGGCCGGCTGGACGTTTGCGATCAAGCTGGTGCTGCTTGTTTTCGGCGCGGCGAGCTTCCAAATCCTGGCTAACCAACGGATCATTGGCCTGCGTCAGGCGCTGGAACACTGGAACCGCTGGGATTCGCTGCGTTATCTGAAGCTCGCTGAATTTGGTTACAGCAGCGCGGACTCGATGAAAGCGTGGCTGTATCCATTATTTCCATGGACGGTCCGAGTGTTTGCCGTCGTCACCCGGGATTATCTCGTAGCGGCGTTCGTCGTCTCTGGACTCGCCCTTGCGGCTACGGCGATTCTCTTGCGGAGATTAGTGGCGCGCGACTACGGACAGGAAGTAGCCCAGCGGGCCGTCTGGTTCCTCCTTATTTTTCCGACCGCATATTTTTTGCACATCGGATACACGGAATCGCTCTTCCTTGCCTTCCTCCTGGCTTCTCTGCTCTCGGCGCGGAATGAACGCTGGTGGATGGCCGGAGTATTCGGCGCGCTTTGTTGGATGACACGCCCCACTGGCATCGTCTTGTTGCCAACGCTGGCGATGGAGGCAGCACATCAGTTTTGGGAAACGAAACGCTGGCGATGGCAATGGCTTTGGATTGGATTCGTGCCAGCAGGTTTCGGCGTTTATCTCCTCTTAAATCTCAAGATCGCGGGCAGCCCTTTCGCGTTCCTGCCCATGCGGGAACAGCTTTTTCATATGTCCGGCGCATGGCCCTGGATCGGTATGCGGGCGGCTTATCGAAACCAACTCCAAGCGCCAACTGCCGGGAGCATGGTCGGCACGCAGGAACTGCTCTTCGCATGCCTGGGGCTTTTTTGCGCGATCGTTAGTTGGTTCAAATTGCGGCCGATGCACGCCGTCTGGATAACAGGAAGCTGGTTGCTCGTGACTTCAGCGACTTATTTGGCGAGCGAACCGCGTTATGCCCTGACCCTGTTTCCGATTTTTATCCTGTTTGGTCTCGCCGGGCGGAACCCATTCTGGAACGGAATCATGACGACGACGTCGCTCCTTTTGCTCTCTCTATTCGCAGGACTTTTCGTCCGCGGTTGGTGGGCTTTTTGATTCGAAGCGACCTCTCTTCGAATTCCGGCGGCAAACGTGTTGAATACGCGGTCGTCCAGCGCACGCGCGAAGCGCTCGGGCGCGCCCGGATCCATCCGCAGGTAAAGCGCGGGCTCGATGAGTTCCAGTTCCATCAACCAGTAGACGTCTCCGTCGTTTGCCCTAACGAAATCGGCCCGGACGTAGAGCGGCGCATCACCGATGGCGCGCATCGCGGTGTCGCCTGCCTCGCGCAAGGCGTCGTCGGTGGCGACGGCGGTGATCACGCCGCCGTGCTCTTCCTGGACGCGGAAATCGGCGGTCTTCGGCACTTTCGAGATGGTGTGGCTGTGAGCGCCGTTGAAGTAGAAGAGCGAGTATTCGCCCTCGGTCGTGATTGCGGAAAGAAAGGGCTGCGCCATGAGCGCGCGGTCGGCGTAGTAGGCGCCAACTTCATCGGATCGGAGCCGCGCGGTTTGCGAGTCGAGACGAAAGGCGCCTTTGGCATTCAAGCCGACGACCGGCTTGATCACCACTTCGGCTGTGCCGATCGCTGCGATTAAATCCGGCAACTCGTTAGGCAAGAGCCGCTCCCGCCAGATCGTCGGCACGACGGGGACACCGCGCTCGGCGAGATCGCGGAGATAAGTTTTGCGCAGGTTCCAGCGGACGAGATCGAGGCTGTTATGGAGCGGGGTGCCGGAACGTTCGATCTCAGCCAGGACCGCGAGGAACGCGTCTGGATCGTAAACGTAGTCCCAGGTGGAGCGGATGACGACCGCGTCGAAAGTCTGCCAATCGACTTTCTGATTCCACGGGATCGCTTCGACGCGCCAGCCGAGCGCGGCCAGCGGCGCGTAAGCCAGCTCGTCGTCGATGACATAGCCGGTTGGGTCTTCGAGAGTGAGAAAAGCGCAGCGTGGCATCGGAGAAGTAATCGGTGCCAAGGGCGCCATGACAAGTGCCAAAAAACCAGGAGTCGCGGTTCTGCGGTCGATTGTGATACGAGAATTTCAGTCATGTCTCTCTCGCTCAAGCTCGGGCTCATTTACCTCACCTCGGAGATTCTCCTGACGGTGACGCGGCGCTCGCGCAGCCAGACGGGAACGAAACAGGATCGGAGCACGCTGGGGGTGCTCTGGCTGGTCATTCTGCTGAGTATCGCAGCCGGGCTTTGGGTGACGTTCCATTGGCCGGGGGCGCGAGTGGCGCATGAAAGTGCGGTGGCGGATGCCGGCGTCGGACTTTTTGTCGCGGGATTGTTATTACGCTGGTGGGCGATCATCACGCTCGGGCGTTTCTTCACGGTGGATGTGACGATCGAGAAGGATCATGAGGTGGTCGAGCGCGGTCCCTTCCGGCTCGTGCGCCATCCGTCCTACAGCGGGGTGCTGCTGGCGTTTATCGGGTTCGCGCTCACGCTGGGAAATTGGGCCGCGCTGCTGATCGTTCTCCTGCCAATCTTCGTCGCCTTCACTTACCGGATGAAGGTGGAGGAGGAGGCGTTGGCGGCCGCGCTGGGATCGCGTTACACCGACTACATGCGGCGGACGAAACGGCTGGTACCTTTCGTGTATTGAACCAGCCGGTTCAGTCCTGTTTCATCTTGCCGGGCTGGCAAAGACAGGAGCTGGTGATCTTCGTGTCGGAGTTGGCCCAGAGCTTTTGGAATTTTGCCTTCGTCACTTTCGCTTCGGCGGGGTCTTTCCTTTGCGCGCGGAGGCTTTCTGCGAGGCCGTAAAGGGACCAGCCGTTGGCGGGCAGTCGCTTCAGGTCTTCGCGGTAAACCTGCTCGGCCTCGGCGAAGCGGCCGTGCTGCATGAGGGTTGCGCCTAACGAGTGCCGGACCGGGATGAGCCAGCCCGGCGGCTCGTCGTAAACCAAGGCGTCCTTGGCCTTGATCGCTTTTTCGAGATAGAGCACCTGCTCCTGGTAGGCCTTTTCGGCGGGGCGCCTCGGCCGAAGCAAGCTTTCGAGTCACAGGCAGGACGGCGGTTTGTGCTCGTCAAAGGAAGAATGCGTTCGTTATTCTGGCGCATGAACATCAAGCGTCTTCTGCTCGCGATCGTGGTCGCTTTCGTCTTTATCTTTGCGACCGATTTCCTGATCCACGCTGTTTGGTTAAAGAATGACTACGCGGCGACGAAGGAACTCTGGCGGACGGAAGCGGAAATGGGCGCGCGCTTTCCCTGGATGCTGAGTGCGCAACTCGTGGTCGCGATCGTTTTCGTGACCATCTGGGCGATCGGTTTTGCCAGACGCGGCAGCATTGGCCTGGCCTGCGGCTACGGCTTGCTCCTCGGCCTGCTGGTGCAGGCGACCACCATCATCACCTACGTCGTTTCCCCTCTTCCGGCGGATATCGCAATGAAGTGGATCGGGAGCGGCGTGCTCCAGGCAATCGTTCTCGGGCTGGTCACATTTTTTGTCTATAAACCTGAGCCAGCCGGAGCCCGAGCCTAACGCGTTATAACGGCGTGACCACAGACTCCGGGCGGATTCTTCTTCGCTTCCTTTCTTTTTCCCGGTGCGCGGCCTGCGCCGGAATCTGCTTTTTTCTTCTCGGCACCACGGCGCAGTCCGAAGTGCAACTTTCCATCTTCACCGGCGTCGCGATGAGCCAGGATAGCGACCTGCGCCTGCAACAAAGCGGCGGGACGGACCTGACCTTTCACGATGTTTCATTCGAAGGGCGCGATTTTGATGATCCGCCTTACTACGGCCTGCGCGGACTCTGGTTTCTCTCGGAAGATTCCCATTGGGGATTCGGCGCGGAATTTTTTCACATGAAGATGTATGCGGAGACCGATGACACCGCGCAGGTAACGGGAAGGCGCAACGGCGGCGGGGTGAATGGCAAAGAGAAGATCGAGGACACGATCCAGGCTTTCAGCCTTTCACACGGCCTGAACTATGCGCTGGGCGATATCGTTTATCGCTGGAAGCCGGGCCACCGCGGGGAGGATTTCCTCGGTCACCTCGAGCCGTATGTCGGCGTCGGGCTCGGCGCGGTGATTCCGCATGTTGAATCGACGATCGACGGCCGTTTTCATGAAGGCTATCAGCTCCACGGCCCGGGCGTGCAGGGACTGGCCGGGATGAACTTCTCCCTCACCCGGCACATCGGGCTGATGTTCGAGTACAAATTCACCTACGCGAATCTCGAGTCGCTCGACGTCCCCGGCGGCTCGATCGAAGTGACGCCGCTGAATCATCACATCGTGACCGGAGTGACCTTCAGCTTCTAAGCCGGGCCGGAAAGGGATCGCGCTTTGCAAACGCGCGGGCGAGCGGCAAACTCCGCCGTGGCCATGGAGATCGTACCGCTGGGCGATTCGGCGCTGATCGTGCGCGTCGGCGATTCGTTAGGCGAAGTTCTCGCCCTCCAGGAAAGGCTAGCCGCCGCCGCTCTCCCCGGGGTGGACGACATCGCCCCGGCCTTCGCCAGTGTGGCGGTTTTTTTTCAATCGCCGGCCCTGCTCGCGGCCGGGCGCGCCGCCCTCGAGACCGCGCTGCGCGGAAAGAAGCGCGGGCGCAAGACTGCGCTTCGGCCGCGCCTGGTCGAGGTTCCGGTCTGCTACGAGGCGGAATTCGCGCTCGATCTCGAAACGGTGGCGCGGCATTGCCGGCTCTCGCCTAACGACGTCGTCGCGCGACACTCCGCCGGGCGTTACGACGTGCGCTGCGTTGGTTTTACTCCCGGCTTTCCCTTTCTCGGCGGTCTGCCCGCCGCGCTTGCGACCCCGCGCCGCGAGAAACCGCGCACACTCGTCCCGGCCGGCGCGCTTGGGATCGGCGGCGCCCAGACCGGCATTTACCCCCTCCCCTCGCCCGGCGGCTGGAACATCATCGGGCGAACGCCGCTGCGCCTTTTCGACGTGACGCGGGAACCGGCCGCGCTCCTGCGTGCGGGCGACCGGGTCCGTTTTGTCGCGATCAGCCGGGAGGAATTCGACGGATGGGAAAAATAGCCGTCCTGCGTCCAGGTCCGGTCACGAGCGTGCAGGACCTCGGGCGCCGGGGAACGCGCGCGCTGGGCGTCGCGCCCGGCGGCGCGCTCGATCTCTGCGCTGCGCGCGTCGCCAACCTGCTCGTCGGGAACCCGATCGACGCGGCCTTGCTCGAGGTCGCGCTCGGCGGGGTGCGGTTCCGGTTTGGCGATCCTCGCCGCATCGCCTGGTGCGGCGGAGATTTCGAGGTCGAAATCGAGCAGGACCGGATTCCGGCGGGGCGGCCGGCTGTCGTTAGGCAAGGTGAAGAACTGAAGATTGGCGGGGCGCGCAACGGCTGTCGAATGTGGCTGGCCGTTGCGGGTGGCTTCGAGGTGCCGCTCGTCCTGGGCAGCCGCGCGACTGATCTGCGGGCGCGCTTTGGCGGCGTGGCGGGACGCACTTTGCAGGAGGGCGACGAACTCTCGTTAGGCACAGCGCCACCGCCAGCGGAGGCAGCTTCGCGGATCGCGCCCTGGGGCGCGCTCCCGGAGTGGTCCTGGACGGCGCTGGCGACGCCGATTCTGCGCGTCGTGCGCGGGGCGGAATGGGAGCGGTTCGACCGCAAGTCGCGCCGCGCCTTGCTCGAAACTGCCTTCACTGTCGGCCGGCAGGCGGACCGAATGGGAGTGCGTCTGGAAGGGGCAAAGCTTGGGCGAAAAACGAAGCGCGAGCTGCTCTCGGAAGCAGTCGCGCCGGGAACGGTGCAGGTGGCAAACGATGGGCAGCCGATTCTTTTGCTCGGGGATTGCCAAACGATCGGCGGTTATCCCAAGATCGCGCACGTGATCACGGTCGACCTGGCGCACGCGGCCCAGCTTCAGCCTAACGACGTTGTCCGTTTCGAGGAAGTGACGGTGGAAGAGGCGGCTCGCCTTTCCGCAGAGCTGGAGAACGATCTCGAGCTTTTTCGGGTGGGGCTCAGTCTTCGTTCGACATGAACCTCTCGGTCGATCTCAATGCTGACCTCGGCGAGGGCGCGGCTAGCGAAGGCGAACTACTCATGCTCGTCAGCTCCGCCAACATCGCCTGCGGGTTTCACGCCGGCGATCCCAACACCATGACCGCCTCCATCATGGCCGCGAAAGAGGCGGGGGTCGCGGTCGGGGCGCATCCGAGCCTGGCCGATCGCGAGAATTTTGGACGGCGCGAGCTGCCGATTGAGCCTAACGAAGTCTTCGCCCTCGTCGCCTACCAGGTAGGAGCGTTCCAGGCCATCGCCAACTCGCTCGGGACGCGGCCGAGCCACGTCAAACCACACGGCGCGCTTTATCACATGGCGGCGCGCGACCCCGCTCTGGCCGAGGCCGTAACCCGCGCGGTCCTGGCGGTCGATCGTTCCCTGCTTCTCTTTGCGCCGGCCGGGAGCGAAATGGCGCGAGCGGCGGCGGCGATCGACCTGCGGGTGGCGCGGGAAGTATTTGCCGATCGCAATTATCTTCCTGACGGCTCGCTCGTTCCGCGGACCCGGCCGGACGCGCTCTTGCACGACGCGGAGGAAGCCGCCGGGCGGGTCCTGCGCATGTTGCGCGAAGGTCTGGTGCGCGCGGTCGATGGGAGCGACGTCGCGCTCGAGGTCGACACCATCTGCCTGCATGGGGACAAACCGGAAGCGGCCGCTTTCGCGCAAAAGCTGCGCGCGCAATTGAGCGCGGCCGGAGTCAGGATCGCGCCGCTTTCCCACTAACCTGATGGACACGCCTAACGAAAAGCTGGTGCGCGGACTTGGGCCGCTCGACGCGACGATGATCGTGATCGGTTCCATGATCGGGTCCGGCATTTTCATTACCTCGGCCGAATCGACCCGGCTAATCGGCGCGCCGGGTTGGCTCATCCTGGCCTGGGCGATGGCTGGGCTGCTCACGATTACGGGCGCGCTTTGTTGCGCGGAACTGGCCGCGATGATGCCGAAGGCGGGCGGGCAATATGTCTTTCTGCGTCAGGCTTATGGACCCTCGATCGGTTTTCTTTTTGGTTGGACGCTTTTTCTCGTCATCCAAACCGGCACGATCGCGGCGGTGGCGATCGCCTTTGCCAAGTTTGCCGGGGTCTTTTTTCCGGCGGTCGCGACCGAGCAATATCTCGTTAGGCCGGTCCATCTTTTTGGCGCCTACGCGATCAGCCTTTCGACCGAGCAACTGGTCGCGGTCCTGCTCATCGCACTTCTCACCTGGATCAATACCCGCGGTCTGGAAGTGGGAAAACTGGTGCAGAACACCTTTACCTTCGCCAAGACGGCGGCGCTGATCGGACTGATCGTGCTCGGGCTGTCGTTAGGCTGGAAGGCGGCCTGCGCCGCTCGCTCCTCCGATTGGTGGAACCCGTGGGCCAATGGCTGGAGCCCGCAACTGGCGCAACCTGGCCTAACGATGGTGGGCGGGCTGGCCCTGATCGTGATTTTCGGCAAGGCCATGGTCGGCCCGCTCTTTGCCCAGACCGCCTGGACGAACGTGACTTTCACCGGAAGCGAGGTTCGCGACCCGGGGCGCACTCTGCCGCGCGCGCTGCTCATTGGTTGCGGGCTGGTGGTGACGCTCTACGTCCTGGCCAATTTCGCCTATGTCGCTACCTTGTCGTTAGGCGAAATCGCGCACGCGCCGCAGAACCGGGTCGCGGTCGCGTCGTTGCGGGCCGTGCTCGGCTCGACCGGAGCGAGCCTGATGGCAGGCGCGATTCTGATTTCGACTTTCGGTTGCAACAACGGTCTCATCCTGGCCGGGGCGCGGGTTTATTACGCGATGGCGCTCGATCGCCTGTTCTTCCGCGCGACCGCCCGCACCAACGCGCAGCATGTGCCCGCGGCGGCGCTGGTCGCGCAAGGGATCTGGGCCGCGCTGCTCACTTTGCCGAGGACGATCAGCGCCGATCCCGCGACCGGTGCCGTGCGTTACGGAAATGTCTATACCCAGCTGCTCGAATACATCGTCGCGGCCGACCTCGTGTTTTACGTCCTGCTGGTGGCGGCGGTGATGGTAATGCGCCGGAAAATGCCGGAAATGCCGCGACCGTATCGCGCCTGGGGTTACCCGGTGGTGCCGCTGGTTGCAATCGCGCTCGCCACCCTGCTCATCATCGATCTCGCGATCCTCGCGCCGGCAACCTGCGGGATCGGATTCGCCATCGTGTTGAGCGGGTTTCCGGTTTACCTGCTCTGGCGCCGTGCCTAGTTGTTGTAAACGGCGTAGACCTCGACCAGGCCGATGCCGGCGGTGCCGTTAAAGCCGCGGACAATGGCGGTGAAGGCGCCGGGCGCGCTCTCGAAATAGAGGGCCGATTCGAAACCATTTTTCGGCATCAGGCTGTAGCGGGCGATGGCGCTGGCGTCGCGGTTGGTAAAGGCATCGTCATTCGATTGCAGGAGATCGCCGTTGCTGTTGTAAAGCTCGAGGGTCGGGTTGGCCAGGGCGCCCGCCACGCCCGCCGCAGCAAGGGTCGGCCCGATGGCCCGGATGATGTTGATCTGGCTTTGCGGTCCGGTGACGATGAAGCCGCCGATCAAAGCGTCGTCCCCAGTGCCGACGCGCGCGCGAGTGGAGATGTTGCCGAGTTTTCCGCTCTCCGGTTCAAGATCGTAGACTTCGACCAGGGCGACTCCGCCGCCGCCGGCCGCGCCGGAGACGATGGCGGTGTAACCGCCCGGCGGAAGATCGAGGAGGACGGCGGACTCGCGGGAATTGGTCGGGGCCAAGCCAGTGGCGTTGATTTCGTCTTCCTGCGCGCTGGCCCAATCGTCGTTTGAAGCGAGGATCGCGCCGGTGCCGTCGTGCAATTCGAGCGCGGGATTGAAGAGTGCGCCGGCGACGCCATTCGCGCCTAACGACGGCCCGATGGCGCGGAGCAGCACTTTTTTCGTCGCTGTGCCCTCGATGATGAAACCGCCGATCATCACTTCGTCACCCGTCCCGACTTTTCCGCGGGTAGAAATCTGCACCACCTGCCCGTGCCCGGTCGGGCTGGGTGCATTGGGCGGCGCCCCGTAGAGCGCGACGGCCCCGGCGACATCGTCCGCCTGCAAAACAAACAGCTCACTGACGAACGAGTTCATGATCGCAACCACGTTCTGGCCGGCTTCGTCGGGATGATCGAGCCCGAGGACATGGCCGATCTCGTGCAGGGCGACACGATGCAGATCGTAGTAGGAAATGCCGTCGAAGATCCCGTAGATCGCGCGATAGGAATTCCACCGGTTGGCGGTGTTGAAGAGGACGTCGGTCTCGCTTGTTTGGTTCCCGTTCCAGTCGAGCAAAGTGACGGCGAGCGTATTCGAACCAAAATCGTCGCCGTAAACGGTGTCGCTGAATTGCATCGAGTTGACTCCGTCCATCCCGGCCGGCGTCCCCGGCGCAGCGGTCGTCCAGCTGAACTGCGTTCGGTCCATTTGCTCGTTCCAGAGGGCAAGGGTGTTTTCGACGACCGAATTCCAATCCGTGCTGCCGTCCGCGATCGGGATATCGGCCGAACCCATCTGGATGCGAATGGGGACGACCGGGGCCTGCCAAAAGGAGGGTTCGAGGGCGAAACCGTGGGCCGTGCCTAACGAAATGACGTCGAGGGCACAGACCGCACCGAGGCGGAGAAGAAAGCGGCTACTGAATCTTGGCACTGGCCGCTTGCTGGGAAATTCGGGAACGGATAACGGATTTGAAATCATTCAGGGAAAGGGCGGCCTTGCTTGGAGCCGAGGCTTTCTCGTCGCCGCCGAGCTGATTGACATCGGTCAGCGACTGGCCTTCGCCGGTGAGGAGGGTGTCGCGACCGGTCTGATCTTTCTGCACGCGAAAACGTCCATGCTGAATCCCGACCAGCGGGATGAACTGGCTGCCGTTATTTTCGACGAAGAGGACATTGCGGTCGCCGACCTTGAACTTGGGCGCATCGGTTACTTCCATCGTGCGACCATCGACCGTGCCACCGAGCATGCGCATCGAGTAAGTGGTGCCGGGCGCGCCTTTAATGGCGTCATCGACCTTGAAGGTGACGAAGGTGACGATGCGATGCTGCGCTCCTTCACCGATCCATTGCGACTGCAAACCGGTCACTTCGCCTTCGAAGATAATCTCCGCGCGGCTAACCAGCTCATCGAAGCTGGGTGGGATGACCGTGGTCGCGTTGGCGATGAAGCCGAGAGAGAAAAGGACGGGGTAAACGAGGAATCCAAGCGATTTTTTCATTTTCGTGAGCTGGAGACTTCTGACGGATTCAGAGAAACAATGTTCAAGCAATTTGGGTTAGAGATCAAGATCGTAAATTTCGACCAGGCCGATGCCGGACCCGCCCCCGGCGCCCTGCACGACAGCGGTGTAATTTCCGGAGGGGATCGTCGCGATCAGGGCTGCCTCGCGCGGATCGGCCGGTTGCAGGCCGGTGGCGCTGATTTCGCTTTGTTGCGAGCCGCTCGCCCAATCATCGTTCGCGGCGATGATCTGACCGTCGCTTCCGTGCAATTCCAAGGTCGGATCGGCCAGGACCGCAAGGCCGCTTCCGCCTAACGACGGGCCAAGGGCGCGCACGATAATTTGTTTCGTCGTCCGGCCGCCAACGATGAAGCCGCCGATGAGGACGTCTTCGCCCGGGCCGACCCGGCCGCGAGTTGAAATGTTGGCGGCGTGAGTGGCACTGGTGTCGAGGGTGTAGCTTTCGACCAGGCCGATGCCGGTGGTGCCGTTCACGCCTGAAATGACAGCGGTATAATTTCCAGGGGCAAGACGGGTGACAATCGCCGCTTCGCGCGCATCCGATGGGGCCAGCCCGCTATCGACGATCTCGCCCGAGTCGAGACTTTCCTGCCAGTTGTCATTGGCGTCGAGGAGCGCGCCGGTGGCATCGTAAAGTTCCATCTTCGGATCCTGGAGCGCACCGGCGACACCACCGGCACTGAGCGACGGACCGATCGCGCGCAGGATGATTTTCTTGAGCTGTGTCCCCTGGATGATGAAGCCGCCGATCAGGACGTCGTCCCCAGTCCCGACCTGCATGCGAGTGGAGATGTTAACGAGACGGCTCGGGGTGTCTGGCAAAGGGGTGGGTGTCGGCGTGGGCGATGAGGCGGGCGCGCCGTAGAGATATTGGATCCCTTGGGTATCATCGGGGGCCAGGAGACTGCGATTGCTGACGACGGAATTCATGACCGCGTCGACTTTCTGCCCGGCGGTATCGGGGTGGGTCAGTCCCAGGGCATGCCCGAGTTCGTGGAGGAAGACACGCTGGATATCGCAGATGCATTTTCCCTTGGAATTGAAAATCAGGTCGCCGCGATAGGAATCGAAGGACTGGGCGTTGTTAAAAAGGACATCCGCTTCGACCATCGTGCCCCCCTGCGAGCGATAGTAGGTCACCGCCAGGACGCCGCTGCCGAAAGTGTCGCCAAAAACCGTGGAGGAAAAGGAGGCGGAATTCACTCCGTCGCCGGTGGCGACCGGCACGGTCGAGTTCATGACCGCGACCATTTGGATGTCGTTCATTTCCGCGTTCCAATCGTAGAGCGCGGGCACGGCCGCGTCGTTCCAAGTCGTGCTGCCGTCGATCAATGCCTGCGCGGGCGTCCCTAACTCCATTTGCACGGTGATGGTCGAGCCTGTCGGCCAGGATTTGTTTTCAAGAGCGTAACCGAACGCAGCCGAGACCATCAGGGCGCCGGAGGCCCCGAAAATAGAGCAGAAAAGGGCGCGGCGGCAGACGGTGGAAATCATAGAAAGCGGCGAGAAACGGGAAAAACCAGATTCTCCAAAAAGCAGGATCTGTGCACACGCTGCCGGAGAAACCCTTGCGCACCGCCGCACGCAGATCAGCAGGGACTGGACGGCAATCCCGCTCGCCTGCTGGGGAATGCCTGTCGGAACAGGCGCTCCCTTAGCCGATGATTACCGGCTAGTTGAGGTTGTAGATTTCCACCAGGCCAACCCCGGTGGTATCGCCCTGGCCGCGGACGATGGCGGTGTAAGCGCCTGGCCCGAGCGTCATGAGGATGGCCGACTCTTTGTTGCTGGTCGGCGCCAGGCCGGTGGCGGTAATTTCCGTCTCCTGGATTTCTTTCCAGTCGTTGTTTGAAACGATGAGGTTCCCGAGGCTGTCGTAGAGATCGAGGGTCGGATCCTGCAGCGCGCCCCCGACGCCAAAGGCGGTGAGCGAGGGACCGATCGCGCGCACGATCACTTCCGCCGTGCCGCCGCCGAGAATAAAGCCGCCGATCATCGCATTATCACCGGTGTCGACGAAGCCGCGGGTGCTGATGTTGGCCAATTGCGAGTTGGCGGCGCTGTCGAGATCGTAGGCCTCGATCAATCCAACCCCGGTGGTTCCATTCTTGCCCTGCAGAACGGCGGTGTAACTCGCGCCATCGGCTGGAAGAGTCGCGACGATTGCCGACTCGAGATCGCTCGACGGCGCTAACCCGGTCTCTTCGATCTCGGTTTGCTGATCGGATTTCCAGTTGTCGTTGCTGTCGATAATGGAGCCGTCGCCCGCATGGAGTTCGAGCGTCGGATCGGACAGGGCGCCTCCGACGCCGAATCCGCCGAGCGAGGGTCCGATCCCGCGAACGATGACTCGTTTCGGATCGGGGCCGGTCACGATGAACCCGCCGATCCCGATGTTGTCACCGGCCAGGACGCCCAGCCGGGTCGAGATGTTTTGCAGTTGCCCGATGGAAGCGGAGAACTCCGAAGTGTTGCCGTTCGGATCAGTCGCGGTGGAAGTGACGCGAAGCGCACCGGGAACCAGCGGAAACGTGAGGTCGAAGGCGGCGTGCCCGCTGGCATCAGTCGTGACGTCGTTCGCACCGAGGAAGGTTTTGCCTTCGCCGTAGTTTGTCGGATCAATTGCGTCGTTGCCGAAAAATTCGACGTGGTACGTGGTGCTCGGATGGCTACCGAGCGTGCCCGTGACCTCCGCATTCGCGTTCAGAACCTTGACCGAGGTCAGGACCGGGAAATTCTGCAAACCGTTCGGGCCGGTGTCGACGTCTCCGTCATCGTTAGGCGTAAGGCCAGGTAGTCCAAGATCGATACCCAAGCCGCACTGGCAGCCGAGATCACCTGAACTCGGACGGTTGTTGAAAATGGAATTGCGCAGAACCGTGACGGTGGAGGCCCCGACTAACACCCCAAGCCCGTTATAAGCGATCGTGTTTCCGGCTCCGTCGGCCATTCCGCCCACGGCGACCTGCAGGACGGTATCGTTCTGCACGTTTATAACTCTGACTCCTTCAAAACCATTACCCAGAGGCAAAACGCCATCGACCTGCGTCCCAATCTTATTGCCCTGGATGGTGGCGTAGCCGTTCCCGATCGAGATACCTCCGAAATCGTTGCCTGAAATCAGGTTGCCGGCCCCGACAGCTGTGCCGCCGATGGTAATGTTCGTGGCGTCGGGAAAGTCAAAGCCCCTGTGTTGGCCATCCGCCTGAATACCGTATGCGGCATTGCCACGATCCAAGGTGCCGCTCACGTCGGTGCCGATGTAGTTACCCTGCACGGTGGTGTTTGCGCTCGCGTAGCCGATACCGGCACCATTGCCCGAGATGACATTGCGCATCGCTGCGCTCGTGCCGCCAATCAAGGTGGCCCCGAGCGTCGCAGTGAGATCGGTCTGCGCGGAGATCCCGATCTGATTCCCGACCGACGTTGTTCCGTCCACGCCCAGGCCAATCAGATTGCCCTGAATGATTACCGTTCCCAGGACGGAAGTCGCGGACGCGCTGATAAGAAGTCCGTCGGAGCTGTTGCCAGAAATGACGTTACCGCCGATTAATGTGGGCCCTTGGGTGGCTACGCCGAAGGGGTTGCCTTCAATCAAGACCCCCTCCCGTTGGGAAGCGCGCTGTTTCCCCCGGCGTTTACTCCAATGTAATTATTTTGAACCGTGTTGGTTCCGCTGATGCCGTTGGTCAGGCTTAATCCGTTGCTGAGGTTGCCTGAGATCAGATTGCGGTCGGCCGCGGCAAATGTGCCGATTTGATTGCCGCCATTGCCGGAAGAGATAGCGATGCCCGTAAAGTTCCCCAAGGCGGTCGTGCCGGCGGAGTCGGTGCCGATGAAATTTCCGAGAACCTTGACATCGCTGGCGCTGATCGAAATCCCGGAGCCGCTGCCGAGGCTGCCAATGGTGCAGCGATTGATAATCAAACCACGGACCGTTGAGCCATCGCCGCCGGGGCGAAAATCGATACCGGCAACGCCGCCTGTATTGATTGCGTTCACCTCGATGAGCAGGATCGCGTTGTTCCCGACCGCCAGAGTGTTTGGTTTGGCGCCAGCTTGGGTATAAGCGTCAATTTCCACCGGGTCGGTAATCGGCGCAAAGCCAAAAAAAACCGGGGTGATCGTGAAGACGCCGGTCGTGGGATTGCGATTTGGATCAGAATCCGGGATAGCGAACACGATTTTATCCGCTCTATCCGCGTCGTTAGCATTCATGATCGCCTGGGCGAGAGAGTCCTCGCCGGTGGGGTTGGTGTTTTTGACCGTGAAAGTGTCGGCCGCCGCCGTATGGCAAAAACAAAGCGCGAGCAAGGCGAGGAGTAGTTGTGGCTTCATAAGGCAGGCAGTGTGACAGCGGTTTGATTGGCGCTCCCGGTCGCGAAGCCAGGGTGAGTGCGAGTTAAGCGGCGAAGCCGGAACACAGTCAATATAATTATTTTGATTTCTGAGATTTAGTGGGCTCACGAATTGAGAGCGCGGCTGGTGCAAAGGTGGACAAACCTTATCCCCTAACGAGGCCAGGACCGCGGGATCAGTTCACATTGTAAACTTCGACCAGGCCGACGCCGGTGGTGTCGTTACTTCCGCGCACAATTGCGGTGTAGGCTCCTGGCGGGAGGGTCGCGAAAATCGCCGATTCCAAAACGTTCGACGGCGCGAGACCGGTGGCGAGAATTTCCGCCTCCTGCGAATCCTGCCAGTCATCGTTCGTGGCAATCGTCGCCCCGAAAAGATCGTGCAACTCAAGAGTCGGATTCTGTAGCGCGTCGGCAATGCCGAAACCGGTCAGCGACGGCCCGATCGCCCGCACGATCACATCGGCCACGCCTTCACCGGCAATGAAACCGCCGATCAACACGTTGTCGCCCGTCTCGACAAAGCCGCGCGTGCTGATGTTGGCCAGTTTCGAGTTGGCGGCCGCGTCGAGATCGTAGGCTTCGACCAGGCCGATCCCGGTCGTGCCATTTTTTCCGCGCAAGATCGCGGTGTAGGCGGCGTTGGCGGGAAGGATAGCGATGATGGCCGACTCGAGATCATTGGTCGGTTGCAGACCAGTCGCCTCGATCTCAGTTTGCTGATCGGATTTCCAGTTGTCGTTAGTGGCGAGGAGAGCGCCGTCACCGTTGTGCAATTCCAAGATGGGATCAGCCAGCACGTCGCCCAATACTGCGCCTAACGAAGGTCCGATTCCCCGCACGAGCACTTGTTTGGAATCGGACCCGACGACGATGAAGCCGCCGATCAACGCGTTGTCTCCCGTCTGGACGCGCAGGCGGGTGGAGATGTTAAGGAGTTGACCGACGGAGGTGGAAAATTCCGAGGTGTTGCCGCTCGGATCGGTCGCGGTCGAGGTGACGCGCAACGCGCCCTCGAGCGCAGGAAATGTGACATCGAAGGCAGCATGACCGCTTGCATCTGTCGTGACGCTGGTCGCGCCGAGAAAGGTTTTCCCTTCGCCGTAGTTCGACGGGTCCAACGCTTCGTTGCCGAAAAACTCGAGGCGATATGTCGTGCTCGCATGGCTGTCGAGTGAGCCGAGGATTTCGGCCTTACCCTCTGCCAACGTGACCTTGCTCAAGACCGGGAAATTCTGGTAGCCGTTCGGACCAGTGTCGGCGTCGTCCGGGTCGTTCAGCGTCACCTGCGGGCCGCCCGGTGTGAGATCGATGCCAAGACCAGACTGATCGCCGGGTGTGTCCGATCCGTTCTTGAAAATGGAATTGCGCTCGATGGTGACGGTGGAGGCTGCGACCAACACACCGGCGGCGGCGTTATAGGCAATGATGTTACCGGTGCCGTCGGCCAGGCCGCCCACCGTGACCTTGAGCAAGGCATCGAAAATGTTGGAGACATCAATCCCCGCGCCGCTGTTCCCGAGGGGGGAAGTGTGATCGCCTTGTAGGCCGATGTAGTTTCCTTGAATGGTAGCGTAGGCGTTCCGAACACTAATTCCTCCGAAGTCATTGGCCGAGATCACGTTTCCATCGCCGAGTGCAAGACCGCCAATCAGGATGTCGGTAAGAGCAGGATCGGGGTCTCTGAAGTCGCCGACTATTTCGATACCCAGGAAAGCGTTGCCCCGATCCACGGTGCCGGTGATGTCGGTCCCGATGAGGTTACCCTGCACCGTCGTATTCGTGCTCGCGTAGAAGATTCCGTCGCCTGCGTTGCTGGAGATGATGTTTTGCCGAATCAAAACCGGGCCAATGGTCTCGGTATCTACTTCCTCTGTAATGCCGCTGCCGTTGAAGCCGCCGAAGCCATTGCCCAGCGCGGTGGTCCCATCCGCACCCAGGCCGATGATGTTGCCGCCAATCGTGACGGGACCCAGATTCGAACTGCTACCGGCATTAAAAACAATTCCGTCAGCTGAGTTGCCGGAGATGACGTTGCCCTGGCCGGCGCCAGGTGCCGCCGAGGCGCCGCCAATGACGATTTCGCCCAGCGTCGTCCCGCCGAAGGAGCCAGTCAGGGCAATGCCAACGTAGTTCGGCAGGGCGGAATTGCCCGCAGCGTTCACGCCAATATAATTGTTTTGCACCGTGTCGCCTTCGCTCCCATTGGTGAGCGCGATTCCGCTCCCGCTGCCGGTCAGAGGGTCGATGTTGCCGGAAATGACGTTGCGATCGCCCGGCAGGGCCGAGCCGATTTGATTGCCACCCGGGACGAAGCCACCACTGAAGATGCCAGCCGCGTTGCCTAACGCTGTCGCGCCCGCGGGGTCGGTCCCGATAAAATTGCCCAGCACTGTTATTTCGTTGGTGTTGATCGTTATCCCGGCAGCCGCGAACCCGTTGGTATTGGCGAAGCGGTTAATCACCATGCCCCGCACCGTGGAGCCGGCGCTTCCCGCTTTAAAATTCAGGCCCGAGACGCCGCTGCCGGCATCGGCGCCGCTCAACTCGATGAGCAAGACCGCGTTATTTCCGGTCGCGAGGGTGTTGGCTTTGGCGCCGCCCTGTGTATAGCCGTCGATGATGACCGAATCGGTGATACCCGGTAGTCCGGAAACGGCCGGCGTGATGGTGAAAACACCAGTCGCCGGATCGCGATTCGGATCGGAAGTGGGGATATCAAACGCAATGATGTCCGGAGTATCAGCGTCGATGTTCGGGTGCGCGTTGGCGTCCGCGACCGCCTGGACTAACGAGCCCGCCCCGCTCGCGTTCGTATTCGTAACCGTAAACGTATCGGCCAACACGGAGCCGAGCGGAGAGATGATGAGAAGGGCAACAAAGAGTTTTGTTTTCATGGTGATGTAAGAACTCTCCAGGAAGGAGTGACCAGTCTGCCCGGAACTCCGGGCGACGAGGCGGTTTGGATGAAGATGATCAGGAAGAGAGACCGGGGATGCGCCTTCTTCGGGTTACTAATGGCATGTTGCCTATCGCTCCGCTACGGATTGACCGAATAAATTCTCGCCCTAATACCTTGGATGAGTTTCGCGCGGCGTCGAGGCCGCTAATTCAGATCGTAGACTTCAACCAGCCCGACGCCGGTCGTGTCGCCCTTCCCGCGCACGATGGCGGTGTAAGCGCCGGGCGGGGAGGGTCGCGAGGATCGCTGACTCGAGATCGTTCGACGGTTGGAGGCCAGTGGCAGCAATCTCGGCTTGCTGCGAATCCTTCCAGTCGTCGTCGGAGGCGAAGGTTGCCCCGAAAAGGTCGTGCAGTTCCAGATTGGGATTTTTGCAGCGCCCCGGCAATGCCGAAACCGGTCAGCGACGGCCCGATCGCCCGCACGATCACATCCGCCACGCCTTCACCCGCAATGAAACCGCCGATCAACACGTTGTCGCCCGCATCGACAAAGCCGCGTGTGCTGATGTTGGCCAGTTTCGAATCGGCCGTGGTGTCGAGATCATAGGCTTCCACGAGACCGACGCCAGTGGTGCCCTCGGTTCCCTTCAGGATCGCGGTGTAATTTGCGCCATCCCCCGGCAAGGTCGCAAAGATGGCGGATTCGAGATCATTCGTCGGCGCGAGACCGGTCGCCTGGATATCGGCCTGCTGATCGGATTTCCAGTTGTCATTCGTCGCGATGATCGTGCCGTCGCCAGCGTGCAGTCGAGAATCGGATCCTCCAGGACGCCGCTGACAAATCCGCCTAACGAAGGCCCGATTCCGCGCACGATGACCCGCTTCGGGTCGGGCCCGAGAATGATAAAGCCGCCGATCAGAACGTTGTCCCCGTCAGCACACGCAGCCGGGTCGAGATGTTGAGCAGTTGTCCGAGGGCGGCGGAAACTTCCGAGGTATCGCGGCCGGCGCGCGCAAGCCGCCAGAGCAATCGCGCGGCTGGCAACGCCGGTCATCGGTTTCGCTTACCAAGCTCTGCCCCCTCCGCGTCCTGAGTTCCCTTAGTAGATTTGGATGTCGCCCGAAGTGAGATTTCCGCTCGCGAAATAACCGTTGCTCAGGCTAATCGAAATGCTGTCCGAGATGCCAGCCGAGCCGTTGTCAGTCACACTGACGCTGAAGGTGACTTTGCTTCCGTCATCCAAACTAACCGAGCCGCTGAAGTCGGCGCTGTTGCCACTGATGGAGAGACTCCTAATTGCGGCATTGGTAGCGCAGTCACCAGCCGCCGCATCGCAAAATGCAAAACGGCCGAGGCTGCCGCCGCCGGTGGTTTGAGCCGCGCGAAAGTTGAAGGTGACGCTATTCCCCTGGTGGTCCACGGTGCCGTGGCCGGTGACTGTGGTCGGGGTCACGGTTCCGGGATCATAGAGTTCGGCGCTGGCGAGAGCGACACCGCCGACGGCCCCCCCGCCTGCGACGAGCACCATGCCGTCGGACAAAAGAGTTGCCGTATGGTCGCCGCGCCCGTTGTTGAGGCTACCGGTTACTGACCAGCTGCCGGTCGCCGAATCGTAGAGCTCGGCACCCGCGAGATCGTCGGGGTTTCCGCCCGCCACGAGCACCATGCCGTTGAGCAGGAGAGTTGCCGTATGGTCGCCGCGCGCAGGGTTGAGGCTACCGGTTACTGACCAGGTGCCGGTCGCCTGATTGTAGAGTTCGGCACTCGCGAGAGTGTCGGGGTTCCCGCCCGCCACGAGTACCGTGCCGTTGAGCAGGAGAGTTGCCGTATGGTCGTATCGCGCGGTGCTGAGGCTGCCGGTGGCGGACCAGGCGCCGGTTGCCGGATTGTAAAGTTCGGCGCTGGTGAGATCGACCGGGGCGCCCTCATTTCCTCCCGCGACGAGCACCTCCCCGCTGGGCAGGAGGGTGGCGGTATGGAATTCCCGCTCCGTGCTAAGGCTGCCCGTTGGCACCCAGATGCCGGTGGCCGGATCATAGAGTTCCGCGCTCGCCAAGTAGTTGCCCACGAGCCTTCCTCCCACGACAAGCACCAGGCCGCTGGGCAGGAGAGTCGCCGTATGGTACGATCGCGCAGTGTTGAGGCTGCCGGTGGCGGACCACTTGCCGGTGGCCGGATTATAGAGTTCCGCGCTCGCCGAATAGACATCGTCAAGCCGTCCCCCTGCGACGAGCACCAGGCCGCTGGGCAGGAGCGTTGCCGTGTGGGAGTGTCGCGCGCTGCTGAGGTTGCCGGTGGCTGACCATCTGCCGGTGGCCGGATCGTAGAGTTCGGTGCTGGTGAGAGCGCCGTGTGCCACCGATCCCCCCGCGACCAGCACCTTGCCAGTGGAGAGCAACGTCGCCGTGTGGCGGAGCCGGGCAGTCTTGAGGCTGCCGGTAAATTCCCATTGGAAGGGAGTTGCCACACACGGTTGCGCCCACAGCGCAGCGCATAATAAGACCAACGGCAACGCCGAACATCGGCCGGGCAAAGGCGCCCGCAGGCCAGGAACAGGCGCGGGCCAGGATGGAAATGATTGAATTCCGTTTCTCCGAAGCTGGGCAATGTTTTTCATAGCGACCGATTGCAGCAGAAAAGGGTCAGAACTTACTCCCGCCAATAAACAGCAAGGTTCATTGAGCAGGCCGAGCCTGCCAATTCATCGAACCCGTGCCAAGTCTAAAAATCGCTCGGTCCGCATTGACCCGCCATCACCCAAGCGCGGCGCTACCGGCTGGGGCTTCGCCGCTGCCTTGCGCGCGCTGTCGAATAGAAAACCGCTTTTTAGAGGTTTGGGTTGGGTGGGACTCGAACCCACAACCAACGCCTTAAAAGGGCGCTGCTCTACCATTGAGCTACCAACCCGGCTTGCCGAGATTCTTAGTTGGCTGACGGCTCGCGCGCAACCAACCCCGAAAACTTTCGGGGCTGCTTTACCATTGAGCTTCCAACCCGACGCGAGCTTCAGGTTTTACGATGATTCGTCAGCCGGCGCAAGAATGAGCCCCAAAAGATCGCGCAGCGAATTGTGCGGCCGATCGAGATGAAGCGTGGCCAGGCCTGCCTCTTCCGCGCCGGCCGCATCCCGCACGGGATCGTCTCCCACATGCAAGACTTCGTTAGGCGCAAAGCCGCTCAATTTCAGGGCGCGGCGAAAGATGAGCGGGTCGGGCTTGTCCACTCCGAGTTCGCTCGAAACGAAGATGTCCCGGAAATATTGCGAGATCGAGAGGTGGCCGAAAATGTCACGGAGACGGCCATCGAAATTTGAGATCACGATCAGCTGATAACGCGGAGCCAGCGCCTCGAGGACTTCGCGGACCTCCGGATAAAGCGCCCAGACGCCCGGCTCGGCAAAGAGGCGGTAGGCCGCTTCGAAAAATCTGTCGCGGCCGGGCGAATCGATCCCCAACGAGACCTGATCGAGAAGGCGATCGACCAGTTCCCGCCACCAATTTTTGTCGTCATCCGGGCGCGGCCCTCCTTCCGTCGGCGGCCGCACCGGCGCCTCTTTCCAGAGCCGTCCAAAAACCCGATCGACGGCGTCAGGGTCGAGTTCGAGCCCTTGCCGCTGCCCGATCGAGGCGTAATGCTGGCCCACACTTTTCGTTAGGCGAATCAAAGTATTGCCCGCGTCAAAAGAGATCGCTTTGATCATGCGTTCTTTCCTTTCGCACAAGGCCGGCCCGCGCTCCGCTACTCTTTTCGCTTTCGAGATCGTCAGGCGGGCGTATCAGTAATTTCCGCCTGCAACACGCCCGACCATGAGTGTGAATGATCCGTGTCTCGATCCCAAATGGGACCAATCTCCCGGTGAAGAACTGGCCAACAGCATCAGCCACGGGCTCGGGCTGGTGGCGGGCTTGATCGGCGCGCCCGTTCTCATGCTGGCCGCCTGGCGCGGCGGTGACCGTTTCTTTTTTACCGGCACGGCCGTTTTCGCCGCGGCGATGCTGCTCGTCTATCTCGGTTCGACGCTCTATCACGCCTGGCCGCGCGGCACGATCAAGTCGGTTTTCCAGGTGATCGATCACTCGGCCATCTTTCTCCTGATCGCGGGCACTTACACCCCGTTCACGCTCGGTCCGCTGCGCGGCGCGTGGGGCTGGACGATTCTCGCGCTCGTCTGGGCACTGGCGATCTTCGGGGTGATTTTGAAAAGCGTCCACGGCACCGAGCAACGAAAAAAACTCTCGATGGCTCTCTACCTTGGGATGGGCTGGTTGATTGTGCTCGCCTTCCGGCCGCTCCTGCAAAATGTGCCGCTCGCGAGCCTGGGCTGGCTGGTGGCAGGCGGTCTGGCTTACACGGGCGGGATTTATTTCTTCGTCAGCAAGCGCACCCGCTACACTCATTTTATCTGGCACCTGTTTGTCCTTCTCGGCACCGGGTGCCACTTTCTCGCCGTCTTCTCCTGCGCTTCCGCATGATCACTTCGCCTAACGACACCCTGCCGGTCGAGCATAACGATCCGGTCAACGCCCGCATCCTCGCCATTTCCGAGGACAAGATCGCCGGCTTTGTGCGCGAGCCGTTTGCCGAAATCGCGGAGCGCGCCGGGCTGCCGGTCGAGACCGTGCTCGAGCGGATCGTGGCCATGCTCCGCGCCGGAACCGTCCGGCGAGTGCGCCAGACGCTGCTCGCGACCAACCTGGCCGATGGCGCGCTCGTGGCTTGGAAAGTGCCGCCGGAAAAAATCGACGCTGCCTTCGATTACATGTCGCAACAGGATCCCTTTTCGGGACACGTTGTTCTCCGTTCAACCGACGCGGTCACGCCCGGTTCGGAATACAAGCTTTGGACGACGCTGAAAGTGCCGCACGGTTTTTCGCTCCAGCGCCATGGCGAGATTCTGACCCGCCTGGTCGGCGCGGATCATTTCCGGCTCATGCCGGCGAAAGGAATTTTTACCCTCGGAGTCGGCCACGTGCGCCGAAAAAATGTCGAGCCCGGCACGAAAGCCGAGCAGCCGGCGACCATGATCGTGGTGCAACCGGCCACCCTGACGGAAAAGGAATGGACGATCCTGACCGCGTTGAAACGTGAATTCTCGCCGGAGGAAATCCGCGAGGCACCATGGGGTGCGCGGGCGGAAGAGGCGGGAGTGTCGTTAGGGGAATTTTTCGCGATCGCGGAAGAGCTGACGAAGCGAAAAATCATCGGGCGTTTCTCGACTTTCCTGGAACATGTCAAACCTTCGGCCGGCGGAGTGCGCGTGACTCGTTTCAACGCCCTTTTTCATTGGGCGGTGCCGACGGGGCGCGAAGTGGAAGCCGGTGGCGAAGTGGGCCGGCACGATATTCTGACCCACTGTTACTGGCGCGAAGCGGGCCCGGAATTTCGCAACGTCAACATTATGGCAGTGGCGCACGGGACCGACAAAGCGCGCCTCCTCGAGCACAAGGCGGCGATCGACCGCCATCTGGTGGAATGCGGGATCCCGGTTTCCTACACGAATGTTTTCTGGGGCGGCCGAAGCGAAATCAAGCCCTCGGAAATTTCGCCGCAAATCTACCTCCGCTGGCTGGCGGAAGTCGGCGCGGAAGCCTGAGTCCGCGTTCGCTCCAGCTCGCGGAGCAGGGCGACGGCAAAGGCTTCGCGATCGATCGGGCGCCCGAGCACCATCGCCAACGAGGCCGCCCTTTCCTTCAGCTCCTCGGGAAATTCTTCCGGCGCCTGGTTCAGGTTGACGCCGATCCCGACCACCGCGCTCCACTCCGGTCCGGGCCCGGCCTTCGTTTCCACCAGCACGCCCGCCACTTTGCGCCCGTTCACATAGACGTCGTTAGGCAACTTGATCGCCGCCTGCAGCCCGGTCTCCTGCGCAATCGTGGCCGCAATTGCTTCCGCCGCCCATGTCGTTAGGCGGGCGGATTCCGCGATCGGAATTTGCAGGCGCAGCAGAATGGAAAACCAGAGTCCGCGATGCGCGGCCGACTCCCAGCGCTGCCCGCGCTGTCCGCGGCCGGCGCTCTGGTGCTCCGCGAAAACAACAAAGCCTTCCGCCAGCTCGGGCGTGAGCATTTGCAGGAGGAATTCATTCGTCGAACGGGTCGACTCCAGGACGATGATGCGGCGCCCAACGACGCCTTCGCCTAACGACTCGCTGATGCGAGCCGCGATCAGCCGGTCAGGCGGCGACTTCCCCGATTCCTCCTTCTTCCTGCTCATGCTCCTGCTCCTAATCCTTCCGGGAATGGCAAAGCGAAGATTGGGAGCAGGAGCAGGAGCAAGATTAGGATTTGTCGTCAGGCAGCGACATGAATCAGTTCGAGCGAAAAATCGATCGCGGGCGCGGAGTGAGTGAGCGCGCCGATCGAAACGTAATCGACCCCGGTGGCAGCGACCTGGCGCACATTGCGCAGATTGATCCCGCCGCTCGCTTCAAATTTCACTTTCCCCTTCCCGATCGCAACCGCTTCCCGCATCTGGGGGCCACGCATGTTGTCGAGCAGGATGACTTCGATCCCCGGGACCTCGAGGAGGGCGCGGACTTGATCGAGGTTGTCGGCCTCGACCTCGATCTGCAGGCCTGGGTGATCCTTGTGCACGCGCTCGATCGCGGCACTGAGCCGAGCCAGGCCGTCGCGCGCGAGAAGATGGTTATCTTTCACCAGAACCATGTCGAAGAGCCCGAAGCGATGGTTGGTTCCACCGCCCGCCGCGACCGCCGCCTTCTCAAACTTGCGCAGCCCGGGCGTGGTCTTGCGCGTGTCGAGAATCTTGGCGCCGTTTGACCCCGCCGCCTCGACGAATTGGCGGGTCAGGGTCGCAATGCCGCTCAGGCGCTGGAGGAAATTGAGCGCGACCCGCTCGGCGGTGAGGATGGAGCGGGCCCGGCCGCGTATTTCCAAGACGGCCATTCCCCCTGCGACGGTGGCGCCGTCTTTCTGCACAATCTCGACCCGCAGCTCGGGATCGACCCGGCGAAAGATCTCGGCGGCAACTTCGGTGCCGGCGACGATGGCCCTCTCCTTGGCGAGGGCGCGGGCGGACGCCTTCTCATCTTCGCCGACGAAATACTGGCTGGTGATATCGCCGCTCCCGATATCCTCTCGTAGCGCGAGATCGAGCAATTGGAGATCTTCCGCAGTGAAAGCCATGCCTGCACAATGGGGAAAGAATGCCGGTCAACAAGCCTGCCGGGACAAAAAAAGATCCGGGCAGTGCACGCGCGGAGAAACCTTCGAATGCGAGATGCGTGCCACCGCCCGAATCGCCTTAACCAGTGAAGATAGACAGCGCTAGTTAGGCACCGTTCAAAAGATTTTTTTGTAGCCGGGGACGCTGTCCCCGGCCGCGTTAAGCATGGCGACACTTCAGGGCGGCCGGGGTCAGCGACCACCGGCTACAACATCAGCTCGCCCTGCGTCTGGATCCCGTCGCGGGCCGCCTCGTCGCGCACTTCCTGGAGGAGCGATTTGAATTCGCATTCCTCCAGCGCCTGGATGAGGCGCGGATAATCGGGCGTGATCCGCAGCTCCTCGATCGGCATCGGTAACGGGAGATGGCAATCGAGCTCGACCATCTTGCGGTTCTGCAGGATCTGCTCCCGCGCCGTCTCAATCTTGTCGCGGGTTTTGGGCAGCTTGACCTTGTCGAGGCCGGCGAGCAGCGCCTCGAGGCTGCCAAATTCCCGGAGCAGTTTGGCGGCAGTCTTTCGGCCGAGGCCGATCCCGCGAATGTTATCGACCGCGTCGCCGGCGATGGCGAGGACGTCGCCAATCATGGGCGGCGGGACGTCCCATTTAGCGGTGACCTCTTCTTCGCCGAGGAGGGCAAAGGCGTCCTTGGGCGAGGCCAGGTCCGCTTTCGCCGTGCTGTAGATTTTTACCTTAGGATTGACGAGCTGGTAGAGATCCTTGTCGTTCGTGGCCAGGATCGACTCGATCCCGCGCTCGGCTGCCTTAACGGCGTAACAGCCCATCAGGTCATCCGCCTCGGTGTCGGGCAACGAGAGACTCTTGAACCCGAGGGCGGGCATGAGTTTCTGGATGTAATCAATCTGCGGCACCATCGGGGCCGGCATTTCCTTGCGCGTTTCCTTGTAGCCGGGCTGCAATTCGGTGCGGCGTTGCGGCAGGCCCATATCCCAGATGACCGCCGCGAGGTCGGGCTGGAGATGTTTCAACATGAGCCGGAGCGATTTGGTAAAACCGAAAATGGCGTTGGTCGGCACCCCTTTGGAATTGGAGAGGTGGAGGATGGCGAAATAGGAGCGGTAAACGTAGTAGTGGCCGTCGACTAGGAGAAGCTTCACCCGGCTACCTTATCGCAAGCCCGCGCCGAGCCAAGAAAGCACGGTGGAACCGCAGAGGGCGCGGCGCTGGCAGGAACCCGCCGCTAGTGTTTCGCCAAATTCGCAGTTTAGTGAGCCGAATGTCGGACCAATGGATCGTGCGGGTAGAGGGCAAGGAATACGGTCCGGTCGACCTCGAGGAATTGCGCGACTGGCGCCGGGAAGGCCGCCTCATTCGCGAGAACGAAGTCCGCGAACCAGAGAGCGACCGCTGGAGCCGGGCAGGCGAGCTGCCGGAAATCTTCTCGGACGAACCGGAAGAAGAAGAATCTGCCGCAGTGCCACCGCCGTTGCCCCCCAGCGCAAAAAACCGGCTCAGCTTCGGTGAGATCTTCGCGCGCGGCTGGCGAATCTATCGGGCTGGTTTCGCCCGTTTTTTCGTTCTCGGTCTGCTTGTCTCGGTCCCGGTATTTGTTCTCCAGATCGCCGCGCCCTTTCTCCAAATGCCAAAGGGGCAGGGATCGCTCGTGCCGGTCGTGACGGCGGCAACGGTGGTGTTTGTCGCCCTGGTACTGCTCGTCGTCGCCTGGCCGTTTTCGCTCGCGGCGACGCAACTGCTGGCGGCGGATCTTTCCGCCGGGCGCGATCCAGCCATGCCCGATCTCTATAGCCGCGCCAAGCCGCTCTGGACCCGGATGTTCGTCCTCGGGTTGATCGTCTATGGAAGCTATTTCCTCTGGACGGCTCTTCCACTCCTGGTCGCCTTCTCACTCGCGGCCGGCGCAGCTTCCGTCAGCTCACTTTTGCTGACCTTGGTTTTGCTCATTTTCGCCGCCTACATGGTGGCGCGGCTTTTCATTAACTTCCTCTTCTGGCAACAGGCCGGCGCGCTCGGCGACCGGCCTACGGTCGAGGCCTTGCAGGAAAGCAAAGAGCTGGCGCGGAGCGGAGCGGAACTGCCCCGTGCCCAAAGACCGCTCTATCGCGGCGCCATGATTGCTTCGCTCTGGCTGCTTGCAGTTATCGTGTTGAATGTCGCGATCGAGCTGCCGGTCGTGCTCTTTAAATTGCGCGGCGTGACGAGCGTGGAACAAGCCGCGGCCATGATGCAGGCCATGGCCACGAACGACTCGATCGATCTTCTCTCTGGCCTAACGACGCTCCTGAGTTCGCTCCTCCACGCCGTTCTCCGCCCCTGGCTCGCGGCCGTCTTCGTGGTCCTCTACCTCGACACCGTGGCCGGACAGGTGCGCCCGCCGCGTTCGCCTAACGATCAGGCGAGACTCAGATAAGGCGCCAGCCCGTGCAGCCCGCCTTCGCGGCCGAAGCCGCTCTCGCGATATCCGCCGAAGGGACTGGTCGGGTCGAATTTATTGTAGGTGTTGGCCCAGACGACGCCCGCCCGGAGTTTGCTCACCATCTTAAAGATCTTGCTCCCTTTGTCGGTCCAGACGCCGGCGCTCAGGCCGTAGGGGGTGTTATTGGCGCGCTCGATCGCTTCTTCAGGGGTGCGGAAAGTCATTACACTCAGGACTGGCCCGAAAATTTCCTCCTGGGCGATCCGATGCGAGGCGGTGACACCAGTAAAGAAACTCGGCGGATACCAGTAACCTTTGTCCGGCAACTGGAGCCGCGGCTGAACCAGTTCCGCGCCTTGCTGCAGACCGCTGTCGACCAGCTCGCAAATCTTGTCGAGCTGCATCCGGGAATTGATCGCGCCGATGTCGGTGTTCTTATCGAGCGGATTGCCGACGCGAAGCGACGAAATGCGGTCGCGCAACTTGCGGATGACCGCGGGGAAAACGCCTTCCTGCACAAGCAAGCGCGAGCCGGCGCAGCAAACATGACCCTGGTTAAAAAAGATCCCGGAGATGATGCCCTCGACCGCCTGATCGATCGCCGCGTCCTCGAAGATAATGTTCGCGGCCTTGCCCCCGAGCTCGAGGGTGAGCTTCTTTTTCGTCCCGGCGACAGCGCGCGTGAGCATTTTCCCGACGGCGGTTGAGCCGGTAAACGCGATCTTGTTTACGTCGTCGTGCTCGACCAGCGCCTGGCCGGTTTTGCCCGCGCCGGTGACGATGTTGACAACGCCGTCGGGCAGCTCCGCCTCCTGAAAAATCTCCGCCAGATGCAGCGCGGTGATGCTGGTGGTTTCGGCCGGCTTGAGCACGCAGGTGTTCCCGGCGGCGAGCGCGGGCGCGAGCTTCCAGGCCGCCATCAGGAGCGGAAAATTCCAGGGGATAATCTGCCCGGCCACGCCTAACGACTGGGGGGTGCGCCCGGGAAAGGCGTATTTCAGTTTGTCCGCCCAGCCGGCGTAGTAAAAAAAGTGCGCCGCGACCAGAGGCAGGTCGATGTCGCGGCTTTCCTTGATCGTTTTCCCTCCGTCCATCGACTCGACGATGGCCAGTTCTCGCGTCTTCTCCTGGATGAGCCGGGCGATGCGATAAAGATATTTGCCCCGCTCGCGTCCCGGCATTCGGCTCCAGACTTTGCGATGAGCGCGTCGCGCAGCGCGGACCGCGAGGTCGACGTCGTAGGCATCGGCCTCGGCGATCTCGGCCAGTTTGCCTTCGGTCGCGGGGTTAATGGAATCGAAATGAGCGCCCGAGTGCGGGGCGCGGAACTGGCCATTGATAAAGAGCTGGTAGCGCGGCTTGATCTTGACGTAGTCGCTTTGTTCGGGAGCCGGCGCGTAGGGCCAGCGTTCGCCGAAATTGAGGCTTCGTTCGTTAGGCGCAAGCCCCCCTCCATTCGCGATTAGCAGTTTGGATTTGCGCGTCGCTACCGGCACTGCGACCTGGGACTTTTTGCGGGCCATGCCGCTTGTTCTAGCGCGATTGCTCCGACCGCGCACTGAAAAAATTAACCGCTCGGGCAGACGCGCGCGCGAGCGATCGGCGTCGCGTCGAAAATGTAATTTTTCAGATTTTCGGCTAGAAAAAGGAATAAACAATAACTCAGAAAAGGCTTGACACATCACTAAAAAATTCCGCCTACTCACTGCCTATGAAATATCCAACTCTGCACAAAATCGGTCTCACGACGATCGCTTTGGCTGCCTCGCTCGCGCTCAGTGCGCAAGCAGGTCAGCCAAAACTGTCGGCAACGCACGGAACGCCTGTTAAACGCATCGTCTCGCCGTCAGCGAGTTTTTCGCCCCATACGCCGGCGTCAACTTACGAGTATGACGACGGGACGTCCGAACAGGGCGTCGGGTTTGGGAATGGAGCGCAAAACTTCGAGGCGATCTGGCTGAACCAGTTCGCCGTCATTCCCGGCCAAACCTCAATCACATCAGTCGATGTCGTCTGGGGGAGCCCGCTTTTCCCTGGGTTCGCTCCGAACGGCACACCGGTAACCATCGGCGTGTGGAGCGACCCAAATGGTGACGGTAATCCGACTGATGGGGTGTTGCTCGGTTCAGTTGCCGGTACCGTTCAGAACTCCGACACCAATACCTTTGTGACTTACACCTTCTCGCCGGCGGTGGACCTCCCTGCAGGCGCCACCAGCTTCTTCGTGGGTGATATGACTCCGATGAACAACGGACCGGAGCAGTTCTGGCAAGGGCAAGACACGTCCGATTCCGCGCCAAACAAATCCTGGGCGGTGGCGATGAGCAGCGGCTCTGCCGTTGATCTCAACAACCTCGGAAACAACGACTTCATCTTCACGATTGATAGCCAGGGCCTGCCGGGTAATTGGCTCATCCGTGCCGACTCCGGCAACGCAAGCCCGACGCCGACGCCGAGCTCCACGCCAACGCCGAGCTCCACGCCAACGCCGACGCCATCGGGTGACGCCCTCTGGTACAACGGCGACTTCAACGACGTCAACGGCCTCGCCAACGAGCGCGACACCAGCCTCGGTGCGGGCCAATACGCCAGCGTCTATGATGACTTCAATGTGCCCGATACCGATGGATGGGATGTGACTTCGGTCTTCTCGAATAACCTCGCGGACACCAACGTCACCGGTGCGACCTACGAAATCCGTCAAGGCGTTTCCGCGGGTAACCCCGGCACGCTCATCGCCAGCGGCATGACGGTCGCCCCGATCGTGGTTCCGACGGGACGCAGCGGATTCGGTTTCACCGAATTCATGGTGACGGTCGAAGGCCTGAGCGTTCACCTCGACGCGGGTAGCTATCATCTCAACGTCACGCCAACTGGCGACCTCACCGGTCGTTCATTTGACTCGACCACGAGCGGCGCGAATTGCGTCGGAACGCCTTGCGGTAACAACCAAAATGCGTTCTTCGACAGCAACTTCTTCGGGGCCTTCTTCGCTGATACGAATGACTTTGGCCAACCCTACGACTTCTCGATGGGTGTCAATGGCACGGTCACCGGCGGCGGCGGCGGCGGCATCACGCTCACCGCGACGTTCCGTCACCGACACGACAACCGTCTCGTGGCCCTTAGCTGGACCCCGGCAGATGGCGGCACCATAGACATCCTGCGTGACGGTGTCGTAATCCGGACAGTGGAAGACGACGGCCGCGCTCAGGACCACCTCGGCACCGGCCCCAGGGAAGTCCACGTCTATCAAGTCTGCGAGACAGACACGGGCACCTGCTCGAACGAATTGAAGCTCAAAGTCCCCGGCAGCGGCGGCCAATAAGAGATATGTGAAACTCATCCCGGAGCCGTCCTAACCGGCTCCGGGATCGCTGCACGACTTGAGTCGGCAGGGCGAGGACCATTCAGCGCACGCGCTGAGTGGTTCTTTCGTTTTTGGGGACTTTCGATCAAGTCGCTCATACTTTGGCGACGGGGGCCGACTTGCCCGGTGGAGCGAGACTCTGTCGAGTCGTTGTAGCCGTTTCGCTGTGCGAAACGCGGGGCAGAGCCTGCATTGCAAGTGGGGCGCCCTCGCGTCGCCCTCGGCGACGGCTACAACGGCTCGCCCCGTGTCCTCCCGAGCTCGACGGAGTCTCGCACCCCCACCATCACCACCCAATCCATCCTTTCCGTTGGAGGCGCTCTTCGCCGTGATTGCCTCCCACACCACTCCCTCTCGTGCTCGTAATCCTGCTCATGATCGAAGCTGATTTGATCGAGCACAATTACGATCACGAGCAGGAGTGGGACTTGGCTGGCGCGCGACCGCGAGTTCCGGGGACAGCGTCCCCGGCTACAACGCCGCCCACACCATCACCGTGCTGGCAGACCCCCAGTTCCCAGCGATAATTCTCGATGCTCTACATCGTCGGTACCCCGATCGGAAACCTCGCCGACATCACGCAACGCGCGCTGGAGATCCTGCGAGGCGTCGACCTCATCGCCGCCGAAGACACGCGGCACTCAGGAAATTTGCTCCGCCATTTCGAAATCCGGAAACCGCTCGTTAGTTACCACGAGCATAACGAAGCCATGCGCACCGCCGAACTGGTCGAGCGACTTGCGGTAGGTGAAACGGTCGCGCTGATCACTGATGCCGGCATGCCCGGGTTGTCGGACCCGGGAGCGCGCTTGATCCGCAAGTGCATCGAAAGGGATCTGCCCTTTACCGTCGTGCCCGGCGTTTCCGCGATCACCACGGCGCTGGTCGGTTCGGGATTTGGGATGGAAAACTTTTGTTACCGCGGGTTCCTGCCCGTCAAAAGCGGGCAACGCGAGCGCGAGTTGCAGGCAGCGGCGGAGCGGTCGGAGACGACCATCTTTTTTGAATCGCCCTATCGGATCAACAAGACGCTCGCGGCCTGTGCCGCGCTCATGCCCGAAAGAAAATTCTGCGTCGCGCGTGAGCTGACGAAAAAGTTTGAGGAATTCCGGCGCGGCACCGGCGCCGCGCTGCTCGCGCATTACTCCGCCCATCCGCCGAAAGGCGAGATCACTTTTCTGATCGAGGGAAGCGCGGCGAAATAAGCGACGAAGCGAGAGATTCTGGGGAGCGCACGCGCCTCGCGTGCTGGCGATGGCG
>JBBPZS010000013.1:0-35998 GCA_038198605.1 Chthoniobacterales bacterium | reverse complement strand
GGCTTCCCTCACTCTTCTTCCTCCGCCGACTCCGATTCCGCTCCCTCATCCGGATCCGTGTCCGGTCTCAATCCATCCTCTTCCATCTTCCGCAGCACGTCGGTCATATCGTCCACCTCGTCCCAGACTTCCTGGCTGACGTAGATCTGCGCCTTTTGCTGCACCGCCATCGCGATGCAATCGCTTGGGCGGCCATCCAGCTCGATGATCTTTTTCTGCTGCAGCTCGTTCTCCGCCCGGATGATCATGCGCGCGTAATAGGTCGCGTTTTTCAGATCGTTGATGATGACCCGTTCGACCCGCGCCCCGAGCGCGGTCATGAGGTGCGCCATGAGGTCATGCGTCAGCGGACGTTCCTTGACCGTCCCGCGCATGAACATGGTAACGGCGCTGCCGACACTCTGGTCCACGTAGATGATGAACACCTTGTCGGCATTGCCAAGGAAGACCGCACATCCACCACTCGTCGGCAAAACCGCGCGCACCTGTACTTCAATGACCGTTTTGTTCATCTAAAAAAACCGTATCAGAGCGAATTTGAAAAACAAGCCGGGCAGCCCGGAGAACCCCGGGCCGGCGCACATTGGCTGCATCCATTTCTCCTCGGGGAACGGTTGCATTTCGATGCATAATCTGCCGATTGAATTTGCAGACTGGTGCCCTACACTGCGCCACGATGACGAAAGGTGACTGGGATGTGGAAGCCGCCAGCGCGACTTACAATGTCGAGGGCTGGGGCGACGGTTATTTTTCCGTCAACAGCGCCGGCAATGTCGCGGCCAAACCGCTGAAGGAAGCGGGCGGCGCGATCGACCTGCTGGAAGTGGTAAACGAAGCGCGCGAGCGCGGTCTTGGTTTCCCGCTCGTCATTCGCTTTCAGGACCTGCTCCGCCATCGCGTCGGGACGGTGAATCGCGCTTTCCATGCGGCAATGCAGGAGTTCGGTTATCACAGCCCGTATCGCGGCGTTTTCCCGATCAAGGTCAATCAGTTGCGCGAAGTGATCGAAGAGATCGTCGATGCCGGCGCAGAATTTCACTTCGGGCTCGAAGCTGGGAGCAAACCGGAATTGATCGCCGCTCTCGCGATGCACAAGGACCCGGAAAGCCTCATTATTTGCAACGGCTACAAGGACCGCGCCTTCATTCGCACCGCCATGCTTGGGCGCCGGCTCGGCAAGTCGGTCATCATCGTGGTCGAGAAATTGGAGGAGCTGGAACAAACCCTCCGGATCGCCAAAGAGATGGGCGTCGAACCACACATCGGCATCCGGGTGCGACTGCACAGCAAAGGCGCCGGCAAATGGACTACGAGCGGCGGCGAGAACGCCAAGTTCGGGCTGAGCACGACGAACCTGGTCGCGGCGAGCGAGATGTTAAAAGCGCAAGGGCTGGCCCATTGTCTCAAGCTCGTTCATTTCCATGTCGGCTCGCAGGTGCCCGACATCTCGACGATCAAACGCGCAGTGCGGGAGGCGGCGCGCTATTACGCCAAACTTTCGAAGATGGGTCACCAGCTCGGCTATCTCGATGTCGGCGGCGGGCTCGGGATCGATTACGATGGCTCGCGCACCAGCTTCGACAGCTCGACCAACTACACCCTCCAGGAATACTGCAACGACGTCGTCTACAACATCATGGAAGTGTGCGACTCGGAAGGCGTCGCTCACCCCGCGATCGTGAGCGAAGGCGGCCGCGCCATCGTGGCCCATCATTCTGTCCTCGTGGTCGAGGCTTTCGGCGCGATCGAGAAGGACGTGCCCTCGACCAAGATCGAGGCGACTGCGAACGACCCGAAACCGCTCCGCGACATCCTCGACGTGAAGCAGAAACTGAAGCGCGGCAACCGGCTCGAGACGTTGCACGATGCGCAGCAGATCAAGGAAGAGACCCAGCAGATGTTTAACCTCGGGCTCCTCGACCTGGAGTCGAAAGCCAAGATCGAATCGCTTTATTGGCAGCTGGCCCGCCAGATCGTCTCCCTGCATAAGGGACTGAAATATGTGCCGGAAGAAGTGAAGGAACTGGAGACCTCGTTAGGCGACCAATACATCTGCAACTTCTCGATTTTCCAATCCCTCCTCGATCACTGGGCGCTCGGCCAGCTTTTCCCGATCATGCCGATTCATCGCCTAACGACCCAGCCGGATCATCAGGGGACATTGGTCGACATCACCTGCGATTCCGACGGGAAGATCAACAAGTTTACCGATCTGCAGGATGTGAAGGACACCCTCCCCTTGCACAAGATCATTCCGGGCGAGCTTTATTATCTCGGGGTTTTCCTGGTCGGCGCCTACCAGGACATCATGGGCGACCTGCACAATCTTTTTGGTCGCGTGACCGAGGTCCATGTCTTCCTCGATGAAGATGAAGAGTCGGGCTGGTACATCGAGGAGGTGATCGAAGGCAGCACGATCGGGCAGGTCCTGGCCTTGACGCAGTGGGACAAGATCGAGCTCATGCGCTTGGTGAAGCTGCAGGTCGACGCCGCGATCAAGAGCGACCGGCTCAAGCCTAACGACGGCATGAAAATCCTGGCCGATTATGAGCGAGGCCTGCAGGGCTACACGTATCTCTCGCTCGATGGCGCCGCCGTTCCGCCGCCGAACGGGAACGCCGCCGCCCTCGCCCCTGCAGCCGTGGTGGCCGATCGCCGCTCCTAAAGGGGAGCGCTTCGCGCGCTACCGTTTGCGGCGGGCGCGCAAATGATCGAGGCGCCCGATACGGTACCAGCGATAGCCGTAGGCCTCGAGCGCGATCAGATGTCGGCCGTCTCCGCCCGCGTGCGATTCGGGGCGCCCGGCCGTCCCCGGATTATTTTCCGAACGACGGTCAATGGCCCCGCCGCTCGTTAGGCCAAAGCACTTACTGCAGATTGTAAATCTCGACCAGCGCCAGGCCGGTCCCGCCATCTTTGCCGCGCACGACCGCGGTGTAGTTGCCGGGCGCGAGGGAACGGATGAGGGCGGCTTCGGCGTCGTTCGTCGGCGCGAGACCAGTCGACTGGATGAGCGATTCCTGTTCGTCGCGCCAGTTGTCGTCGCTCCGGAGCAAGACGCCATTCCCGTCGTATAGATCCACCGTTGGATCGGCCAGCGGGTTAACGATTCCGCTCTCGGCCAGGGAAGGTCCGATCGCCCGAACGACAACGGTTTCGCTCCCGCCATTCCCGACAATAAAGCCGCCGATGAGCACGTCATCGCCAGTCTGGACGAGGCCGCGAACGCTATTGTTAGCGAGGGTGGACTGGGTCGTCGAATCCAGGTCATAGGCCTCGACCAGGCCGATGCCAGTGCCGTCGTTCTGACCATGCAGAACCACGGTGTATGCGCCGGGATCGAGCGTGGCGAGGATGGCCGACTCGAGATCGTCCGTTGGCGCAAGGCCCGTAGCCTCGATCTCGGTCTGCTGGGTCGTTTTCCAGTTGTCGTTGCTCATGATGAGAACGTCGCCCTGGTAAAGCTCAAGCACCGGGTCAGCCAGCGTTCCGGCCAAGGGCATCCCATCCACCATGAGCGAAGGCCCAATCCCCCTAACGATTACTTGTTTCGCTTCGGTGCCATCGACGATGAGGCCACCGATGAGGACGTCGTCTCCGGTTTCGACGGGGAGGCGCGCGGACAAATTAAGCGACTGGGCGGCCGGCTCGGCGGTGCCATTCAAAAGATCGTAGGCAGCCGCGGCAATCTGGTAATGACCGGCGGTAGTGGGATGGATTTCGTCCCAGAAAAGATATTCGTCCGGGTCGACGCTACTGTTGCCCTGCGCGCTGTCGCTGATGTTAACGAAGCCATAATCCTCCGGGTTGGCCGCGAGGCGGTAGAAGAGCCCGTAAACATCAAGGCGATAGAGCGTGATGCTGATCGATTCTCCCGTAAGCGTGGCGACAGCGGTGTCGAGTTGAAGGTCGAGCTGCGCGCGGTAAGCGGCGGAAGCGGCACTCAGTTCGATCGCCTTCGCCGAATCGTCCTTGTAGTTGGGGACGAGACCAAGTGGCGGAACGTTAGGCACGAGAATGTAGACGGCCCCGGCTCGGGCCAACTGTTCCACCAACGCCGCCACGCGATCGGCGGTGCCGTTGACGTTCGCATCACTGTCGTCATCAAAGAGATCGTTTCCCCCGCCCCAGATGATGTAGAGCGCAGCCGGGTCGACCGTGTTCGCGGCCAGGTAATCGTCCACCTGTTTGCCGATGTTATCGACGGTCACGGTCAGCTCGCCGCCGACAAATGGATCGGGATTGGAGAGAACTGTCGCTTCGCGCGTCCCGCTCTCGGTCGTCGCTCCGCCAAAGGCGTAGTCCGTTCCGCCATCGAGACTATTGGTCGCGGCCGTGAGGCCGAGAAAATCGCGCGCCAGTTGCTCGTGCCATGTCCCAACGTAAGTGCCGGAGTTTGGGTCGGTGTCGGAGCTATTGGTAAACCGGCCGTCGCTGTAATTATAATCTCCGCCCGGATAGCTGATGAAATAAGCCTCCTCCAGCCGATGCCGGATGTTGCCCACGTCGGACAAGCTGTCGCCAAAAATAATGACCTGGGTGAATGCCGGCACTCCCTGGCCGCAAAGACCTGAAGCCGAAGCCAGGATAACGGTCGCAATAAGAAGCGTGCAGAAGAGACGGAGACGAAGGAATGAAGACATAAATAAAGATCAGCGGGCGATTTCGGAGCAGTCGGAATGCCGAACAAGCGGCATTCCGCACGGCCAATTCCCGATCCCCAAAAGACCGGGCCGTTTGAACTGATTCGGAGCAGCGCGGCTGGACGGACGCTTTTTGTGGCGCGATCTCGAGCAAATCCCTTCGGCTACTGCAGGTTGTAAACTTCGACCAGAGCGACCCCGCTGCCGCCATCCTTGCCGCGCACGACCGCGGTGTAATTTCCCGGCGCGAGCGTGCGGACGATGGCCGCCTCGGCATCGTCGGCCGGGGCCAGGCCGGTCGAGCGGATGAGCGACTCCTCCGCATCGCGCCAATTATCGTCGCTGCGGAGGACGGCGCCGTTGGCGTCGTAGAGATCGAGGGTCGGATCGGACAATGGATTGCCCACGCCGAGAGCAGCGAGAGAAGGACCGATCGCCCTCACGAGCACCGTATCGCTTGCGCCGTTGCCGATAATGAAACCGGCGATGAGGACATTGTCGTCCGTCTGCACGAAACCGCGGGTGCTGGTATTGGCGAGGGAAGATTTGGCCGCGGGATCGAGGTCGTAAGTTTCCACCAGCCCCACGCCGGTGCCGCCGCTCTGCCCGCGAAGAATGAAAGTATAAGAGCCGGGAGCGAGCGTGCTGAGAATCGCAGATTCTTTGTCGTCGGCCGGGGCGAGACCGGTGGCCTCAATCTCGGTTTCTTGCGCGTCCGTCCAGTTGTCGTTGCTCGCGAGGAGCGCGCCATCCTGGAAAAGTTCAAGCACGGGATCGCTCAGCGTGTCGGCGAGAGGCACGCCATTGAGCGCAATCGAAGGGCCCAAGCCCCTAACGATGACGGTTTTGGCTTCGGTGCCGGTCACAATGAGGCCGCCGATCAGGACGTTCTCGTCCGTCCCCACCGGGAGACGTGCGGAAAGATTCAGCGACTGGGCCGGCGTCGTCGCGGTCCCGCTCAGTAAATCGAAGGCGGCCGAGGCGATCTGATAGTGCCCGGCGGTCGTGGGATGGATGTCGTCCCAGAAAAGGTATTGGTCCGGGTCCACGGCCTTGGCCTGGGAAATGTCGCGGATGTTGACGAAACCGACGTCCTCTGGGTTGGCGGCGAGTCGGTAGAAGAGCCCGAAAATATCGTAGCGATAAAGAGCAATCGTGATCCCCTCGCCCGCGAGAGTGCTGACAGCCGCAACGAGCTGGATATTGAATTCCTGCCGATACTCGGCCGAACCCGCATCCAAAAGCGCCGCTTTCGGAATGTCGTCCTGGTAGTTGGGAACCAGCCCGAGAGGCGGAACGTTAGGCACCAAAATGTGATAAGCCCCCGCCCGCGCCAGTTGCTCGACCAGGCCGGCGACACGTTGCGCGGTCGCGAGCACGTTGGCGGAGCTGGGATCGTCGAACAAATCGTTCCCGCCGCCCCAGACGATGTAGAGAGCAGCCGGATCGACGGTTTGTTTCGCGAGGTAATCGTCGACCTGTTTTCCGAGGTTATCGATCGTAATGGAGAGATCGCCACCGAGGAAAGGCTGTGGATTGGAAATCACAGTGCGGTCGCTCGCGCCCGCGATCGTGGTGGCGCCGCCAAAAGCGTAGTTCGTTCCGCCGTCCAGGCTGTTCGTCGCGGCGGGAAGCCCGAGGAAAGTTTCGGCCAGTTGTTCGTGCCAGGTGCCGCTATAGCTGCGCGAGGGCGGGAGAGTCAGCAGGCTGTTGGTGAAGCGCCCGTCCGCATAATTAAAGGTCAGGCTCGGGAAACTGATGAAGACGGATTTATTCTCGACGACATGCTGGATGTTGCCGTTGTCGGAAAGGCTGTCGCCAAAGACGATGACTTGCGAAAAAGCGGGAGCGGTTTGGGCAGCAAGCCGGTCAGGCAACAGCGCCAGCGCGCAGAGCACAAAAATGAAGCGCATGTAGACGTTTCGCTGTGCGAAACGCGAGTGTCGAGTTGCAATGTCCTGAAGCCGCTGACGGATTCTTGGGCCGCGTTTCGCAGAGCGAAACGTCCACAGGGGCGGCGTCGACTTGGCGTTATTTTTTCTTGGCTTCGCCGGGACGATAATCTTCCTCGGCGGCTTCGAAAGCCTTCTCGAGTCCGACCATGTCTTCGCCCGGACGGAAGTTGTCGAATGCTTCGGATTCGCGTTTGAGATCTTCCTCGGAATAATTCGCGGCCTTGATCGAGAGACCGATGCGCCGCTCGACTTTGTCGACCTTGATGACGCGGGCTTCGACTTCCTGGCCGACCTTGAGCACGTCCTTCACTTTCGCGACGTGATCTTCGCTCAGCTGGGAAATGTGAACCAGGCCGTCGATGTCGTCCTGTAACTGGACGAAGGCGCCAAAGCTGGCCAGCTTCGTGACCTTGCCGGTGACGAGATCGCCGATCTTGTATTTGGTGTCGATTTCTTTCCAGGGATCATCGCTCAGTTGTTTGAGACCGAGGCTGATCCGCTGGTTGGTCTTGTCGATGTCGATCACTTCCGCTTCGACTTCGTCGTTCTTTTTGAAGACCTCCATCGGGTGATTGATCTTGCGCGTCCAACTCAAGTCGGAGACGTGGATCATGCCGTCGATGCCGTCTTCCAGTTCCACAAAAGCGCCATAGGCGGTCATGTTGCGGATCTGGCCCTTCACCCGGCTGCCGATGGTGAATTTCTTCTCGATCTCATCCCACGGGTTGGCTTCGAGCTGGCGCAGGCCTAACGAAATTTTCTGCTCTTCTTTATTCACGCCCAAGACGACGGCTTCCACTTCCTGGTCGACGGTGAGGATGTCCGACGGGCGCATGATGCGCTTCGTCCAGGACAATTCGGAAACGTGAATCAGGCCTTCGACGCCTTCTTCCAGTTCCACAAACGCGCCGTAAGGCACGAGGTTGGTGATCTTGCCTTTGACCTTCTGCCCGGCTGGGAAACGCTCTTCGATCTGATCCCACGGATTCTTCTGGGTCTGTTTCAGACCTAACGAGACGCGCTCTTTCTCCTTGTTGATATCGAGGACGAGGACTTCGAGCTGCTGACCGACTTTGAGCAATTCGCTCGGATGACCGAGGCGGCCCCAGGTCATGTCGGTGATGTGGAGGAGGCCGTCCATGCCGCCGAGATCGATGAAGGCACCGAAATCGGTCAGGTTCTTGACCGCGCCGGAGACGGTGTCGCCGACCTTCACGCCTTCGAGGAATTTCTGGCGTTTTTCGCTCCGCTCCTGCTCGATCAGTTCGCGGCGGCTGAGGACGACGTTTTTGCGGTCGTCGTTTATTTTGACGATCTTGAAATCGTAGGTGTTGCCAACGAACTGCTGGAGATCGCGCGGCGGGATGATGTCGATCTGGGAAGCCGGAAGGAAAGCTTCGACGCCGATGTTGACCATGAGGCCGCCTTTGACGACGGACTTCACCTTACCTTTGATCAGGCCGTCGCCGGCGAAAACCTGGGCGATCTTGTTCCAGTTCTGGCGGTAGGCGGCTTTCTCCTTCGAGAGAACGACCATGCCTTCATCATTTTCGAGACGCTCGAGGAGTACCTCGACTTCGTCCCCCACTTCGAGCGACTCGATGTCGTCGAACTCTGCCGTCGGGATCACTCCCTCCGACTTGTAACCAATATCCACGAGAACTTCCCGTGGCCGAATCTCCAGAATGCGTCCCTTGACGATGCTGCCTTCTTTGAAGTCCTTCATCGACTTCGCCATCAAATCCTGCATTTGCAACATAACGGTGTGTGACTCTCTCCTGGTGAGGCGGGGCTCGGTGGTTATAAGCAGCAGCGACAATCGCCAACTGGTCCCGCGGAAAGGGGAGGGAAAGTAGTCACGTTCCAAGGCGCGGTCAACTGGGAGCCAGAATCGGTTTGCTCCCCACTGTCGCTGCCTATAGTTTTGCGCAATCATGAGTTGGAGCACAAGCAAGGCACTTACCGACCCGGCAATTCGCAAGCCGATGGCGTTCCCTTCGGAATTCAGGGTGCAGCTGAAGGAAATCCCGGTCGAAATCACACTCCGCTTATGTAACCGTGTTCATTCCAGCACCGTGATCGTGAGGCAGAGCCACATCATCTCGGTCCCTGGCTTGGACGCCCAAGCCCAGGCTGGCGCGATCAGCCAGTTCGTCTGCGCTTATAATGCGGCGACGGCCAAAGGCATGAAGCCTGAGGCGAGTTGGTTGAAGCAAAACCCGGAATTCAGATAGCCGCCCCAGGCGACGCTTATGCTTAAACATTTTCTCGGCGGTTTGCTCGCGGCTGCGCTTATTTCCTCCCCCATCGTGGCCGCCACGCCCTCGGCCGAGGAACAAGTCACCGAGGCAATCAAGGCTCCAGGAACCACCATCGTTCACCTCTGGGCCCCCTGGTGTTCCAATTGCCTGGCGGAACTAAAAAGTGGCGGCTGGACCAAGACGGTGAAAGCTAATCCGGAGGTGAAATTCTATTTCGTCTCGGTCTGGAATGGCGGCGAGGATGGCCGCGCCACGTTGGCGAAATATGAGATCTCGCAGCAACCCAACGTGACCATCGTAGCCGACCCCGGTCCGCGCGGCTCGGGTCATATTAAACAATTTGCCGGGCTGCCCGTGAGCTGGATCCCGACGACCTGGATTTTCAAGGGCGGCGACCTGCGCTATGCCCTGAATTACGGGGAGATTCGTTTTCCGATGCTCCAACAGCTGATTTCCGACAGTAATTCCGGCTGGGATCACTAGCGACAGCGAGGGCGAAATTGCAGTTGCCAGAGCGGAAGGCGTGTAGCATCTTCCCCGTCCCTTGCGCCCCCCGGCGATTGCAAACTACCTATGTCCAACACGATCGAATTAGTGCCTGAGCTGCTCGAAGCCGGCGTCCATTTTGGCCACCAAACGAAACGCTGGAACCCGAAGATGAAGCCCTTCATTTTCGAAAAGCGCAACGCCATCTACATCATCAATCTCGATGAAACGGTGAAGCAGTTGCAGATGGCGACTGACTTTCTGCAGCAGGTGACGCAGCGCGGCGGCAAGATTCTCTTCGTCGGCTGCAAAAAGCAGGCGCAGGAGGCGGTGAAGGAAGCGGCTTTGGCTTGCGGACAATATTACGTCAATCAGCGCTGGCTCGGTGGCACCCTGACGAATCTCACGACCATTCGGAAAAGCATCGGTCGCTTGAAATATATCGAGGAGATCGAAGCCTCGCCGGACTACAAGAAAATGGGCAAGCAGGAGCTCGCCGCTTTGGGTCGCGAAGCGGCCAAGTTGCGCCGCAACCTTGAAGGCATTCTGGAAATGTCGCAGCTCCCCGATGCCCTCATCATCATCGACACCACCCGTGAGCAGAACGCAGTGAACGAAGCGCGCCGTCTCGGGGTGCCGATCGTCGGCATTGTCGATACCAACGCCGATCCCGAAGTGATCGACTATCCGATCCCCGGTAACGATGACGCCATTCGCGCCATCCGTGTGATGTTGCAGAAGCTCGTAGACGCGATTGTCTCGGCCAGCGGCGAAGCGCGCATGCGCGAAGAAGTCGAAATGGCCGGCGTCTCGGCCTAATAACAGCAGCGGAGAGAGGGTGGTTGAGAGTCGAGCGGCTCCCGACTCTCCGGACCCTTTCCTTCTGACTCCTCGGCTCTCAACAACTTAAACTTTTCTCTCACATGGAAATTAATCCCCAAACCGTTAAACAGCTGCGCGAAAAAACCAACGCCGGCTTCATGGATTGCAAACGCGCCCTGGCCGAAGCGGGCGGCGATCTCGAGAAAGCGGAGACCCTCCTGCGCACCAAGGGCATCGCGAGCGCGGGCAAGAAATCCTCGCGCGCAACCAAGGAGGGAATCGTCGCCTCCTATATTCATCTCCAAGGCAAGGTCGGGGTTCTTGTGGAAGTGAATTGCGAGACCGATTTCGTGGCCAAGAACGAAGGCTTCCGCGCTTTCGTCAAAGACATCACCCTCCACATCGCGGCCGCTCAGCCTCTCTACGTCAACCGCGACGAAGTGCCGGCAGCGACGGTGGAATCGGAGCGCGCGATTTATGCCGCGCAGGTGAAAGGCAAACCGGAGAACGTGCTCGCGAAGATCGTCGACGGGAAACTCGATAAATTTTACAGCACGGTCTGTTTGCTGGAGCAGGGCTTCATCAAAAATCCCGACCTCACGATCAAGGAATTGATCGCGTCAAAGATCGCCGAGATTGGCGAGAACATCGTCATCCGTCGCTTCACGCGTTATTCCGTCGGAGAGCCTCTCGCTCAGGAAGCGGGCCCGGCTTCCGAGTCCGCGGAGTAGAAAAACTTTCGGGATTTTCCGCCGGCTACGGCGGCCGGTGGCTGCACCCACCTGAAAACACGAAACCCGCCAACCAACGTTTTCACGTCAGCGGGCGGGCCCTCGCAGTCGAAGCTCTGGTTCGTTAGGGGCTGGTGGGAGGCACTTGAGGGATAAAGGTGAAAGGCGGCACGCCCGGAAGCGAAGGAGGAGGCCCTTCCGCGGGCGCTTGCGCTTCGTCGAGGCCCTCCGCCGGGATGTCTTTGTTATCGAGAATGTCTTTTCCGTCGTACATCTCTTTTCCATCCGCCGAGACGGCCTGGTTGGTCCCGCTAGCGGTGCGATTCGCCGGGCCGAACGCCGCAACCTGCGCGATCGAGAATGCTTCGCCACGAGCGGCCGGGTGCCATTTGAGCATGACATAACGGCCGGCTACTTCCGGGAAGTTGATCGAAGCCCGGCCTTCGCCGGTGCTGACGACAGAGCCTACTGGCTTGAGACCGGCAAATGCCTGCTCGGTAATTTTCAGGGATGACGGGAGATTGGCACTTTGCTCAACGTTGGCGACCTGCTGCACGCTGGCCTCTCGCGCATCCGAGTCTTCCGAGCTGCCCGCCGGCAGTTGATTTAAGACGTAGAAGTCGACGCTGCCGGCCTGGGACGCATAGATGGCCGAGAGGCGGCTCAGGTTGCGTTCCCGACCAAGATCAATGACTGCAGTAGGAGCGGCATCATCGTTCGCGAAGTGGAAGGCCGTCGCCGGCTGGTCGTCGATCATGGCGTTGACCCGGTTGACATCGCCCGAGCTGACATAGAGAGCGCGAGCTTTTGCGTGGACGTCGCTGAAATTGAAGTTAATCAGCGCGAAGCTCTCGGAGTTTTCCTCGAAGCTCACCTTGCGCGGGCGCGGCATGGTGAAATCGGAGAGCGCGGGCGTCGCATAGACTCCAAAAGCCGCGATGCGACCGGGTTGTTTGACGTTGAAACTAAGCTTCACGTACTTCGCTTCGCCCGGTCCGATCTTGGTCGCGAAAGCTCCCCGCGCGAGCTCGCCACTCTGCACCCGGCGCCACTCCGGACTGCTTTCCGGCACATCCGCGTTTGAAATCGCAATTATCACTTCCCCTTGGGCGCCTTCATTCAAGAAGGAAACGCTTTGGATGTTCTCAATGTTAGGCAAGGAAACGAGAATCGAGGAAGCTCCGGCCGGCAGTTGATAGCCCGTGGTCGGATCGTCGCAGAGCAGCGCTTCGGCGGAAGTGTTCTGATCCTGACCGTTGGAGCTCAGCTGGAGTTTGGCCAGCGAACTATTTTCCGGGGTAGCTTTCACCGCTGCTCCGAAATGGTAGCGAGCCAGATTCTCGGGATACTCGGGCGCCTGGCGTACGGTCAAAGGCGGCGCCTTTTGCAGGACGACGTCCGCCGCCATGCCGACAGAGGGTCCTAGCAAAAGAACGGCGACGAGACTTTTGGCAGAGGAGGATAGGGTGTTCAGTTTCATATAATTTCCATACTTACAAAAACAGATACTAGGAGAATCGTCACTTAGTTGGCAATGAAAATCTGGCAATCCCCAAAAATATTTTGGAAGTCCTCACTCAATCGCACGGCGGCGGGAAACTGGCCCGTTTCTCTCCCGAAGGAAAGTGACGAAACCGCCCTGTGTCAGTGCCAGACCAACGGCGAACGTCTCCGTGCAATCAGGAGCAGTACCACCTTGTGCAAGAAAAGCCCTCTTCGGTGCGAAAGGAGAAGTGCGTTAGTTCTGCGCCACAAGGCTCGTCGGGGCCGCGCGGAATTTGCGGGTGCCTTCGTAGGCGTAGAATGGAATGTAGGATCGCCGCCCCAACTCCCCTCCACGATATGCCCGCCAATTGATCGTGGGATCCAAAACGTAGGTACCGGTTTCGGTGTCCCATTCCAACCAGGCATGGGTGGAGCGGCTGCTCGCCGCCCGTTTTCCGATGACGAGGCGAACGTTCGAGGCGCCATTAGAGTGCATTCTCTCGTAGAGGGCGACCGCCTTGGCCTTGCAATCGGCTGGGGCGCCGGATTTGGTTTCCACGGGAGTCTTCCACTCTTTGGTAAAGCCGTAAGGAATGGACCGCAGATCGCCAATCCAGTGATTCACAATCCCCAGGGAGATTTCATGTTTCGCCCGCCGACTTTCCCCGGCCAGGAAGGGGCGTATTCGGCTCATTTGCTTATCGTAAGGCGTGTTTGTTACGCTCAGGAGAATCGTTTGCCCAAAACAGGAGACGCAGGAGAATCCGATGGCGGCGAGAAGAAAAAGGAAGAATCGCTTGAGGGCAAAAGGGTTTACGCTTACAAAAATCATAATATCTATGTTTTCTATAAGCAGCGCCCGTGCCAACCAGCCGAAGGCCAAATCTCAATCGCAAGTTCCGTTCCCCGCGCGGTTTTTCTTGCTGGCAGCGATGGATCGATTCCCGCGACGAATGGCCTCCCATCTCTGAATGAAGCGGCAAGAGAATCGGCCAGATCATCTCAGACGAGGCAGAGCCGTTTCGGAGGACCGTACTGAATGCTCATCAAGTATCCCCCAACAAACGTTGCATACCGGGGTGGAGGACGAGAAGTTCGAGCGGTTGCCACTCCGCCGGCGCTTACATCGCCCCGAAGTAGAAGTAGAAGTCGGATTCGCCCATCATGCGTAAAGTGCTCTTCAGGCACTAAGCTTAATCGAACCCGGAAGCCGCTTTCGTCGTTTGAGAGAGGCGGCTGCCGTCAAAAAAAATAGCGATGACCGGTTGGCTTGACGCCAACCGTCATCGCTATTTGCAAACCGCTTAGGAGTCCCGCCCCTAGTGCGAACCGTTGCCGATGATCGTAATCGAAGGATCCTGCGCCAGGATTCCTTCCGTCGTGAAGCGGCCGGTACGGTCCATTTCCTCGCGGGTATAGACGCGCAACTGCCCTACCGTGTTAGTGCCGATGGCTTTCACCTGGACTCGCTTCGGAATGCGTGACCCCGTCACAAAAACGAGCTTATCGTCTTTTGCGTCCTTTTCCTTTTTCTTCCCCAACACCGCAGGAGCCAGCGGATCCGCTGCTGCGATTCCAATTCCAACGAGACTCACGACGGCCATGCCGAGCGCCAGTTTTAACGTTTTCATGAAAGAAGGTACGCTCAATAGGATAGAATTCAATGGCCGCCTGATTCGCGAATGTTTCCCTCTCTACGTCGCTGAACCCGTCGCGGCGGCGTTTCTCTGTAAAAAGACGAAGGATTAGTCCGCCACGTGCACACCCTCCGACCTCGCCCGACCGCACCAGGAAAATGTGCGTCGCATTCGTTTCCGCGACGTGGCCGGATAAATCGAGCATGAGCGCGTCGTCCGCGCCCGCGTTGTTCGCCTCGATTTTGGCCAGGATGGAATTGAGCAAATTAGCGTGATGGATTTTCGGATCGAGCACCTCCGGCGGCGGGCGGCGCATTTTGCTCGTGATCAACCTCAGGCCGCTTTTTGCATAAACGGGCTCCTTGTGCTCGGCCAGGATGATAAAGGTCGGGCCGCTCTGGTTCAGCCGCGGGTCCATCCCAGAAGTGATCTTTTCCCCGCGCGTCAAAGTGAGGCGAATGTGAACGTCGTCGCGCATTTGGTTCGCCGCCAGGGTGCGCTTGATCTCCGCGATCAACTTCTTGTTCGGCGGAATCTCAGCAAAGGAAAGCGCAGCCGCGGAGCGGTAGAGACGATCGAGGTGTTCGTAGAGTTTGAAGATTCGACCGTTGTAAAGCCGCAGCCCTTCCCAGACCGCATCGCCGCCCTGCACCGCCGAATCAAAGGGACTGATGCCGGCCTCGTCACGATGAACAAGCCGTCCGTTGATGTTCACCACCAGGTTGCGATTCTTCTCGTTAAATTCCTGCTGCACTTCTTTTCTCCGTTTGCATCCGCGCCCCACTCTTTAGCATATCGGACGCATTTATGAACTCTCGCCGTCTGCTCTTCTCGCTCCTTTTTCCTGTCACCCTTCTCGCTGCGGACGGACCGCATCCTCCCCTCCCCCCGCCCGATTCCCTGATGCTGGATGGCGTGCCGCCAATCCCTTCCGAGATCGCCGACCAAGTCGGCCGTTACACCGAATCGCGCGCCGCCGCCTTTCTCGACTGGCAGCCGGACAAGCCGGAAATGCTCATCCTGACCCGCTTCGGCGACACCAATCAGGTTCACCTCGTCACCCAGCCCGGCGGCGCCCGCACGCAGCTGACTTTTTTTGCTGACCGGATCAATGAAGCGACCTTCGATCCCCAGGCCGGCGCCTTTTTTGTTTTCTCCAAAAGCGCCGGCGGCAATGAGTTCAACCAAAACTATCGCTACGACTTCGCGACGGGCGAGGTGACCCTGCTGACCGACGGCAAATCGCGCAACTCCGCCCCGAGCTGGAGCACGGACGGAAAACGCGTCGCCTACACCTCGACCCGGCGCAACGGGGCGGACACCGACATTTATCTCGAGTCGCCTAACGACCCGAAAAGCGATCGTTTGCTGGCCGAGGTCAAAGGTGGGGGCTGGGCAATCGCCGATTGGTCGCCCGACGATGCCCAACTCCTCGTGATCGAGTACGTCTCGATCAACGAGAGTTATCTCTGGCTCTTCGACACGAAGACGGGCGCCCGCACCGAGCTGACGCCTCGGCCCGCGGAGGGCGCCGAAAAAGTCGCCTACGCGAGTCCGCGTTTCGCCAAGGACGGCAAAGGCATTTTCGTCACCACCGATCGCGAGTCGGAATTCCAGCGGCTCACGTACCTCGATCTCCCGACCAAACAGCACACCTACCTCGTGCCCGACGCGAAGTGGGACGTCGACGACTGGGATTTGAGCGATGACGGCCAGCGCATTGCCTACACCTTGAATGAAAACGGCACCAGCACCCTGCACCTCATCGCGGTCGCCATGCGCGACGGCAAAATGAGCGCGACCGCGCAGCCCGACCCCGCCTTCGATCCCCCCCTTTCCGCCTCCATTATTTCCGGGCTGAAGTGGCACCCCAAACAAGACCTCCTCGCCTTCAATGTAAACGGCGCCCGTTCCCCCTCCGACGTCTACACCTGGTCGCCCACTGCGGAGAAGAACATCGCCACCCGCTGGACGATGAGCGAGACCGGCGGCATTCCAGCGGAACGCCTCGTCGAACCGTCGCTCGTCCGCTGGAAATCTTTCGATGGCCGCGAGATCACCGGATTTCTCTACCAGCCGGACGCGAAGAAATTCCCGGGACCGCGGCCGGTCATCGTCAACATCCACGGCGGGCCGGAAGGGCAGGCGCGACCGGTTTTGCCGGCCGCAACAACTACCTCTTCAACGAGCTCGGTTGCGCGATGATTTTGCCTAACGTTCGCGGCTCTTCCGGCTATGGGAAGTCCTACCTCCTCCTCGATAACGGCTTCAAACGCGAAGATTCCTATAAGGACATCTCGGCCCTGCTCGACTGGATCAAAACCCAGCCCCAGCTCGATGCCGGCCGCGTCATGGCCTTGGGCGGATCCTACGGCGGCTTTATGGTCCTCCAGGTCGCGACCAACTACGCCGACCGCATCCGCTGCGCGGTCGACGTCGTCGGCATCTCGAACCTCGCCACTTTCCTGAAAAATACCGAGAGCTACCGGCGCGACCTGCGCCGGGTCGAATACGGCGACGAGCGCGACCCGAAGATGGCCGCTTTCATGGAACGCATCGCCGCGCTGAATAACGCCGGCAAGATCACCAAGCCGCTTTTTGTCGTTCAGGGGGCGAACGATCCGCGCGTTCCAAAATCAGAGGCCGAGCAAATCGTTGCCACGCTCAAGAAACAAAAGACGCCCGTCTGGTATATGCTCGGGAAGGATGAGGGCCACGGTTTCGGCAAAAAGAAAAACGCCGATTACCTGTTTTATTCGATGGTCCAATTCATCCGCGATTACCTGTTGAAATAGCTACGACCCGACGGACGAGAAAGACGACTCTGCTTTCCGGGGAGCGCGTGCGACTCGCACGCTGGCGCTGGCGACCCGCCAGTGCGGACTTTTTCTTCGGGCATTGGACAACTCGCAGAACGGCCAGTTTAGACAGTTCGTTGCGGCGAGTCGCCACAACCAGCATGCGAGTCGCATGCGCTCCCCGGACCTGAAGACGCTTTGCGTCTAACGAAGACGGTGTGGGTAGAGCAGGTCGTAGGATTCGCGGCAACGGGCCTCCACTCCTCGCAATCGCTGCGGCACCTCCACGCGCTCTGCACGGTAGGCAGCGAAACCGGTCGAGTTCGCCACTTCGCCATACCAATGTTTTGCCCAAACGCCATCCGAATCACGCAGCCCCGGCGGCCAGGAAAGCATCGCGGGATCGAACCCGAGCCCAAGGGCTTCACACAAGAGCCGCAAAATGCGTTCCGGGTTTTGCAAAACATCCCGCGCGTCAATGACCGGCGGAACCGCGCCACTCTCACCGCGCACAAATTCGAAAATCTCCTCCTGTTGTGGAAACCCGAGATCTTCGGCGCTCGGATCTTCATTCTTCTTCAGGTAAGAGACGATTACTTCCGCCGGATCGCGAATGAGGAAACAATTCTTTAGGGCGCGCAATCGGGCGCGCTCGATCTCAGGCAGCAGATGATGCGTCATCTGCTTTTGGTAGAAGACCCAAATGTGGGAGGGGCCTTTGCGCCCCGATTGGGGAAGCCCTCGCGACAGCTCAGCCATCACCTTCCGCCAATCCGTTTCGCCCTCCGCCATGACTTCGTCCGCCATCGGGTGCGGTTTGCCGGTCGCTTTCAGGTAAAAGGCATAGAGTGGTTCATCTACCACCATCGTGTCCGCGCGATTCTCCCACGCCCGCATCATGGCGGTTGAGATGTTGCGCGGGCCGGACCACATCGCGATCCGCAGGATGTCCGCCATATCGTTAGGCCGGTCCTAAAGCCCGCTGACGAACTGCGCCATGCGCCCGCGCATTTTTTCATCCGGCAAACGGCCGCCGCCCGCCGCCATGTTGTCTTCCAAATGTCGTGGATCGCTCGTCGCCGGAATCGCACAGGTCACGGCCGCGTTGGCGAGAATCCACTTGAGAAGAAATTGCGCCCAGGATTTGCAGTCGAACTCTGCCGCCCAATCCGGGAGCGGCCGGGCGCGCAAACGCGCAAAAAGATTTCCGCGCGCAAAGGGACGATTGACCAGGACGGCGCCTCCTTTTTCTCGCGCCAGCGGCAGGATCCGTTCTTCCGCGCCCCGCTCCCCGATCGAATAATTGATCTGGAGAAAATCGAGTTTCTCGCGCTGGAGAATTTTTTCCACCGCCGAAAAGGAAGACTCGACGTAATGGGTAATCCCGAGATAGCGGATCCACCCCTCTACTTTCCAGGCCCGCAGCGTGGCGAGTTGGGTCTCGAGGTCGACCAGGTTGTGCACCTGCATGAGGTCGAGCCGTTTCGTTTTCAGACGCTTGAGTGTCCGCTCGATGGAGTCGATTCCTTCCTTCTTCCCGGTCGTCCAGACTTTGCTCGCGAGGAAAAGCTCGTCGTGCAGTTTCAGCTCGCTCGTGAGGTCGCCGATCACTTCTTCGGCTTTTCCATACATGGGCGAGGTATCGACCACTTTGCCGCCGAGCTGGACAAAACGCCGCAGCACTTCGCGGAGCGGACCGCGCTCGTTAGGCGAAGCACCGACATCGAAGGTCCGGGAAGTGCCCAGACCGACAGCAGGAATCTTTTCGCCGCTCGACGGGATTGCCCGGAGGAGCTGGGCCGAGGTTGCGTTCGCCTCCGCTGCGCGCGACGAGACTGGCCAAAGGCTTGCCGCGGCCGCGGCGCCACCGATCAAGCGCGCCGCCTCGCGTCGCGTGATGGAAGGTTCATTCATCGCTCAAAGTAGCAGCGAAAAGCTCAGCGCGGGAGAGGCTGCTCGAGATTAGCCAGCCCATAGGCAAGGACTGCGTTGATGGCGGCATTTTCGGCCAGTTCCGTTGGGTCGATTTTGTCGAGCGTGTCGGCCGCGGTGTGGTGGTAGTTGAAATAAAAGCGGCTGTCCAGGATCGGGCTGAAGTTCGGCACGCCCAGCTTCGCCAGTGGGTCGATGTCCGCCCCGACTTCGTCGCGGAGTTGCAGCAGGCCGGCCCCGGAGGACTGCAAGAGTTTCGCGATTGGCTCGAGCATCGGTTTCACCTCCGACTTGCCGGCGATGTAAATTCCGAGCGGATGATTGGCGCCTCCGTCCGTCTCGATCGCGGCGAAATGATTTGCGACTTCGGCCGCGTGTTCTTCGGCATAGGTCTTCCCGCCGTGCAGGCCGTTCTCTTCATTCATCCAGGCCACCACGCGGATTGTGCGCTTCGGCTGCAAACCAAGTTGCCTAACGAGCTGAGCCGCCTGCATCGCCACCGCCACTCCAGCGCCGTCGTCGATCGCGCCCGTCCCCAGGTCCCAGGAATCGAGATGCCCGGAAACGATCACAACCTGCTCCGGATGTTCGCTGCCTTTGAGGTCGCCAATCACGTTATAACTGACCGCGTCGGGCAGTTGCTGCGGGGTCAGCACGAGATGCATCCGGAGCGGGCCTTGCGGGGCCAGCGCCGCGATCAGTTCCGCATCTTCTTCCGTCGCCGCCGCGGCCGGAATTTTGGGCGCATCCTCCGCGTATTTCGTCATCCCGGTATGCGGCAGGCGATAAGCCGCGCCACCGACCGAGCGGATAAGTGCGGCCACCGCGCCTAATCGCGCCGCCGCGCTCGGGGCCCCGCTTCGATACACCACCGCCTCACCATAGGCGTCCCCTCCCCGGCCCTGGGCCGCCATCCGCTTATCAAAGGCGTGATTAAAAACCACAATTTTGCCGCTGACTTTCTCTTTGCCTAACGAATTTAGTTCGTCGAAATCCCGCACCACCACGACCTCTGCGGTCAGGCCATCGGGCGGGGTGGCCACACTTCCGCCCAGCGCGGTCAGGACCACTTTTTGCGTGGTCCCGGGGGCCTGGCTGGGGAATTGAACGAGCGCGGCCGTTTCCTCCCCGCGCACCCAATGCGGCACCATCACTTTCTCCAGCTGCACGTCGAGCCCGAGCGCCTTCAATTCGCCCGCGACATACTCGACCGCCTTCTGCGCCTGGGCCGAACCGCTCAGGCGCGGGCCGATGTTGTTCGAAAGATGCGCCACCTGCCGGTAGGCGTAGTCACTCGTGAGGGCGGCGGCCTGCAGCTTCTTCAGCTCCGCCAGCGTTTGCGGAGAATAAAGCATCGGCGTCGGCGAAGGAGAGGGCGTCGGCGAAGCCATTTCCCTTTTTTCCGGCGTCGCGGGATTGGGTGCGGCCGCGGCCAGGACCAGGCCGGCCCAGCAGAAAATCCCAGTGATGACGGAGCGACGGAGAATTTGCGGCATCCCGCATATTGTCAGGAAATCGCGTGAGCTCAATTCCTAGCCCGGCCGCGATCGGGATTGGCGCCGGGTCCGGTTACGCGCTTAACTTCCATGGCCCGTTCTTCCATGCCTAACGAACCTCTTGTTGCACTCGACCTGCCCGGCATCCAGAAAATGCGCAGCGGCAAGGTGCGAGAAGTTTTCGACCTCGGCGAGAGCATCCTCTTCGTCGCGACGGACCGGCTCTCTGCCTTCGACGTCATTTTGCCCGATCCGATCCCGGACAAGGGCGCCGTCCTGAACCAGATCTCCGCCTTCTGGTTCGAAAAAATCACAGAAACGGCGAATCATTTCCTGACCGCAGACTTCGCGAAATATCCCGAGGCGCTGCAACCTTACCGCGCACAGCTAGAGGGGCGTTCGATGCTGGTGCGCAAGACCGAGCCCCTCCTGATCGAATGCGTGGTGCGCGGTTACCTCGCCGGTTCCGGGTGGAAGGATTACCAGGCGACCGGGGAAATTTGCGGCCATGCCCTGCCGCCCGGCCTCGAGCTCGCGGCCGAGTTGCCCGAGCCGATCTTCACGCCCTCGACCAAGAACGAAGCAGGCCACGACTTGAACATCGAATGGGAACAATGCTGCGCCATGATCGGCCAGGGCCTGGCGGAAAAGGTGCGCGACCTGAGCCTGAAAATTTATCTCGCCGGGAAAGCGCACGCCGCCAGCTGCGGCATCATCGTGGCCGACACCAAATTCGAGTTTGGCCTAACGAACGGCGATCTACTCCTGATCGACGAATGTATGACGCCCGACTCTTCCCGCTTCTGGCCGGCCGACAGCTACGCCCCGGGCCAGAGCCCGCCGAGCTTCGACAAACAATTTGTCCGCGACTATCTCGAGACCCTCGACTGGGAAAAGACCTACCCGGGCCCGGCCCTGCCGCGGGAGGTGATTGAAAAAACGAGCCAGAAATATCGCGAGGCCTTCCGTCGCCTGACGAACCATGAGCTTGACCGGGGAACGGACTGATTCCTACTGGCAATACGAGGTCGCGGCCGACCTGGAATTACCGGTGGCAAAACCGCGCCTCCCCTTGGCGGAGGAGATTCTGCCCTACCTGCGCCGGATCGATCAAAGCCGCTGGTATTCCAACGGCGGCCCGCTGGTGCAGGGATTTGAGGCGCGGCTGGCGCAGCACGCCGGTGGCGGCCCGGTTGCCACCGTCGCCAATGCCACGGTCGGTTTGACCCTGGCGCTGCTCGCTCATGAGCTGCCGCCAGATTCGCTCTGCATGGTCCCGGCCTGGACTTTCGCCGCGAGTGGTCACGCGATCGAACAGGCCGGCCTCATCCCCTGGATCGTCGATGTCGACGCGGAGAGCTGGGCCTTGGAACCGGGGGCGGCGCGCGAATATCTGCGCGAAGCGCCGGGCGCGGTCGCGGCCGTCCTGCCCGTCAGTCCGTTTGGACACCCGATCGATCTGGCGGGATGGAATTCGTTTCGCGAGGAGACCAGCGTCGCGGTGGTGATCGATGCCGCGGCGATGTTCGACACGATCGGGCAGGGCCCCGTTCCGGCGGTCGTTAGTCTGCACGCCACCAAGGTCCTCGGGGTCGGCGAAGGCGGGTTTGTTGTCGGAGGCGATGCGGCTTTCGTGCAGGAATTGCACAAACGGGCCAACTTCGGGTTCTGGGGATCGCGGGAAGCGACCGTCCGATCTTGTAATGGCAAGATGAGCGAATACGCCGCCGCGGTCGGCCTCGCTGCTCTCGATACCTGGGCTCAAACGCGGGCCGATTTCGCGCGCGTCGCGGCGGCTTACCGCGCAGCCTTGGAGGGACAAACCAAGGTCCAGCTCCAGGAGGGATTTGGTCAGCGCTGGGTGAGTTCAACCGTCCTCGTCGCAGCGAAAGACGCCGGTGCGGAGGCGATCGGCCAGGCCCTTGCCAGCCACCGGATCGGGACCCGGCGTTGGTGGGGCGGCGGGCTGCATCGGCACGGCGTTTTCGCCAAATACCCGCGCAGCGCGACGGAACAGACCGAGGAACTGGCCGACCGCGTGATTGGGTTGCCCTGCTGGCGCGATTTGCCTAACGAAAAGATCGAGCAAATCTGCGGGCTCGCGATCGCGGCCGCGGGGTGAGTCCCCGGGTGATGGACGGGCATGCAGAAATCCCGGTCCGGCCGCTTTACGCGCGTCCGGCCTATGCGGCCGCGTTTGGTTTTGGCGCGATCGACGTGGCGCCATGGGGAACGGCGCTTCTCACGCGGGCAATCCCCCTAACGACTTGGTCGGATGCCCTCGGTTGTTATCCCCTGACCGTGTTCGGCCCGCGGCCGGATCTGCCGGCCGGGCTGGAAGAGTTACGCGCGGCGGAACTTGTGAGCGTCGCGCTTGTGCCCGATCCGCTCACCTCCCCGGCGCCGGAAATTCTGGCGAGCGCGTTTGAGATCTGTCGCCCCTTCAAGACCCACTACCTGATCGACCGCGAAACCGGGCCCGTTCGCTTCACGAAGAATCATCGCTGGTCGGTCCGAAAAAGTTTTCAGCATTGCAGTTTCGAACAAATAGATTTCGGCGCGCACCTCGCGCTTTGGCAGCGGCTCTATCAGCACACGGTGGCGCGGCACGAGGTGACGGGGATTCAGGATTTTGCGCCTGCTTATTTCCAAGAGCTGGCGAAAATGCCGGAAGTGACCGCGCTGGCCGCGCATCATCAGGGCGAAATCGTGGCGATTATTCTCTGGGTGCGCAGCGGCGACATTGTTTACGCGCACCTTGAAGGCGGTTCGCCGGCAGCCTTGCAGACTCACGCGACCTACGGGTTGATCGCCGCGGCGAACGAACACTTTGCCGACTGCCGCGTCATCCATCTCGGCGGTGCGGCCGGCCTCGAGGCAGAAACGGGCGACGGCCTGGCCCATTTCAAGAGGGGCTTTGCCAACCGGGAGGTCACAGCCTACTTTTGCGGCAGCTCCCTCCGCCCCGATCGTTATGCGGCTTTGGCCGGAGCGCAGCCGCAGACTTCGTTTTCCCGGCCTATCGACAACCATGAGCAAACCCGATCCTTCTTCCAAGCCGGCGACCGAGAGCGACCTGATCGCTCCGCCCCCGGGCCGGCCCTACAAATCTCTTATCACGCTGGTGGAGAAATATTTTTCCGAGCACGGCGACAGTCACGAAGGCTTGGGTTATCCGAAACCCGACGGGTTTCACGAGCGCTACCGCGTTTTTCTCGATGTGATGAAGCTGCGGCCCGAAGGAGAAAAGCCGGTCAAAATCCTGGACGTCGGCTGCGCCACCGGCGTGGTCCTGGACGAAATCAAGTCGTTAGGCTTGAGCGGGATCAGTTATCGCGGGGTCGATCTTTCGCCGCTCATGATCGAAAAGGCGCGGGAGAAACATCCGGAGGGGGATTTTGTCCTGGGCGATCCGTTCGACCTGAAAGAGGTCTGGGAAGATCAACCGGACTACGTCATCCTCGGCGGTTTATTCCAGTGTCGTCTGCAGATGAGCCAGGAAGAGATGACCGATTATATGGTGCGGATGCTCCGCCTTGCCTTCAGCCACTGCCGGCGCGGAATGGTCTTCAACGTGATGTCGGTCCACGTCGACTGGCAGCGCGAGGATCTGTTTCACGTGCCGTTTGATCAGATGGCCGACCTGCTCCAGGCCAATCTCAATCGGAACTACGTTTTCCGTGCGGACTACGGGCTCTACGAGTACGCCGTTTATATCTACAAATAAGACGGGGACGCCTTTTCGTTAGTCCACCAATCGGCCAGGCGTCGTTCCCGGACGATTTTTCCCTCAGCCAGGAGCGCTTCGGCTGCGGCGGCTTCGGGAAATTGCTCCTCATATTCCTCGCGTAAGCGGCCCGCGTGGAAGAGCTCGATCCATCTCCGCCAATGCCAGCCGATGTTGGGATGGAGCTCTGGATTTTTCGCAAAGTAGCCGATCCCGCGTTCGATTTTTTCCTGGAAGGCAGCGTAACCGCGCAGCGGGAGGTGTAGAATTTCGAGTGCTTTGTTCTCGGCCAGCTCCCCGGTAGCACCGACCACATTATGGTCGCCGGTTGTCGTCGTTAGGCTGGATTGCGCGCGGATCATCACTTTGGGAGGCAGGCTCGAGAAAATCCACGGAGAAGAAAGCGGCGCGGCGGGATCGGCGACCCGGGTATCTGTTGTCACGATCTTTAGCGTGAGATGCGGCAGGTAATGCTCTGCGTCAGGTATGGGCCCGACGCCGGTGAGGTTGTAGCGCGGGACTCGGAGGGCGTCGATTCCACGATCATATTCCCCGACAAAAACCTCCTTCAGATTCGCGGGGCCGGTCAGGAATTCATCCGGGTCGAGGAACGACACCCAATCGGCGGCGTTTTCCTCGCGGATCGTGCCGAGGATGGCGTTCGACGGATCGTAGTTGGCGAAGTGATGCGTCGGCAGCGGCACCAGCTTGACCAGCCCATCGCGCACAAAGGGTTGGAGCCGATCGAGCGTTCCATCATCCGAGCCGTAATCGGCAACGAAGATTTTGTCGGCGCCGAGACCGAGATGATAACCGCAAAACTCCGCGGCCAAGTCGGCCACGTTATACAGCCCGGAGATGATCGCCCAGCGCATCGGATTCGCATCAAGCGGCCTCGAGATCCGCCTTACGCGAGCAGGTCTTTAACGAGCGCTTTTTCTTCCTTCAGCTCCGCGACCGAGGCATCGATCTTGGAACGGCTGAACTCGTTCACCGGAACGTCCTGCACGACCTCCCATTTCCCGCCGTTCGAGCGGATGGGAAAGGAGCTGATCAGGTCTTTCTCCACGCCATAACTGCCATCGGAACAAACCGCCACGCTGTGCCAGTCGCCGCTCTTCGTTTCCGTCGTTAGGCTGCGCACGGTGTCCACGACCGCGTTGGCCGCCGAGGCCGCGGAAGAAGATCCGCGCGCTTTGATGATCGCCGCGCCGCGTTGTTGTACCGCGGGAATAAAAGTCTCCTTCAGCCATTTCTCGTCGTTGATCACCTTGTCGGCATTCTGGCCGTCGATCTTCGCGTTGTAGAAATCCGGATACTGGGTGGCGGAATGGTTGCCCCAGATGGTCATGTTACTGACCGCGGTGATGTCGACGCCTGCTTTCTGCGCTAGTTGCGCCTTGCCGCGGTTTTCGTCGAGGCGGGTCATGGCAAACCAGCGCTCGCGCGGGATCGACTTCGCGTTGTTCATCGCGATCAGGCAATTGGTGTTGCAGGGATTTCCCACCACCAGGACGCGGACATCGGACGCGGCATTTTTCTCGATCGCCTTGCCTTGGCCGATGAAAATTTTGCCGTTGATGCCTAACAAGTCGCCCCGTTCCATCCCGGCCTTCCGCGGCACGCTGCCGACGAGGAGAGCCCAGTTCACGTCGCGGAAACCTTCGTCGAGGTCGGCTGTCGGCGAGATGCCCTTGAGGAGTGGAAAAGCGCAATCATGCAATTCCATGACCACACCTTCGAGCGCGCCGAGCGCTGGCGGAATCTCGATGAGGAAGAGATGCACCGGCTGGTCCGGGCCAAACATGGAGCCGGAGGCGATGCGGAAAAGGAGCGAGTAGCCAATCTGGCCAGCGGCGCCGGTGACGGCGACTTTGATCGGTGAATTCATGTTTCTCTTTAGCCGCTGTTTACAGGCTTGTCATCCGACGGAGGGCTGGTGCGTCCCGTCTTTTCCAGAAGTTCACGCACGAGGCGAAGCTGGCGGTGCAGGGCATGTCCCCGGCCCAGTTTGGCAACCGTGGTATGCAGCCGCCGAGTCCAGTTGGAACCAGCGGCCGTGCCGGGAACGTTGAAGCGCTCTTTCCGGCCGAGGAGGTCGGTGATCATGACGAGGGCGATCCAGGATTCGCTCCGGAAAAGCGCCTCGAAAATTGCCGGATAAAATTCTTGCAGGTAGTCGGTCGACTCGTGCGGCGGCGCGACGCCGGCAAACTCCGCCATTTTCGAGAGATCGTGCCGGGCCTGTTCGGGAGCGTCTGACTTCTTCTCAAAGGCCGCTTCCCAGAGGGCGCGGACCGGTCGGTGATCGTGGGTCGCGAAAGTGGCGACCGATCTGCGTTCGTAGGCGCTGCCCGGGATGGTGCGATTATCTCCGGGCGAGTTTTCCCATTGCGGGATTTTGAATCCGGCGATGCCTAACGAACGCAAACTCGGCCGCATGTAATCCGGCACCGTCCCGAGATCCTCGCCGATGACCCGGGTCGCGCCCGCTTCTTCGATCACCACCCGCAGATATTCTTCCCCTTCGCGGCGGTTGGCTTCGCCATTTTCCCAGCTCAGATCGTCGCGCGGCACGAAATGCGGCTCCCGGCCGCCGGTCAACGCGCGCATCTCGTCCCAGGATAAAGAGAAGAACTCCGCGTTCCGCTGCGGCCGCCAGGGAAAGGCATAGATGCGATAAAATCCGAGGACGTGATCGATCCGGAAAAGGTGAAAAATTTCCCGCACCCCATGCACGCGCTGCCGCCACCAATCGAAACCGTGCGTCCGCATCACTTCCCAGCGATAGAGCGGAATGCCCCAGTTCTGGCCCCATTTCTGAGTAAACTCGTCGTCCTTGAAGTAGGGCTCGGGCGGCGCGCCCCCCGACCAGTCGAGCGCGAAACGTTCCGGATGAGCGAAAACGTCGGCGCTGTAATAACTGATCCCAAACGGGATGTCGCCCATGAGCGTCACGCCCTGCGCCTGGGCGTAGGCTTTGACCTCGCGCCATTGCTGCAGTGCGATCCACTGCACGTAGCTGTGAAATTCCCGGCGCTCCTCGAGCGCGGTGCGTTCCTCCTCGCCTAACGACTCGAACCAGCGGCGGGCGGCGTCGATCTCGGAATGTTCCGGTCCCCAGGTGTCCCAGGTCTCGCGCTCGGCGTTGAGCTCCATCAGGACGCGAAACAAAGTGTAATCCGCCAGCCAGTGCTTTTCTCTTTCGCAGAAGGCGGCAAAGTCCGGATTGGTTGCTGGCCGACGGCGGAATGCGGCGAAGGCGCGCTCGAGCAGCTTTCGTTTCAGCGGTTTGACGATCTCGTACTTCACACTGCCGCGGCGGAGCGCGCTGAGATCGACCGCCGCCGTCACTTCGGCAAACGCTTCTTCCGATAGATCCTCCGGACTACCGGGCGCGAGATGGACCGTGGTCGGTTCGATCGCGCGCGAACTGATCGCGTTGTAGGGGCTGTTATCGCCGCCGGTTTCGTTGATCGGAAGAAGCTGGACGAGCCGGAAACCGATCTTGTGCGACCAGTCGATAAATTGGCGCAGCGCAGCGACATCGCCGACCCCGAGATCGTCCACCGTGCGGAGGGCAAAGAGCGGGGCGAGGATGCCGGCCATCTTTTCGTTAGGCGAAAGGTTCATGCTTTTCCGGCACGGGCACTTTCCGAGGTTTTTGCCGCGCGGGCTAGCGCCCTCGCCGGACGTTCCAGTCCTCGACCAGCGTGGTCGGGATTTCTTTCAGGAAACGCGAGGGGCGCTGGAACATGTCGCCGTAACCGGCATTCAGCCGCATGTGCGGGTAGGTGAGGTAAAGCTCGTCACGCGCCCGGGTGACGGCGACGTAAAAGAGCCTGCGTTCCTCCTCAATCGCCTCGCGGGTGTCGAGTGAGCGCGTGCTTGGGAACATCCCGTCCGTTAGCCAGATGACGAAGACGGCGTAAAACTCGAGTCCCTTGGCCTGGTGCACGGTGGAGAGATTCACCGCCTCGGTATCGCCCGTCTGGTTGGCCGCAGGCTCGGCGTCGACGTTGCTAATGAGCGCGAGCTGGGAGAGGAACTCGTGGATGTCCTTAAATTGGCGCGCAAAGCCGGCCAACTGGGTGAGGTCTTCCTTGCGCAGCTCGTAATTAGCAAAATTGGCCTTGGCATAGTCGTCGTAGATCGCTTCCACGATCGACATGATCATCTCGGTCGGCTGCTTTGGCTGTCCATTAGGCGCGATCTCGTCGAGGGTGTCGGCCAATTGTTGCCAGGATTTTTTAGCACGGGCCGGGACGGGAAGACGGAGCAAGAGCGCGCCAAAATTGTAGCCGGGGACGCTGTCCCCGGTGGGAGCGCCGTTCACCGCACGGCCGGGGACAGCGTCCCCGGCTACAACGGGCGGGCCTGGGACGGCGTCCCCGGGGACAACGGCGCCCAGCGAATGCTCCCAGCCCTGCCAAAGGTTTTCGGCGCTCTTATTTCCGATCCCGGGTAGAAGCCGGACCATGCGCTTGAAAGCTACCTCATCGCGCGGATTGGCAACGAAGCGGATGAAGGCGGCGACGTCCTTGATGTGAGCCTGCTCAAAAAACCGGACGCCGCTCGTGATTTGATAGGGAATCCCGCGGCGCGAAAGTTCGAGTTGCAGCTCAACCGCGTGATAATGCGAACGGTAGAGAACCGCGATTTCGTTCAGCTCAATTCCCTCGTCGCGCAGCTCGAGGATGCGCTGGGCAATGAAGAGCGCCTGCTCGCCGCCATCATTCAACGCGACCATGGCGGGTCTGGCCTGTTTCGTTAGGCGAGTGGAGCTGAGTTGTTTCCGAAACTGCTGAGTGTTGGCGGCGATGGCGGCGTTCGCGACGTGTAAGATCTCGGGCACGCTCCGGTAGTTCAGCTCGATTTTGAAGACCTGCGCCTTCGGGTAGCGCCGAGGGAAGGCGAGAATGTTTTGAAAATTCGCTCCCCGCCAGGAATAGATCGACTGCGCGTCGTCGCCCACCACCATCACGTTCTGGTGTTCGGCCGCGAGCAGGTCGATCAAATCGGCCTGGATTTTGTTCGTGTCCTGGTATTCGTCGACGAGGATGAATTGAAACTGGCGCCGGTAAAAAGCGGCGATCTCCTCGTGCTCCTTCAGCATCCGAAGCGTCTTTTCCAGGAGGTCGTCGAAGTCGAGCGAGTTGGTCGATTTCTTGCGCTTCTCGTAGCGCGCATGGACGTCCTTGATCTGCTCGAGCAAGGGCAGGAAATAGGGAAACTTTTCCGCGAGCAACTCCTCGATCGGCCGCTCGGTGTTGACCACGAAACTAAAAATGTCGGCCAGGACGTCGCCCTTTGGGAAGCGAATCTCCTTCGGGTCGATCCCGCTGCTCGCGACCACGGAGTTGAGCAGATCTTTCTGGTCCTCGCGATCCATGATGGTGAATCCGCTGGTGTAACCAAGCGCGCTCCCGTGGCGCCGCAGCATTCGGTTACCGATGGAATGGAAGGTCCCGCCCCAAAGCCCGCTCGCGTCCATTGGGAGAAGGTTGGCCACCCGATCGAGCATCTGGCGCGCGGCTTTGTTGGTGAAGGTGAGGAGCAGGATGTTGCGCGGGTCAACGCCGTTCTCGAGCAGGTAAGCGACGCGGTAGGTCAGGGTGCGCGTCTTGCCCGAACCGGCGCCGGCGATGACGAGGAGCGGCCCGGGCGGGGCGGTGACGGCGGCGTGCTGCTGCTCGTTCAGCTCGGCTGCGTAATCGATGCTAATCGAAGCCGCAGAGGGGGCGCGCTGGAGCGTGTATTCGCGGGACATTGGGCGGTTACGCTGCTGCGGCGGTCCCGGGTCTTCAACGAAAAGTTTCACCGGTGGAGCGGCGGCCGTGTCGGCCGCAGGAGTCTTGCTCACGGCTGTGGAATTCTTGACGGGAACGGACATCCCCGATCCCGGGGAATGCGGGCGACACACCCACCGCTACACCTCGGAGAGACGATCAAATCCGGACCGCTGGCCGGACGTGGCAAGCTTACTGCTTATGAGGGTTATAGAAATTATAAATCCGCCTGCCACGCCCTCTTTATCTATGAAGATCCTTAACCGCGATCGCGCCGATTTCCTCGTCATCGACGATGATCCTTCGATTACCCGATTCCTCGCCGCCTACCTGAAACAAAAAGGCCACACCTGCGCCACGTTGACGGAGGGGTTTCAGACCGCGACCTGGCTGGAGATTCACGACTGCGAAGTGGTGGTGGTTGATCTCAACATGCCGAAGGTCGATGGCATCTCGCTCATCACCTACATCCGCGAAATTCAGCCTAGCCTGCCGATCATTGTCTTTACCGGAGTCGGCTACGAAGAGGAAAAAATGCACGCCGCCCTGCGCGCCGGAGCGAACGGCTACGTCAGCAAGAATCTGCCGGTCGAACAACTTTACTGCGTGCTGGCCCGCGTCCTCGCGACCAGCCGGCAACGCGCCCGGCGCGAATCTCTCATCGCCACGCGGCCAGCCCTGCTCGGCGCCGCCTAACGAGGCCGGGCGTCGCGCAATAATTCGCGCAGCCCCTCGGGCGAAACCGTCTCCGCGCCGCTCGCGCTCGCCGTTTCCTGCTCGAGATAATCTCCCGTCGCCACGATCAGCCGGTAACGCTCGGCATATTTGCTCGCCAGCCGTTCGATGATGGAGTCGGCCGTTTGCCCGACGCGCGAATAAAAGACCTGGATCTCGCCTGGGTGCGCCTCGTGCGAGACCGCGGTGCCCCGGCCGTCGAACACGACCACGACGCGAATCCCGGTCCAATCCTGGAAATCGCGCAGCTGCCGGGTCAGGGCATCGCGCGCGAGCGAGGTGCGGCGATCATGCAAGGCGCGCAGTTCCGGCCAGGCAAAAATGATGCTGTGACCGTCGACCAAAAGATATTGCGGCCGCACTGCGGACGATAGAACGGCGGGGGCGTCGAAAGCAACCCGGGGCGCCCGGGGCAACCTAGGGCGGGGTTAGGAGGCGGTAGCGGGAGCGGCTTTTTTGGCGCGCGACTTCGCCGCCGGCCGGCGCGGAGCCTTGGCCGCCACCCGTTTCCGTTCGACGTACGCTTTCCGCCGCTTGCGCTTCACTTTGACTCGGTGTTGTTGGCCCATGAGGCAGTTGCTATAAGGCGGAAGCGGGAGTGACGCAATTTCGAATCGCGCACCGGACCCGCCGCGGAGGGACGCCGGATTTTTTTATCGGCCTGATAAAAATCCACCAAATGGATATTGCATTGGACCCGCTCAAACGACTAAAAACGTCTGGCCTCGCCTCTGTGTCCAGTATCGCCTTACCTCAGCCACTCGCCGCCATGCCCAAGATCTTGATCGGGATTTCGATTCTCCTGATGACGCTGTCCCTCATTTTCGGATTCTTGAATACGAACAAGGTAAAGGGCTTACGGAACGAATTGGTGACGACGATCTCGGCCCGTGACATGTCGGAACGAGCGCGGGGCGCGAGCGAAAAGAAACTGAAGGCTAAAGAGGTAGCCCTCGCCGCCGAGCAAAGCAAGGCGACCGCGGCGGAAGCCAAAGCGACCACCGCCGAGGCAGACCTGAGCAAGGCTCAGAATGAAAAAGCCGAACTCGAATCCAAACTCCAAGCCAGCGAAGGCCAGATCGCGGATCTGCAGAAACGGGTCGCCGACGCCACCGTGGCCGGGGTGCCGGGGTCGCCTGAGGGGGTTTCCCCTAACGAGATAAAGGCGATGCTGGACGACGCCAAGCAGCAGCTCGAAGCGGCCGAGCAGGAGAAGGCCGTCCTGGCCGACAAGGTGAAATTGGCCCAGGACAAAGTGGCCGAGATGGAACAGGACAAAAAACGGCGCGAATCTGGGGTAAACCAGCCCGGCGTCCACGGCATCGTCCTGGCAGTCAACCAAGCTTACAACTTCGTCGTCCTCGACATGGGGGATCGACAAGGGGTGGTCCCGAATTCCGAGATGCTCGTCATGCGCCAGGGAGCGCTAATCGCCAAGATCCGCATCTCCTCAGTTGAACCGACCACTTCGATAGGCGATATTTTAAGCAACACCCTGGCGCGCGGCGTCCAGGTGCAGCCCGGAGATACCGTCGTATATGCTGGAAATACCCGTTCGTAGACTTCTCAATCTTTGCCTCACCCTCTCCCTTGCCGGAGTGGCCCTGACTCTTTTCTCCTCCTGTGCGACGGATAAGCCGCGCACCGCGTTGATCAACGATCCCGACGCGCAAAAGGAATCTTCCATCCCATGGAACAAGCCAGCCAAGTGGGAAAGCGGCGCGAACGTGCCAGGCGGTCTCGGCGGCGGCGGCAGCGGGGGCACGTTCGGTGGCGGGATCGGCAACTAAGTCGGCGCCCGCGCTCAGATCCAAAAGCCGGCCGGGATGATGGCATCTTTCGGCACGACCACGATTCCGTCGCGGATGTAATAATTTCCCGCGTCGAGGTTCGACTCTTTGCCTTCCGGCGTGATGACGACGCCGTCGCCGATGCGCGCATTTTTATCGATAATCGCGCGATCGATCACGCAATTGCGCCCGATCCCGATCGGTGGGACATCGGCCGGCTGTTCCGGAGCCGCGCCCTCAAAATGGTCGCCGCCCATGATGACGCTGTTGCGGATTGTCGCCCCGCTCCGAATGATGCTGCGCACCCCGATCACGCTCCGCTCGATGTGGGCATCGGAAATAATGCAGCCATCGGAGATGATCGCCTGGCGCAGGGTGGCGCCGTTGATTTTGCTCCCTGGCAGAAAACGCGGGTGCGTATAAATCGGCGCCGTCGCTTCGAAGAAGCTGTATTGCGGCTTCAGGTTCGTTAGATCGAGGTTCGCCTCGTAGAAAGCGCGGATCGTTCCGATGTCTTCCCAGTAGCCCTTGAAAATGTAGGAATCGACATGGCGCTCGCCGATAGCCTTGGGGATGACGTGCTTCCCGAAGTCGTCCAGCTCGCTGTCCAGGCAGTCGACCAGCACCTGCCGGTTGAAAACGTAGATGCCCATCGAAGCTTCAAAGAGCTCCTCCTCGGCATTGCTCCCGATCGATTCCAGAAGCTGGCGATCGAGTTTCAGCTCATCCAGGACCGCGTCCTCTTTCGGCTTCTCCTCGAAGCGCGTGAGCCGGTGGTCGGGCCGGCTCAACATGATCCCAAAAGCCGAGGCCGCGGCCCGCTGCACTGGCGTGGTCGCGAGGGTGATCTCGGCCCCCGAGCGGATGTGCTGATGGAGCAGCGTCCGGAAGTCCATCCGGTAAAGCTGATCCCCGCTCAGGATGAGGAAATAATCGTAGGGCTGCTCGAGAAAATAGCGCAGATTCTGGCGGACGGCGTCGGCCGTGCCCTGATACCACTGCGCCCCCTCCGGCGTCTGCTGGGCGGCCAGAATATCGACAAAGCTGCGCGAGAAATTATCGAACTTGTAGCTCGCCTGGATGTGGCGATGCAGCGACATGCTGTTGAACTGCGTCAGGACGTAAATCGAACGCAGCCCCGAATTCAGGCAATTGCTAATCGGGATGTCGACCAGGCGATATTTTCCGCCTAACGGGACGGCTGGTTTGGAGCGGTCCTTAGTCAGCGGAAACAAACGAGTGCCGGCGCCGCCTCCCATGATGATGGAGAGGGTGCGTTGCGTAGTACCGGGTGGCAGAGCGGGTGATTGCGGCATAGCAAGTTCAGCTTACACCGAATCGCGCGCCGCAATGCAAGCCGACGTCTTGCACCCCCATCCTGCTCCTGCTCCTGCTCCTAATCCTAATCCTTCGCGTGCTCCTGCTCCTGCTCGTGCTCGATTCCAATCCCTGGGAGCCTACGACAAGACGAACGGGAAAGCGCGTGAGTGAGAATAATAGGATTAGGAGCAGGAGCAGGATTGAGAGATGGGACGCGCCTTCCTTGCGTCGAGCGGGCGTCGGTGTCACGCTTCCGCCCTAACTTATGTGTGGCATCGTCGGATATGTCGGTCGAGCGGAGGCAGGACCCATTTTACTGGATGGCCTGCGCCGGCTGGAATACCGCGGCTACGATTCCGCGGGGGTGGCGATCGTCGATGGCGACCACATCGAAACCCGCAAATGCGCGGGCCGCATCGCCGGGCTCTCGAAGCTCATGGCGGAAGATCCCGCCGCCGGCACCTACGGGATCAGCCACACCCGCTGGGCGACCCACGGCAAACCGACCGATCAAAACGCGCATCCGCATTTCGATGAGAGCGGCAAGCTCGCCCTCGTCCACAACGGTGTGATCGAAAATTACGCGCAGATCCGCGAGACCCTGCTGCAAGAACACGAGCATCATTTCACATCTGAGACCGATACCGAAGTGCTGGCTCACCTGGTCGGCCAAATTTATCAGGACTCCGCGGTCGGCGTGACCGATCCGCGGCGGCACAAAGCTCTTCTCGTCGAAGCGCTGCGCAGCGCCTTGCAACAGGTCATCGGCACCTACGGCATCGCGATGGTTCACGCCGACATCCCCGATTTCATCGTCGGCGCGCGCCGCGGCAGCCCGCTCGTTCTCGGGGTCGGGAAGGACGAAAATTTTCTCGCGAGCGACGTGAGCGCGATCGTCGCCTACACCCGCGACGCGGTTTATCTGAACGACTTCGATCTCGTCGCGGTCGAGCGCGACAAGTTCGAGATCAGCTCGCTCGCGGGCGAGCGCGGGAATCACTCCATCAGCAAAGTCGAGTTCACCGCCGAGGACATCAAAAAAGGCGACTACCCGCACTACATGCTGAAGGAAATCTTCGAGCAGCCCGGCTCGGTGCGCGACGCCATGCGCGGCCGGCTCAGCCTCGAGGAGTGCACGGCAAAGTTAGGCGGGTTGAACATGACCCCGGCAGAATTGCGCGATGTCGGCCGGATTGTTTTGACTGGATGCGGGACCGCGCTCCACGCCGGGATGGTGGGCGAATACCTCATCGAAAAACTCGCCCAGATCCCAACCGAAGTGGAATACGCGAGCGAATTCCGGCATCGCAACACCCCGATGACGCGCGACACGCTCGTCTTCGCGATCAGCCAGAGCGGCGAAACCGCGGACACGCTGGGCGCGCTGCGCGAAAGCCAGCGCAAAGGCTATCGCACGTTAGGCATCTGCAACAACGTCGCGAGCACGATCGCCCGGGAAAGCGACGGCGGCGTTTACATGCATGCCGGGCCGGAGATCGGCGTGGCCGCGACCAAGTCTTTTACTTCGCAGGTCGTGATTATGACCCTGATCGGCTTATTGTTAGGCCGGATGCGGCATCTCTCGACCGCGGAAGGGACAGCTCTGATCGAAGCGCTCGAAGCCCTCCCGGAAAAGATCGAGCAATTGCTCAAGACGAGCGAGCAGATCAAAGCCGTCGCGCAGAAATATGTCGAGGCCACCGGCATGCTTTTCTTCGGTCGCCAGCTCAACTTCCCGATCGCGCTCGAGGCCGCGCTCAAGCTGAAAGAAATTACTTATCTCTACGCCGAGGGACATCCGAGCGCCGAGCTCAAGCACGGCATTATCGCCCTCGTGAAACCAGAACTGCCTTCCGTTTTCATCGCGCCGGATGACGCCGTCTTCTCCAAGAACATGAACAACATTGAACAGGTGCGGGCGCGCAAGGGACCGATTATCGCGGTCACGACCGAGAGCGGCGCGACGAAGTTGAAGGGTATCGCGGACGACATCATCCTCGTGCCCGCGGCCGACGATGTCGTCATGCCAGTCCTGACCGTCATCCCGCTCCAGCTTTTCGCCTACCATCTGGCCGTCGCTCTCGGTCGCGATGTGGACAAGCCGCGCAACCTGGCGAAAAGCGTGACGGTGGAGTGATATAGACGTTTCGCTCTGCGAAACGCGGGTCGCCGACACGACCGCAGCTGGCTTTTGCTATTCCAAGTTCGCCCCCGCGCCTCCCAGAGGGAGGCGTCTACAGTCAGTGACCGGCCGGGCCTGCGCCTTTTACCCCGACGCGCGCGAGATATTCTTCCACGCTCAGGAGATTATTCGCGCCGCGCGGCACGATCTTGAGTCGATTATGTAGACGTTTCGCTCTGCGAAACGCGGTGTGTCGGCACGACCGCAGC
>JBBPZS010000012.1:0-34521 GCA_038198605.1 Chthoniobacterales bacterium | reverse complement strand
GACCATGATCCGCACCGCTGATGTGGAAATCGCGATTGCCGGGGGCGCGGATGCTCCGGTCACGCCGCTGGCGATGGCGAGCCTGGCTTCGGCCGGTTTAAGTTCGTTTGCCAACAGTAACCCGGGCGCGGCGAGCAGGCCCTACGACGCGAGCAGCGACTCGGGAGTGATCTCGGAAGGCGCGGGCGTGCTCATCCTGGAAAATCTCGATCACGCCCTGGCGCGCGGAGCGAAATTGTATCTCGAGATTACCGGCTACGCGGCCCAGATGGATAGCGAGCCAGACGACCCGTTCGATGGACTGGAAGCAACGATGCGCCTGGCGATGGCAAATGCCGGGTGCGACGCGCGGGAGATTGATTACATCTGCTCTTACGGCCCGGGACACCCGGTTTTGGATGCGGCCGAAGTACGAATGATCCGGCGGGTCTTTTCCCCGCGCGCCGCACAGGTGCCGGTAAGCTCGATCAAAGGCGTCACCGGCAACCCGCTCTCCGCCTCCGGCCCGATGCAATTGATTTCCTGCGCCCTCGCCTTTCAGGCGGGCATGATCCCGCCCACGGCCAATCATGAATCACCGCTTCCGGGTTGCGAATTGGATTTTGTCGCCCGAAAGGCGCGAAAGGCGCTATTGAACTGTGCTCTTATCAATGTACGTGGCCTCGGCGGCGGAAATAGCAGCATGGTAGTGGAACGAGTGCGACTGGACTAGGTCTTTGCTTCCCGCAGTCCGATGCGACGGCCTATTATCACCTGATCAAGCGCAGTTATGACAGCCGCCACCGTCTCCACCCTCGTGGCCATGCTCGTCCAGCTCTCGCTGGGGCTCGCCGTCTTCCAGGCGAACCGCCACCGCCTCGCGAACCAGTGTTTCCTGCTTCTTTCCCTAACGATTGATGCCTGGCTGGGAAGTCTCTTCCTAGGATTTACGGCGACGACCGCGTCTTCCGCCGAGTTCGCCATCCGGCAGGCCTCCGCGGCCGGCGCGGTTTATCTCGCGGTCCTGAATCTTCTCCGCATCTCGGTGCGGCAGCGTCAGCTCGGGTGGAAAGGGATTTTCGCCCACTCCAAGACATGGTTGCTCGTCACTCTCGGCGTCATCGGCCTTTGCCAGACGAAGGCTTTCCTCAAAGGAGCGCTGATGTCGGAGCACATGCATACCGCCCCCAGTCCGGACTACGGACCGGCGGTTTACGTTTACGTCGCCTACATCATCCTCGCCTTCGGCGCGCTGATCGTTAGTTATGGCCGTGACATTCGGAATACGAAGGGCGGCGAGCATGCCGAACTCTCCTTCATTTTCATGGGCGCGATCGCGGCCGTCGCCTTTGCGCTCCTCCTCGCTTTCGTCCTCGATTACTTCCTCGGCGCGGCGCGGGCGCTTTGGTTTGCGCCCTTCCGGTTCATCATCCTGAGCCTCGTCATCGCTTACGGCATCGCGACCCGAAAAATCCTGGAAGTCGGGTTCTTCATGCGGCGGGTCATCTCTTACGGCGTCCTCGCGGTTTATCTGGTTGGTCTTTACGCCCTGATTTGGTGGCTCAGTAATTCCGTCTTCGTGCCGATGATGGGATCCGGCGGGCGTTCCGTGGCCCATCTTCTCGCGGCCCTGGTGGTCGCGTTCGCGATGGCGCCGGCGCGCGGTGTCTCGCAAACGCTGGCCGATCGTCTTTTTGTCGGCACCCGCCGGCTCGATTTCCAGGCGACGATGAACCAGGCGGCGGCGATTCTGCGTTCGGTCACGACCCTGGCCGATCTGCTCGAGCGTTTCGGCCTAACGATCGGGCAGGCGGTCGATACGGAGCGCGTTTTCCTGCTCCTGCCGGAGGAGGAATTTTACGCGCAGCGTTTCCCGACCGTCCAGGCCGGCTCGCGCACGACCCGGATGGAGTTGCATCGCGACCAGGCGATCATCGCCCATCTCGAGCGGACGAAGGAACCAATCATCCTCGATGAATTGCACCGGATTCGCTCCACCCCGGAACTGGAACGGGTGCGGCGGCAGATGAAATCGCTCCATGTCGCGGTGGCGATGGGAATTTTCTCCCGCGACCAACTCGCGGGCGTGATGCTGCTCGGGCCGCGCCGTTCCGGCAGCATTTACGGGACGGTCGAGCAAAGCGCCCTGCTCGTGCTCTGCGGCCAGCTCGCGGTCGCGATCGAGAATGCGCAGCTTTTCACCGAGGTCCAGAACGCCAAGATCTATAATGAAACCCTGCTGCAGAACCTGACCACCGGCGTGGTCGCAGCCGATCGCAATGGGTTGATCACTGTTTTCAATCGCGAGGTGGAGGAAATCACCAGCCTTCCCGCCTCCGAATTGCTCGCGCGCAAGATCAGCAATCTGCCCGAAGCGTTGCGCGATATTTTGAACGAGACGTTGACCGCAGGCGAGCGCGAGGAAGATCGCGAAATCTCACTCCGCGCGGGCGACAAGAACACCATTCTGCGCGCCAGTAGTTCGATTTTCCACGGACAGGATGGCGAGCCGCTCGGCGCGCTCATGGTTTTGACCGACATCACCACTTTGAAGCGCCTCGAGATGCAGATCCGGCGAAGCGATCGACTGGCCAGCCTCGGCACTCTTTCCGCCGGCATGGCGCACGAAATCAAGAACCCGCTCGTCTCGATTAAAACCTTTGCCCAGCTTCTGCCGGAGCGTTACCAGGATTCCGATTTCCGCGAGACCTTCTTCTCGCTCATCGGGCACGAAGTGGATCGGATCGATTCGTTAGTCAACCAGCTCCTCCGCTTTGCCCGGCCGGCCAAGCCGCTGCTCAAGCCGATGCACGTGCACGAAGTGCTGGAGAAAGCCCTCCTCCTGGTCGGTCACCGGCTTTATCAAAAAGATATTAAATTAACTCGTTCCTGGCACGCCGAAGTGGATACTATCCACGCCGATGCGGATCAGATCGAACAAGTCTTTCTTAACTTCTTCATCAATGCTCTGGACGCGATGAAACCGGGCGGCTCACTCACGGTGGCAACAGAAATCGGGACGACCGAAACCTGGCCGACGGCCTTGCCGGAAGATACCGGCGAGGTGCGCGAAATCCTGCGGGTGAGCGTGGAAGACGACGGCAGCGGTATCAAACCGGAGGACGTGGCGCACGTCTTCGATCCCTTCTTTACGACCAAAGACTACGGCACAGGGCTGGGATTATCCGTCGTGCACGGCATCGTGCAGGAACACGGTGGCCAGATTGAGGTCGAGAGTGAGTTGGCCCGCGGGACCAGCTTTCATATTCTGCTTCCCTTGGTCCGTTTCCAGGAAGAAGTCGCCGCCGCATGATCCTCCCGGCGGCGTGTATTCTATATACACAGGATCCCGACTTCGTGAGGCGGGCGCGCGCTTATCTCCGGAGCACGACCCGGATCCAGCACGTGTCGCAAAGCGAGCGGCTCGATACGGTGCTCCAGCAGAACCGGCCCGCCATCCTTTTGCTCGATCTGCGCGGGAAAGACAGCGGAGACCGAATCGCACAAATCCAGGCGCAGTGGCCCGACATTCTAATCGTCGGTTTCGGCACTTTGCGTTCTGAACCATTGCGGGAAGCCGCCCAGTCCGGTATCTACGCGACCGAGGATGTGAATCTAGAGCACCGCCATTTCCAATCGCTCGTCGGCCGGGCTCTCGAGCATTCGCGGGTGCTGGAGGAAAATCGCGCCCTGCGCAGCGCTTCTGCGCAAGCACCGGCGGTCGTTCCGGCGCGGTTGGCGCCGGAAGTGAGTCACGAGTCGCGCCGCGTTCCGGCCACACTCGCGCCCTCGCCGCGCGGTTTCCGGCGCTTTGAAAAACCCGAGCTTCTCGTTAGTCGAGTGGTCGAAGACCTGGCCGAAACCGTGCGCGTAGCACGAGTCGGGCTCTTCGGCCGCGAACGCGCGGGAGACGCTTTTCGGTTGCGCGCGGGCTTGCGTTGTCTGCCCGAGACCTCCGAGATGGAATATGACGAGTGCGATCCGCTGCTGCGCTGGTTTGAGCTGCACGCACACCTGGTTTACCGCGCCCATCTCGAGCAAAAGGATTACGCCGAGCGCGAACTCCTCCGGCGCGCCCTCGATACCGTCGGCGCCGAAGTGATCGTCCCGCTGCACGCGCGCGACCAGATCAGCGGCTGGCTCTTTTTCGGCCATCGCCTGACGGGACAGCCTTTCGATGAGCAGAGCCTGGAACTTCTTATGCGCCTCGGCGAGGAGGTCTCGAGCGTGCTCGAGAACGAGCGGCTCAACCACGAGCTCATCCTGCAAAAAACGCTCGCCGAAACTCTGCTCAGCGCCATTCCGCCCGGGATCATCGCCTGCGACAACGACGGACTCATCCTCTGGTGCAACCCGACCGCGGAATCCTTCCTCGGCATCGCCGCGGCAGACGTTCTGCATCGGCCGATCGAAAACGCCGGGAGCCGGGTGGCGTCGCTCCTGCGCGAGACACTCGACAACCAGGGGCAGATGTCAGCCCAGCAATGGGTCGACAACCATTCCCGCCGCTCGCTCTCGGTCCAAACCCGCCGCCTCAGCCACGAGCAACACTCGTTAGGCGCGGTCGCCATCATCCAGGACCTGACTCCGGAGGAATCGCTCCGGCAAAAACAGGAGCTGATGGAGCGGGCGGCCTTTTGGACCGATCTCGCCGCCAGCATGTCGCACGAGGTGCGCAATCCGCTGGTCGCGATCAAGACTTTTGCCCAGCTTTTGCCGGAACGTTTTGACGACCCTGATTTTCGGCGCAACTTCAACGAGATCGTCGTCCAGGAGATCGACCGCCTCGACCTCATCATCACGCAGATCAATAATTTTGCGCATCCGCCCGAGCTCCACTTCAAGCCGCTCGATCTGCGCGCGCCGATGAAGAAAGCGATCGAGCTGGTGCGCGCACGTTCCGTCCACAACGGCTTCTCGATTGAAACGACCCTGCCGGACGACCTCCCTCGTGTCGTCGGAGACGAAACGGCGCTCGCGGAAGCGTTCGCGCATCTCGTGGCCAACGCCGCCGAGGCGACCCACGGCCGGCCCAAGGCCAGGATCACTCTTTCGGCCAAACCGATCCGCGACGGCGGTCACACCAGCGGCGTGGTGGTGACGGTGCACGACAATGGCCGCGGCATCGCGGCCGAGTTGCGCGACAAAATCTTTTCCCCCTTCTGCACGACCAAAGCGCGGGGAATGGGACTCGGCCTGCCGATCGTGAAACGCACCGTCTTCGACCACAACGGCCGGGTCGATGTCGATTCCAATCCCCAGGGCACCTCGGTCAGCGTTCTTCTCCCGGTGGTCGAAAACGGCCTTTGAGCCGCCACACACCTCGGGGTTGAGAGTTGGCGCGCACCAGTCCAGAGTGCGGACTCAACTTCGGAGACCTATGATCGTTACCACCAAACAACTCTACCAGGTCGCCTACGGAAAATTCGCCGTCGGCGCCTACAACGTAAACAACATGGAACAGATCCTCGGATTGTTCCGAGGCAACGTGCAGAGCAAGGCGCCCTTCATCATCCAGCTCTCGAAAGGGGCGCGCAAATATGCCGACAAACGGATGCTGGAGGCTTTGATCCGAACGGCCGAAAAGATGTTCCCGGACGCGATTTTCGCCGTGCACCTCGACCATGGTGACGAAGAAACGTGCTACGACTGCATCGATTCCGGCTTTTATAGCTCGGTCATGATCGACGCCAGCCATGAGGACTTTGAAGAAAACATCGCGATCACGAAACGGGTGGTGGAGCGCGCCCACGAAAAAGGAATCAGCGTCGAGGCGGAACTGGGCCAGCTCGGCGGAGTTGAGGAAGACATCACGGTCGACGAGGGGCACGCCAGCCTAACGAATCCGGAAGAAGCGGTGGAATTCGTTAGCCGCTCCGGCTGCGATTCCCTTGCTGCCGCCATCGGGACGAGCCACGGCGCCTACAAGTTCAAGGGCAAGCAGGGCCTTCATTTCAACGTCATTGAAGAAATCCAGAAGCGAATTCCCGGCACGCCCATCGTCATGCACGGCAGCTCGAGCGTGCCGATCGAAGAAGTCGAGCGCATCAATGCCGCCGGCGGAAAACTCGACCCCTCCGCCCGCGGTGTGAACGAGAACGAGTACCTACCTGCCGCCAAACTCGGCGTAACCAAGGTCAACATCGACACCGATGGGCGCTTGGTTTGGACCCGGGTGCACCGCGAATTTTTCCGCGATCACCCCGAGCAATTCGATTTCCGTCCGCCGGGCAAGATCTTCGTCGAGGAGTACGCGAACTTCATCGCGCACAAAAACGAGAAGCTCGGCTCGGCCAATCAGCTCGACGCGATCCGGGCCAGTTTATAGGGCCGGGGGCGCTTCTCCGCGGCTTTTCCGGCGGCATTTGCTGGCGGATCGACGCGAAAGGACAGACGCACGTAATTTGCCTCCACCCCGACGAGCGAGACGGTGAAAAGCCGTTTGTGGCGAAAGCGGATTTTGCCCTCGACCGAGGTCCAGTGCGGGCTATCGGCGGCAAGCGACCGGTCCGACACCGCGATGGCTAGTTCGCCTTGGGCCGCGGCGTTTTCATTCACGAAAACAAGACTGCCGGCTCGGGTGCTGTTCTTCAGCGGAATGACCAACGTGGTCGCGCCGCCGGGTAGAGCATAACTGGTTGTCGGCGCGGACACGCTCAAGGCGCGGCGGCCAACAGGCGATTCGCCCCGGGCGAAAGCGGTCCCGGTCAGGATGAAGAGAGCGAGAGTAGTCAGAAACGGGCGCATGATGCTCAAGCAAGCTTGAACCGGGCCAAACCTGGAGGCCGGAAAGCGCCGGCTCGCCTACGATCCGCGCAGCCGAATCCCTAGGCGGCGGAGGTGCGATTTTTCTTGCTGACACCACCTATGAAAGGTAAAACAGGCCGGACTAAACGGCGTAAGCCACTAATGAACACAGCACCTTCCGAGGGAGGCTCGCGGACCAGTTGTTCTCAGAGCCGGATCTTTGCGCTTCTGCCACATGGTGGTCGCGTGAAAATGTCAGGCCTTGGTTGGTACTGCACCTGCTAACCTAGATCGCGCTTGACTCAAATATGAGCATGGATCCCAAAACAAACCCCACTGCGGCTGCCCGCAAAGCATTCTCCCTTTTTCTTTCGCTGCTGCTGCTGGCACCGGCCCTTCAGGCACAGGAAGCGGTCCGTCCTTCGCTGGCCGGCGAAGCTGCCGCCGAAGCGCGCCGCCAGTCGATCGAACAGATACCCTACAATCTCCTCCTCGGCCCGGTCCGCTTCCGTTTCAGCATTACGACCGGTGTCGAGTATAACGACAACATTAATCTCTCGGAGAACAACCAGCAGTCGGACGTCATCATCCGACCGCAATTCAACATCTCCGCCATCTGGCCGGTGACGCAGTTGAACACCCTCAAGCTCGATCTCGGCCTCGGTTATGGCTTCTATCTCGACCACCCGAACGCAAACACCAACGGCGTGCTCATCTCGCCGGGCTCGCAATTGTCCTTCGACATCTTTGTGATGGATTGGCGCATCAACATCCACGATCGTTTTTCGCTGCAACAGGATCCGGTCGCCCAATTGCAGCTGAGCAACGTGGTGGACTACGGCCGCTTCGAGAATACGATCGGGGTCTCGGCTCTCTGGGATTTGAACAAGGCGGTCCTGACCTTTGGTTACGATCACTACACCTACGTTTCTACGACCGACACTTTCTCCTATCTCGATCGCAACGCCGAGGAGCTGAGCTTTAGCGCTTACTTCGCTTTCACTTCGACGACGGGCGGCGGGCTCGAGACTTCGGCGGTCTACAATTACTATGACCAGGGTTTCCTGAACGATTCGGTCACCTACAGCGTGGGCCCGTTCGTCGAGACACAGATCACGAACTATCTCAAATTGCGGGCCGCCGCCGGCTACCAATTCATCAACTTCGATGGCGGTGGCGCGGTCAACGATTCGAGCGATTCCAACGATTTCTACGCGAATATCCTTCTCTCGCATCGCATCAATGCCGCCATTTCCCAGACCATCTCCGCCGGTCACGAATCACAGCTTGGGGTTAACTCCAACTATGTCGCTTTGAATTACGTCCGGCACACCGCGACCTGGAATATCATCAACGGTGTCCTGCTCGGAACGGAGCTTTTCTATGAGGATGGCGATGACTCCGGTGGCATCTTTTCGGAACACATTCAGCGTTACGGCGGTGCAGTTGCTCTGGGTTATCAGCTGACGCCGCACGTGACGCTCGGTCTTCGCTACCAATACACCCAGAAACAATCGGATCAGCCGCTCCGGGACTATAAGCAAAACCGCGTCTCGTTCGACGGCACCTACAGTTTCTAAAGTTCATCGTATGAGTCTATGAAGCGTCTCCTTTTCTTATGCAGCCTTTCCGCCTTTGCTCTCCTTCCCGGGCTCAGGGCTTTTGCGCAAGATAGCAGCCCGCTTCCCTACGCCCCTCGCGCTACGGCGGTCGAACCCGCCGGGCCCGGCACGGCCAGTAATACGGTCATGCGGACCAATTCGATGGCGGTGCTGGATGACAAAAAGCGCCTCGGGAGCGACGACTTCGTCAGTTTCCGCGTGGTCGAGGATCGCGACAACGAATCGCAGCGACTCCGGGTCAATGACAATGGGGAGCTCGAGGTGCCTTACATAGGCCTCATCCCCGCCGCTGGCAGAACCTGCCGGGAACTGGCTTACAACATCAAGTCCGCCCTCGAGAAGGAATACTACTATCACGCCACCGTGATTCTCGCGGTCGATCGGGTGAGCGAGAAATCCCGCGGCAAGATCTATGTTTATGGCGCGGTCAAAGGACAGGGTCCGCAGGAAATTCCGACCGATGAGACTTACACGGTCAGCAAAGCGGTCATTCGCGCCGGGGGTTTCGGCGACTTCGCCGACAAACGCAAGGTGAAGGTCACCAGCAAGGATGGCAAGGATATGGTCGTCGACCTCAAACGCGTCATCGAACAAGGCCACTCGGAGGATGACGTCGTCCTCCGGCCCGACGACCAAATCTACGTCCCGCAACGGCTGGTCAATTTCTAGTTATATGCAGAACAAGGCTTTCGAACGCTCCTCGCCCGCCTCGATCACGACCTCGATCGTGACCCGGCTCCACCGTTACAAGGCACTCTTCCTGCGTCGCTGGTGGATCCCTCTTCTGACCATCTGCCTCGGACTCTTTGTCGGAGCCTGGATGATTTACCAGGCGCCCAACGCCTTTCTCTCCACCAGCAAGATGATGGTGGCAGGGAAGCTGAATCTGGCCCAGAACGCGGTCTATAGCGAAGACAGCAATAACTTCTACGGCACCCAGATCCAGCTCATGCAAAGCGACGAGGTCCGCACCGGAGCCGAAGCGCTGGTTCGCGCCACCCATCCGGAGATGGCGCCGGTCAAAGTCACGCTCTCGATTACTCAACGGCCGCGCACTTCGATCTTCGAGCTCGAAGCCATCGGGACGGCTCCGGACTACACCCAGGCCTATCTCAACGCCGCGATGCAAAAGTATCTCGATGTGAAGAAGACCATGCGCGTCGACCAGGGCAGCCATGTGACCACTGCAATCACCGAGCAGCTGATTCAGGTCGAGAAAGATTTGCGCAACGGCGAGGACGAGATGCTCGAGTTCCAGAAGGAACACAATATCGGTTTTATCCAGGAAGAAGGTAATAGCGCGGCCGCCTACCTGGTGAAACTCAATCAAGAGTACGCCCGGCTTAAAACCGAATACGATCTCCTGAGTCTGCTCGATCTCGATCAGAACCTCGACCGCCAACAGGTCGGGACCAAACCTGCCGAAACCGCCACTGCCTCGCAGTCGGATGAAGGAATGCCTTTTGCCGATGTCGGCCCGGAAGGCGAATACCTCAAGGCCAAACAGATGGTCCAATTACTCAAGGCGGAGCGCGATACGCTCTCAAAGGACCTGCGCCCGAGGCATCCCAAGATCATCAAGATCAATGACGAGATCGATAAGCAGGAAAAATTAATCGGCCTTTACCGCAATGACGCGGTGGAAAAACTCGAAACCCGCCGCAAATCCATCGGCAAGCAGATGGAGAACCTCAAATCCAACGTCAAGGAATGGGAAAAGAAGGCACTGGATCTGAGCCAGCAGCTCGCGCAATTCAATCGCCTCAAAGGCAAAGTCGACCGCCAGAAAACCCTCTATGATCGCCTCACCAATAACCTGAAAGACGTCGACGTCTCGCAAGTGGTCGACGGCGGCGATCAGGTTGGCATTATGGAAAACGCCACCACCCCGGTCTCAGTCCGTCCCGGCTTGATCAGGAGCCTCCTCGTCGGACTCGGCTTCGGCGCCTTCGCCGGCCTCGTTATCCTCATCCTGCTTGATCGGATCGACGATCGCATGGCCTCGTTCACTGAGTTCCAGCATTACTTCAACGAAAATATCCTGGGCCAGATTCCCAAGGAAAAGACGAAAGGTGCGGTCACGCTCCTGCAGCCGGACGATGCGCGGCACATTTTTGCGGAGTCATATCGCAACGTGCGCTCTTCCATCTTCTTCATGCCTTATGAAGGCCCGCGGCCCAAGACCTTGCTCATCACCAGCGCCGTGCCTAACGAAGGCAAGTCGACTGTCTCCTCCAACCTCGCCATCACGATGGCCCTTTCCGGAGCCAAGACACTGCTGATCGACGGCGATCTCCGGCGCGGCGCTTTACGCGAGGCTTTCGATATCCATTCCAAGATCGGCTTCTCCGAAGTTTTGAAACAGGAAGTCAACTGGCGGGAAGTCGTCGTGCCTACGACCTTACCCAGTCTATTTGTTCTCCCTCGCGGCAATACGCTCTCGCAGCCGAGCGAACACCTCTTGCGCGAATCGACCGACGCCTTCCTTAAAGACATCTACAACCATTACGACTACATCATCATCGATAGCTCGCCGGTCTTGGCCGCCGATGATACCACCAGCCTGGCACCGAAAATCGACGCCACGTTGTTTGTCGTTCGCCTTTCTTACACTTCCGCGCGCCTCACCCGGAAAGCCCTGGAACTTCTCTACAATCGGCAGGTTAACGTTCCGGGCGTCATCTTGAACTACGTCGACACTTCACTGCCGGAGTACTATTACTACCAATACGCGGAGTATTACAACACCCCGGCCCCGGCCGCGCCGGAGAAAGCCCTCCAACCCGCGGCGGAGAAGCACGGTCACAGCGTTTAGCAGCCGACGCGCGCGAACCGGCGGCTTGGCCATCCGGCGCGTCGTTGCCAAGCGCTTTGCGCCATGATCTCCTCATCGCTCGTGCCGCCGGTCGCTGATCCCCCATCTCCCGGCGGCGGCCGCCTCTGGCCCTTTGCCCGCCGGATCGGTCAGTTCGCCTCCATCCAGGCACTGGTCCAGCTCATCGGCTTTGCCGCCGGCATTTTACTCGTTAGGCGATTGGACCAGCACGAGTATGCCCTTTTCACGATCGCGAACACGATGCAGGGCACGATCAACGTCCTGGCCGACATCGGCATCAGTATTGGTCTGGTCTCGATCGGCGGGCGCGTCTGGCAGGATGGCCATCGCTTTGGCCAACTGATTAGCACCGGACTCAAGCTGCGGCGCAAGCTCGGGGTAGCGGCCGTCCTGAGTGTGACGCCGTTGCTCTATTACATGCTGGTGAAAAACGGAGCTTCCGTTTTTTACACAGTGATCCTGATTACAGCCGTTCTCGGCGGCCTCTATGTGCAGCTCTCCCTCGGGGTGCTCGATGTTATCCCGCGGTTGCGCTCCGATATTCGTCAGATCCAAAAAATCGATTTCACGGGCGCGATTACGAGGCTGACCGTGCTGGTCGCTCTCGCCTTCATTTTTCTCAATGCGGGCGTCGCAGCCCTGGTCGGTTCCAGCGCCCTTCTTTTACAATATCTCCTGCTCCGGCGATACGCCCGCGGCGTGGTTGATTTGCAGGCGCAGGCAAATGCCGATGACCGAAAAACGATGATCGGTTTCATTCGCAACCAGGCCCCCAATGCGATCTTTTTTTGTCTCCAGGGCCAGATCACCATTCTGCTTATCACCATTTTCGGCCATCGCGCGGCGGCAGTCGCCGAAGTCGGGGCACTTGGCCGCCTGGCCATGATCTTCGCCGTTCTCGGCAACCTGATCACCAACATTTTTGCCCCTGCCTTCGCCCGCTGCCGGGAACGGCGCCAGCTGGGCTGGCTTTATGCCGGAATCGCCGGGAGCGTGATCGGTTTCAGCCTCCTAGTCCTGGCGGGCGCGGCCTTGTTGCCTAACGAATTTCTCTTTGTCCTCGGTAATAAATATTCTCACCTCCAATACGAGCTGCTCCTGATGGTGGGCGGCGCGATCCTGAACATGATTGCCAGCACCCTCTGGACCTTGAATGCTTCTCGCGCCTGGATCGCCGGTTCCTGGCTCTATATTCCGCTCACCCTCGGGACACAGTTACTCCTCATCCCCTTCCTCGATTTTTCGACCGTGACCGGCGTCCTCACTTTCAACCTCTTCTCGGCCTTGCCGAGCCTGCTGCTTAACCTCGGCCTGAGTTACCGAGGATTTCGTCAGCCAGTCACAGCATGAAGCTGCCAAACTTCGGCTATCACTTTGCTCGCTGGGAGGGTGGTCTGCGGCGCAAAGTTTACCGCGCCCTGCTTCCCACGATCGTGCGCCGCAAGCTCCAGCCGGAGCGCGACTTTCCGCTGGATGTCTACTCCTATTCCGGCGAAAACATGCTGCCCGAGCAAGTCCGATCGATCCGTTCTTTTCTCCGCCATGTGGGCCGTCCAAAGAGTTTCACCGTGGTCAGCGACGGTTCCCATTCCGCGCGCAGTGTCGAGCTTTTGCGGGAAATAGACCCCGTCGTTTCCGTCCGCCCCACCGGCGAACATTTGCCGCCGGATCTGCCGGAGAAGTTTCGCCATTACGTCACCACCTATCCGATGGGGAAACAGCTCGGCTTGATCATGTCGCTCCCGCGCCGCGGCCCGGCCTTTTATGTGGATTCTGATGTCCTCTTCTTTCGGGGCGCGGCGCAGCTGGGGGAAGACGTTGCCGCGACGACTGCGCCGGCACTTTATCTTCCCGACTGTCAGGATTGCTCGGCCGATCCACGCGTGCTGCGCCAGCCTAACGAGTCCGAGCAGCCGGTGAATTCAGGTCTCGTCTTGCTGCTGCGGCCGCTCGACTGGTCGCTCGCCATTCGTCGCTTACTGGAGCTCGAGGGCGAGCCTGATTTTTTTACCAACCAGACGCTGGTCCATCTCGTCATGCACGTAAACGGCGCGCTGCCCCTTGACCCGGCACGTTATGTTCTGCAACTGGACGATCAGTTTATCTATTCCGATAGATATGCCGGCCCGCAGCTTGTCCTGCGTCATTACGTGAATCCAGTTCGCCACAAGTTTTGGACGACGCTTTAATTGTTATGCAAGCCCCAACTGAGCCGCTTCGCATTCTGGCGATCGTAAACTTGCCCTGGGACTCCCGGCTCGGCGCCTCCCGCGTCTGGATTGAACTCACGAAGGAATGGACGCGTGCTGGTCACATCGTGGAAAAGTATTGCCTGACCGACGCCTTCCCCGATCCGCCGGCTTCACGCGCCGGCTCCGCTTTGCGCCAGATCCTGTTTCCGCACACCGCCGCCGCCTTCGTCCGAGCCCACGGCGAACGCTTCGATGTGATTGATTGCCTGATTGGGGTTCTCCCCTTCCGCAAAGAGTCGCTTGGTTTCCAGGGCCTGCTCGTCGCTCGTTCGGTCGGACTTTTTCGCATCTACAATCGATTCCTGCGCGAGTCAGCCAAAGCCGGGCCGGGTGGCCAGAAAGGGCGCTGGTTTGGTCATCTATTCCACCGCCTGATCGAATGGCGGGCGTGCGCCCAATCGGAGAAATCCCTCCGCACCGCGGACCTGCTGAATTTGCCTAACGAAGACGAACAGCGCGAGCTTGCCGCCGATTCCGCCGTAACCGCCCCCGCCGTCGTTGAGCCCTACGGGTTGAACGATGAATTCTTCGAGGCGCTGGCCGCCGCCGCCGCGCCCGCGGCGCAACGGCTGCAAGGCCAGAAGATTTGCTTCATCGGCATGTGGGGTCCCCGCAAGGGTTCGCGCGAATGGCCCCAGATTATCTCCGCCATCTGGGCGGAACATCCGGCGACCGAGTTTCTCTTTCTCGGGACGATGTTCGAAGAAGCCGTTGTGCGAGCGGATTTGGGATTCGCGGACGACAAACGAATTACCTGTCATCCCACTTTTTCTGAAAGCGAATTGCCCGCGCTCCTGGCCGACTGCGCGCTCGGGATTTTTCCGAGTCATATCGAAGGGTTCGGGCTGGCCGTAATCGAACAACTTGCCGTCGGCCTGCCCACCGTCGCCTATGACGTGCCTGGCCCCCGCCAGATTCTGCAGAGCCAAAAGAATCTCCTCGCGCCACTCGGCGATGTGGCGGCCGTCGCGGCCCGCGCGGCCGAGCTTCTGGCGCTGCCCTTGGAGAAATATGAGGCGCTCTCGACTGAATGCATTGAGATCGCGCGGCGCTATCGCTGGCAAGAAATCGCGCGGAACACGATGACGCATTATCGGTCAGCGCTTTCCTCGTTAGGCCGAGCCACCACCGACCGGAGCGAGTCGTGAACGATTGCCGCAGCCTGCTCCAGGTCATCCCGCGCGCTCCGAACGATTGCGGTGGCGTCGGCGATTACGCGCGAATGCTGGCACATCGTCTTCTGGAATCGCATCGGATCAAATCTGTCTTCCTCTCGGCGGCCCCTTTTGATGCCGGGCAGATCGTGGACGGTTTTGAGGTTCTGTCTCCCCTGCGCTTGGTCGCAAAAGACCTGTCTCCGCCCGAGGCGATTCTCCTGCACTACGTCAATTACGGTTATCACAGCCGAGGCGTTCCGACCTGGCTCCCCGCACTGATTCGTCAGGTGAAAAGGGCGGGCGACGCCAGGCTCGTAACGATCTTTCACGAGGTCTATGCCGCTGGCACATGGCGACAAAGCGCCTTCTGGCTGCGTCCGCTGCAGAAGCGGATCGCGCGCTCGCTCGCGAACCTCTCGCTCACATCGCTCGTCAGCAACGAAACCCAGCGCGCCCAGTTGGAGGAACTCGCACCCGGGGCTCAGATTGCGGTGCAACCGGTAATGTCGAACTTTGGTGAGCCCACACTCACTCTAGCCGATTTGAGGGATCGTGATCCCCATCGCTGGCTGATCTGCGGCGGCAACGAGTTGCTCGAACGTTCCCTCCGTTCCTTTACCACAAACCTCTCTCGCATTCCGGCAGCCCAGGCCCCGCGCGAATTGCTGGTGGTCGGTGGAAATGAGAGTCCACAAATTCGGACCTTGCTCGAGCGCTTGAGCAAGATTCAGGGCAGCTATCATCCGCGCGTCGAGAACGACGTCGCTGCAAAGCTTCTTTCCAGCTGTGCCTTTGCCTGGGTTGATTACTTCCATCAACCGGGCGTCGCGCTAACGACTATCCTAAAATCCACCGTCTTCGCGGCGGTCTGCGCCCACGGCGTAATCCCGATCTTTCCCCACGGCGGCGCGCCAATTTCCCTCGGCGGGGACAGTTTGCCGGGTCCGTTTTTCGTCACGGCGTCAGAACAAAATCTTCCCGTCGAAGAGGAGCGCCCGGTAATCGGCTATTCGCTACACGAGTGGTATCGACGCCATTCCTCGTCCGGGCACCTGGCCGACATGGTCGCTGCGCTCTTTAACCGGTAACATCACGAGCCATGACCGAAGTCGATCTTTTTGTCGTTCACTGGAATCAACCGGAGGCCTGCGCCGCTACGGTGAAAGCGCTCTGCGCCCAAGGCGTCCCGCTCCGCGTGACGGTGCTGGACAACGATTCCAACGCCGAGGCTTATGCGCGTTTGCAGGCGGCACTGGATCCTTCTGTTTCTATCGTTAGGCTGGATGATAACAAAGGCTGGGGCGGCGCGCTCAATGTCATCTTGCGTCAATGGCTCCGGAGCGACGGAAATTCCTACTGCCTCATCAGCGCACACGATGCGACACCGGAACCGGATTGCCTCCGCCTCCTCGTGGCCGCCGCGGAGGCCGATCCGCGGGTTGGAATTGCCTGCCCGCAGTATCCCGACCCCTTTGTAGCTCGTCTAACGCGCTGGCGCGGCGTTTTTCCCGAGCCGGCGAAACCGCAGGCCAAGGGCACGGCTCAGCAGGTCGATGTCCCGCATGGGACCCTCATGCTCGCGCGGCGAGACTGTTTGAACGAAATCGGCCTCTTCGACCAGCGCTACTTCGCTTACGGCGACGAACATGATCTCGGCGCGCGCGCGGTCCGGCATGGGTGGAAAGTCGTGCTCGTCTGGGGATCCATTGTCACTAACCCTGCGACCTGGACCGAGAGTTCGTGGCGGAGTTACCTCTTCGCGCGTAACTCGCTCTATCTCGTTCGCGCCTATTTTGGTCGCACCGCGGCGGCGCTGCGCGCGTTCCTTATCCTGGCCAACACGCTTCGCCTCCTTGTCTCCCGGCGCGAAGACGGCTTTGCCTTTTCCGCCCGAGCCCGCTGGCGAGCGGTGCGCGATTACTTCCAAGGCTGCACCGGTCGTCCTTCTTTCCGGTGAAGATCCTGATCTCTTCGCACGCCTTCGCTCCCAGCATCGGTGGGATTGAAACGGTCAGCGCCCTCCTCGCGGATGAGTTCGTCCGGTCGGGCCACCCAGTCACGCTCGTGACCCAGACTCCGACCGAAGACACGGCGGAACTTACTTATCAGGTTTTGCGGCAACCTTCGCTTCGGCAACTCAGCCAGGCGATTCAGTGGTCAGACATCTATTGGCAAAATAACCTGAGTTTACGCACGCTCTGGCCAGCCCTGCTCCTCTCGAAGCCGGTTGTGATTACCCACCAGGGATCCTACTGTCGCACGCCAAATGGAATCGACCTCGTGCAACGCCTTAAGCATGTCATCGTCGGTCGGACGCAAAGCGTTGCGATCAGCCAGGCCGTTGCGCGCTGTTTCGACATCAACTCGACCATCATTCATAACCCTTACGACGCGCGAAATTTTCCCTTCGCAACTTCGGACGCTGCGCGGACAGGCGATCTGATCTTTCTCGGCCGCCTGGTGACGGAGAAAGGAATCGATCTTCTGTTGGAAGCACTTTCTCTTCTGCAAAAGCGTGATCTTTTCCCACGCCTAACAATCGTAGGCGGGGGACCGGAACTTTCTCCGATGCAACAACTGGCCGCGCGCCTGAACTTGGACGACCAGGTCACCTTCCACGGCCCGCTTCGCGGCGAAGCGTTGCGAGCCCTTTTGCGGGCGCACAAGATCCTGGTCGTGCCGTCGCGCTACGAGGAGCCGTTCGGAGTTGTTGCTTTGGAGGGGATGGCCTGTGGCTGCGTCGTGGTCGGTTCCGCCGGTGGCGGGCTGCCAGAAGCGATCGGCCCGGCCGGCCTGACTTTTCCGAACGGCGATGCCAAGGCTCTGGCCGACACGCTCGCGCTGCTCCTGAACTCGCCTAACGAACGCAAGCGGCTCCGGGACCAGGCTCCGCCGCACTTGGCAAAGTTTCATCCCGCGACGATTGCGGAATCCTATCTCGCGCTTTTTCGCGCCCATCTCGCGTGATCCTGCTTTCTCATCCCACCGCCAACCAGAACGTGCGACAGACCGCGCTCGCCTTCGTCGAGGCCCATTTGCTGCGGGAATTTTGGACAGGGGTGAACTGGGAGCGGGATAGCTTCCTTGACCGTTTGGCTGGCATCTTGCCCAGCGTTCAGAATGAGCTCCGGCGCCGGTCTTTCCTGCCGGAGCTGGCGCCCTTCGTCCGCACTCAAGCGACGCGGGAATGGTTTCGCCTCGCTGCCGAAGAGCTGGGTTGGAAAGTTCTGACCCGTCACGAGCACGTACCGTTCAGCATCGATGCGGTTTACCGTGCGCTCGATCAACGGGTCGCGAAACGCGTCGCCTCTGGCCTAACGGTCAAAGCGGTCTATGCCTATGACGACGGCGCGCTTGCGACCTTCCGCGCGGCGCGTGAGCGCGGGATCAAGTGCATCTATGAGCATCCCGTCATCTCCTGGCGAGTGGTGCGCCGGTTACAACAGGAGGAAGCTGAATTGCGGCCGGAATGGGCGCCGACACTCGGGGCCTTGCGCGACAGCGAGGAAAAGCTCGCCCGCAAAGACGAAGAGCTGGCGCTGGCCGATCTGGTCGTGACGGCCAGTTCTTTTGCGCGCGAAAGCGTCCTCCTCATGCCGGGACTGAAGGCGCCCGTCGTGGTCATCCCATATGGAACTCGTGTCGCGAGCGGTGCGGATGCAAGGGAATCGGCGAAAGGGAAACTACGGGTCCTCTTTGTCGGTGCGCTGAGCCAGGCCAAAGGTCTCGCTTATGTGTTGGATGCGGTGTCCAAAATGGCCAATCAAGTCGAGTTCACCCTCGTCGGCCGGCGAGTGAGCCCGACGGTTCCGGCGCCATCGGCGATAGCCAAATACCGCTGGCTCCCCTCCCTGCCGCACGACGAACTCCTGCGAGAAATGAGCCGACACGATGTTCTGGTTTTCCCCTCCCTCCATGAAGGCTTCGGCATGGTCATGACCGAAGCGATGTCCCAGGGTCTGGTCGTTATCACCACGCCCCACACCGCCGGACCGGATTTGATCACGGATGGCGTCGACGGGTTCATCGTCCCGATTCGTTCCGGCCCGGCGATCGAAGAAAAGCTCGCCCTCCTCTTGCGCGAGCCGGATCGCCTTCGCAGGATGCAGGAAGCCGCCCGGGAGAAAGTGCGGAGGTGGACCTGGGAAAATTATCGCCAGCGCCTCGTTCATCTGGCACGAGAAGTGGTGGATATGCCCGTCGACTCATGAATGCCATTGCCGCTCGGCGGATCGATTCCGCGCCAAAGGACCCGCCCAAGATCCTGGATACGTCGCGGACGATCCAACACATCCGGCAACTCATTTTTCTCTATCTCTTGCTCCTCCTTTTCGAAGGGGCGTTTCGGAAATGGATCGTGCCGCAGCTTTCCGCGCCGCTTTTGCTCGTGCGCGATCCGGTCGTCCTGCTGATTTATCTTCTGGCTTTTCGCGCCCGGATTTTCCCGCACAACGTCTGGGTCATTACCTTGGAAATCATCGCCGTCCTTTCCTGGGCGACCGGGATTATTGTTCTTCTGCCCTACTTCCCGATCTCGACCATTATTCTCGTGACCGGTTATGGCCTGCGCTCCGATTTCCTCCATCTCCCGCTCATCTTTATTGTTCCGCTGGTCTTTGATCTCGAGGATGTGAAACGAATCGGTCGCTGGACCATCGTCGGGATGATCCCGATGGCCGCGCTGATGGTCGCGCAATTCGCCGCCAGCCCCGAGGCCTTCATCAACCGCGCCGCCGGCCTGGGCGAAGGGACGCAAATTGCTGCCGGTGGCGGAAAGATTCGCCCGCCGGCAGTCTTCTCCTTCGTCTCGGGAGCAGTTTATTATTCGAGCGCCGCGGCGGCATTTATTCTCCACAGCGTGCTCGCCCGGTTGCCTTACCGGACCTGGCTGCTCTACGCCTCGGGCACGGGCTTAATTGTCTCGCTCGGCGTCTCGGGCAGCCGGTCGGCGGTCCTGGCGGTGTTGGTCGTGGTCGCATCGCTCGGAGTGATCCTGCTCGTGCGCCCGAGCCTGGTGAACAAATTCGGCCGGCATCTGCTTCTCGCTGCGGTCGTGCTTTGGTCGGTCAGTTACCTGCCGATTTTCCAGGAGGGGATCGAGGTGCTTTCAAATCGTTTCACCGAATCGGCCGAAGAATCTTCGATCGTGGGCGGCCTCGTCGGGCGGACGGTCGGCGGCTTTACCGAGGGCCTGCTCGTGATTAACCGGGTTCCGTTAGGCGGCTACGGGCTCGGCGTCGGGACCAGTGGCGGCGCGAATTTCCTTACCGGGCAAGCCTCATTTCTCCTGGCCGAAAATGAATGGTCGCGCATCCTGCTCGAGAGCGGGCCGATTCTTGGCCTGGCTTTTCTGATCTGGCGCACCGCCCTGGCCTTCAAGCTCGGGGCTTTTGCCGTTCGCCAAATCCGGGCGGGAAACACTTTGCCGATCCTGCTTTTCAGCGCGGGAATCTTTGTCGTCCTGCAAGGTCCTTTCGGGCAGCCGACCAGCCTGGGATTTGCGGTGATTTTTGCCGGCTTGTGCCTGGCCGCCCGACCGTTTGAGCCGAAGACCGAAACCGCGCCCGAGCTGCCGGAGGAGCTGGCCCCAAGGCCCATGCGCCGTTCCGAATATGCGGAGCGACTCCACGGCTCGCACAGCCGTTCTCATCCTGCCCATGGTTCTTCTGATCGGTAACTACCCGGCCGATCAGCAGGAAAGCATGCAGCGTTTCGCCAATATGATGCTGCAAGGTTTAACCGCCGCGGGCGTGCCGACCGAGCTCATCCAGCCGCAACCGTTTCTCGGCCGCTTCACTTTGGCGGGGCGCTTCGCCGCGAAATGGCTCGCTTACCTCGACAAATTTCTTTTTTTTCCGCGCCAACTAAGGCGCAAACTGCGGGCCGGAATCGACCTCGTGCACATCTGCGATCATTCCAACGCGATGTATGCCACGCACGTTCGGCAACACCCGACCGTGGTCACCTGCCACGACCTGCTCGCGGTCCGGGGCGCGCTCGGGGAAGCGACCGATTGCCCGGCTTCGGCAACGGGGAAATACCTTCAGCGCTGGGTTGTCTCCGGGCTCCGCCAGGCCGACGCGGTCGCCTGCGCCTCACCCGCCACTCTGCGCGACGCAGAGCGAATCGTTAGGCAAGAAAAGAGCCGGCCGCAGCTTCTCCTCATTCATCACGGGATCAATTACCCTTACCGGCAGCAAACTCCGGAGCGGGCGCGGGCGTTGCTCGGGCCGATCGCCGCCCTCGATCTGGCGCGTCCGTTCGCGCTCCACGTCGGCTCCAATCTGCGGATGAAAAATCGCGAGGGCGTCCTGCAAATTTTTGCCCGGACGAAAAGCGAGTGGGACGGACAGCTGGTTTTTGCCGGACAAAAACTGACTCCGGAACTGCGTTCGTTAGGCAAAGAACTTGGCGTGCTCGAGCGGGTGGTCGAGCTAGACGGTCCGCCTAACGAATTACTGGAGGCGCTTTACAGCACCGCCATGGTCCTGCTTTATCCTTCACGTTTCGAAGGGTTTGGCTGGCCGATCATCGAAGCCCAGGCCTGCGGTTGCCCGGTCATCTGCGCCAACCGCGAACCAATGTCGGAAGTCGGCGGGGACGCCGCCCTGACCGCGGAAGTCGACGACGAGCCCGCCATGGCGCGCGCGCTTTTGCTGCTGACCGATCCCGCGGAACGCGCGCGCTGGAGCGAAAAAGGTGTGCGCAATGCGGAGCGCTTCCGCGCGGAAATAATGATCGGCCACTACGTCGAACTCTACCGTGCGCTCGGCGCGCAGGTATAGGCTGCTGCCATGTGCGGGATTGCAGCTCATTTCAATTTCGCGGAGCCGGCCAGGCCGCTCGATCTGCAACGGATCGCGCACCGCGGGCCAGATGCCGCAGGCGAATGGACCTCGCCCGACCGGCGGCTTTGGTTAGGCAATCGGCGCCTCGCCATCCTCGACCTCTCCCCGACGGGCGAACAGCCGATGACTGATGCCGCCACCGGCAACGTTATCGTCGCGAACTGCGAGATTTATAACCATCTCGCGCTCCGCGAAGAACTGGGCGACGCCGACTGGCGCGGCACGAGCGACACCGAAACGCTCCTCCTCGGCTACGCGCGCTGGGGTCATAAACTGCTCGAGCGACTCAAAGGAATGTTCGCCTTCGGCATTTACGATCGAGCGCATAAGGAACTTTTCGTAGCGCGGGATCGGTTAGGCATCAAACCGCTCTACTACACCCGCGACGCCGGCGGCCTGCGGCTGGCCTCGGAGGTCAAAGTCCTGACCGATGCCGCCTCCAGCATCACGCCGGCAACGATCGGCGCCTATTTGCAATGGGGCGCCTGCCCGGAGGACAAGATTATTTATCCTAACGTCCACGTCCTCCCCGCCGGCCACGCCATGACGATCGGCGGCACGGGCGAGCCCAGGATTTGGCGCTACTGGCCGGGACGCGAAAAGTTCATTTCGCCGGCGGAAAATTCCTCGAAAAAAATCCGCGCGTTACTTGAGACCGCGGTCGAGGAGCATCTCCTGTCCGATGTGCCGGTGGCGAGTTTCCTTAGCGGCGGGATCGATTCCTCGATCATTACCGCGCTGGCGGCGCAAAAGCTGGGGCGGAAACTGGAAACATTCTCGGTCGGGTTTGAGATCGCGGAGTTCGATGAAAGCGCGATCGCGCAGGAAGTCGCGGAGCGTTTCCAGACCAGACACGAAAGGATTCAACTGAGCGAAACGGAAGTGATCGAGTCGGTCACGGAAGCAGTCGCACATCTCGACCTGCCTTCGGTCGACGCGATCAACACCTACATTGTCTCGCGCGCGGTCGCGCAACGCGGGGTGAAGGTCGCCCTTTCCGGCCTGGGCGGGGATGAGCTTTTCGGCGGCTACCCCAGCTTCCGCGATGTGCCCCGGCTCCAGCGGCTCGGGCTTCTCCCGCGCGCCTTGCGCAAAGCCTTCGGGGCGCGCCTCGCCGATCTGCCTAACGACGCCGGGGTAATCGAACTGGCGCAATGGCGCCGCCGCTTCTTCACCGACGCCATGCTGCGCGCGGCCGGCTTGCCTAACGAGCCGACGCTGCTCCCGTCTCCGGTCGAGCTGCCGGACGACTTCGCCCGGATCAGCTGGGCCGAGCTGACCGGCTATATGCGGCGCATGCTTCTGCGCGATTCCGACCAGATGAGCATGGCGGTTTCGCTTGAGCTGCGCGTCCCGTTCCTCGATCACGAACTGGTCGAGTACACGCTCGGCCTGCCCGCCGCGGAAAAGAAACGCTATCGCGGAACGAAGGGCCTGCTGGTCGAGGCCTGCCGCGATTTGCTCCCGCCGGCCGTCTATCAACGGCCGAAGGCCGGCTTCGTCCTGCCGATGGAGAAATGGATGCAGGGCCCGCTCGTGCCTTTTGTCGAAAATGGTCTGCGCGAAATCGCCGTTCGCCGCCTGCTCCCGGAAGATTTCGTGCACGATGCCCAGGAACGTTTCCGCAATGGCCGGCTGCATTGGACCCGCCTTTGGAGCATTGTTGTGCTGGGCCATTTCGTTAGGCGAACGGAAGCGATCCGCCGTCCCGATGAAAATATTGCGCTGCATTCACTCGCTTAACCCGGCGATCGGCGGGCCCCTCGAATCGGTCTGGCAATCCTCGCGCCTCCTGGCTGAGCGCGGGCACGAGGTGGAGGTTGTTTCGCTCGACGGTCCCGCGGCGCCCTGGTTAGGGGAATTTCCCGCAACCGTCCACGCTCTCGGGCCGGGCCGGGGAAACTACGGTTACGCACCGCGCTTTCTGCCCTGGCTGAAAGAGCGACACGCCGGTTACGATGCGGTCGTGGTGCACGGGATCTGGCAATACAACAGCTTCGGCGTTTGGCGCGCCTTGCGTAAAACTGACACGCCTTATTTTGTTTTTCCGCACGGAATGCTCGATCCGTGGTTCAACCGCACCTACCCGCTCAAGCATCTCAAGAAATTGCTCTACTGGCCGTGGGCGGAATATCGCGTCCTGCGCGATGCCCGGGCGGTGCTTTTCACCTCCGAAGAAGAGCGTCGGCTGGCCCGGAAATCCTTCGCCCTTTATCGCGCCCGCGAGGTGGTGGTGAATTATGGAACGGCCGCGCCGGCGGTCGACCTGGCCGATGCGCGGGAGGAGTTTCTCAAGGCCTACCCGGCGTTGCGGGGAAAAAAAATCCTCCTCTTCCTCGGCCGCCTGCATGTGAAGAAAGGTTGCGAGGAGTTGATTCGCGCATTTGCCGAGCGGGAACAATATCCACTCTATCTCGTGCTCGCCGGGCCCTGCGCGGACGACGCGTATCTGCAGCGGCTCCGCGGCCTAACGACTGAGCTGGGCTGCCAGGACCGGGTTACATTCTGCGGCATGCTGCGGGGGAAACTGAAGTGGGGCGCCTTCGCCGCCGCCGAGGCTTTCATTCTTCCCTCGCACCAGGAAAATTTCGGGATCGCGGTGGTGGAAGCGCTCGCCTGCAGCACACCCGTCCTCATTTCCGACCAGGTGAACATCTGGCGCGAGATCGTGCAGGATGGCGCAGGGTTGGCCGACACCGACAACATCGAAGGCATCGGCCGGTTGCTCGAGCGCTGGCAGGCGCTGCCGCCGGGCCAGCGGGCGGAGATGTCGATCAAGGCAGAGAGCAGTTTTGCCCATCGCTTTGAGATTCACCGCGCGGTCGATTCTTTTCTCGCGGTCTTGGAAAACGAAACGCGCAGAGATGAGGATGACAATTTACTTTAGCTCAATGAAGCTGGACCGAACCGATGACTGAACCGCTGCAAACGGTCGATCTTGGACAAAGCTCGCAGTTCGATTCGCCCTGGTCGATGCAGGAGCGATTGCTCCGCCAGCTCTGGGAATTTTGCTGGCTCGTCTTTTGTTCCTGGACGCCGAAGCCGGCGAACGCGTGGCGTCTTTTTTGGCTGGGCGTTTTCGAGGCCAAGATAGAAGGAACGCCCTTCGTCCATCCGCGCGCACGGATCTCCGTTCCTTGGAAACTATCCCTTCACGACCGAGCCTGCCTGGGCGATCGAGCGAACGCCAACAGCCTGGGTGAAATCGAAATCGGCGCGCGGGCGGTGGTGGCGCAGGAAGTTTACCTGAGCACAGGGAGCCACGACTTTGCCCATCCTTCGCTGCCACTGGTGGTGGCCAAAATCACGATCGGCGAGGACGCTTTTATCGGGGCTCGCGCCTTTGTCATGCCCGGCATCACGATCGGGGCCCGCGCCATTGTCGGGGCCTGTTCGGTCGTGACCAAAGACGTGCCGGAGGATGTGATCGCGGCCGGAAACCCCTGCCGGGTTTTGCGCCCGCGTGATCGTTAGGGCAATTCGTAGGCTTCAACGAGGGCGTTGCCGGTAGTGTCGTCTTTCCTCCGCACAATCGCGTTGTGATTTTTTACCCGGCATCAGATGGATGTCGATCGCCGACTCCCGGTCGTCGCCGAGCGCAAGAAGCCGCCACGACGATCGACTTATAATTGGCGATCGCGAACGGCTGCATGATCTGGATGTGGTTCGAGGTCGTTCCCATCCTCGATGTGCCCGGCGCGGTGGAGGCGCCGCGGGCGGAAAGGCGGACTGGAATGAAGCCCACGCTAACCGCGAGCGCGGCCAGGAGGAGTCGATTGAGATTTTTCGTGATAAGCGCGCAACGCCAGGGGACACGTCGGGCAAAGGCAAAAGTTCTCGGCCGAAGAGAGCGTCGAGCGGTTGAGGCGAAGGCCATTTCGAATCGGCTTCTTTTCCCGCACATTTTCTCTGCGCTCTCTGCGTTCTCTGCGGTTACCGTCGCAAATATGATCAAGCACAAGGATCTCGACGCGCGGGATCGGCGGGAAGTGATCGTGATCGGCGGCGGGATTGCAGGCCTCTCCGCCGCGATTTATCTCGGACGCGCCGAGCGCGACACGCTCGTGATCGATTCCGGGCACTCGATGGCGAAATGGGAACCGGAGGTGCGAAATTATCTAGGGTTCCCGGACGGCGTCGGCGGCGAAGAGCTACTCAAATACGGACGTCGCCAGGCCAAATTCCACAAAGTCGAGTTCGCGAATGACGAAATCAAAAGCGTGGCCCGGCGCAAGAAAGGTTTCTTTCTGCGCGGTCGGCGCACGACTTATCGGACAAGCCGTCTCCTCCTCGCGACCGGGATTTTCCATCTCCCGCCAGAGATTCCCGGGGTCAAGCAGTGCCTCGGTCACAGCATGTTTTTTTGCAAGGACTGCGACGGCTACCGCGTGCGCGGGAAACGGGTCGCGATCTGCGGGGCAAATAACGAGGCCGTCGAGTACGCGCTCGGCATGCTGCATTACTCGCCCTGCGTGGTGGTGGCGACGAACGCGGAGCGGCCACGCTGGAGCCGGAAGCATGCCGCCTTGCTCCGGGAATATGAAATCCCGGTTTATCTGGAGAAGATCACTGGAGTGGTGCACCGCGGCTGTCAGGTCAAGATGCTCCGCTTTAAAGGCGAGGTGGAGGTGAAGATCGACAACATCTTCACCACCCGGGGCGATATCTTTCATACCAAGCTGGCCGAGTCGTTAGGGGCCAAGCTCGATCGCGAAGGGCAGATCGAGGTCGACCAATGCACGCGAACGAATGTGCCGCGCCTCTACTCGGCCGGGTGCGTGACACCGGCCAACTGCCAGATGATCATCGCGGCCGGGCAGGGTGCAGCTGCGGCGCAGGCGATCAATCGCGATTTGTTTGAGGAAAGCATCAAGACGCATTCGTTACGGCGCTTCCGCGCAGCGCAGTTGGGCACGGAAAAGACGGTGCCAGAGGTCGTGAAATAATATTATTCGCTTGGGGTCATAAGACCGCCGATTTCGAAATCGGACCGCTGCCGCTGGTCTGAATGACGCGCGCGGTCGCCGAGCCGCTGCCCAACGGCACTGCCGGGTGCCGATGGGCCTGGTCGGTGGCACGGCTGCTGGTTGAATCCGCGCTCAGTTCTCTGGGGACAGCCTCTTGGTACGGGCGATGCGGAATGAGGTCCTGATTGATGTCCATCGCCCGCCAGGCGGCGATGGAAAAGAAGAAGGACAGAAGGAGCAGGACCGCGGAAAGCGGCGGAAGTTTTATCGCGGGATTCGTCGAGATGATGGCGGTTTTCATGATTTTCCTTCCCAAGGACATTCCGGCGAAAGTATTTCCGCCGATGGAGAAGTGCCCTCACCACTTAAGGCGAAAATCCGGACCGAAACCCGCCATGAAAGCGTCTCTTTTTTTTGCCGCGACCGGCTGGCCTGTAAAAATTTTGTCGACGTGATAAAGTTTACAGCTTCAGCAGCTTGGTATGTCTACACCCTCTTCATCACGCCAGGAGGTTACCCAACTGCTCGGTGATTGGAGCAGCGGCGACGCAGGTGCCCTGGAACGGTTGATCCCACTGGTGCAACCGGAATTGCATCGGCTGGCTCACCACTACATGAGCCGGGAACGAGCCGGTCACACGCTCCAGACGACGGCGCTGATCAACGAAGCGTATCTGCGCCTGGCCGATAACTCCCGACCGGTTTGGCAGAACCGAAGCCACTTTGTCGCAGCCGCCGCGCAACTGATGCGACGAATCATGGTCGATCACGCGCGCGAGCGCCTTTCGCTCAAGCGTGGTGGCGGTGCCGTGCGTGTGACCCTCGATGAGACGGCGCTTGTGACCCAGACTCGCTCCGAGGAATTGCTCGCGCTCGACGAGGCTCTTGAAAGCCTGGCCACGCAGGATCCGCGCAAGAGTCAGATTGTTGAGCTGCGTTACTTTGGCGGCTTGACGGCAGAAGAAACGGCAGATTTCCTGAAACTCTCGCTACGCACCGTGGAAAGGGAATGGAACATGGCCAAGGCATGGCTTTACCGGGAGCTGAGCGCGGAAAGATCGTAACTCTTTAGGGTGGAAGACGAGGCTAGCGGCAAGGCGGTTGTAGCCGGGGACGCCGTCCCCGGTCGGAGCGCGCTCGGAACGGATCAGCCTTCTTTACGGACCGCGCAGCTTCAGGAACGCTCGGCCGGGGACAACGTCCCCGGCTACAACGCCGCTCCTGATGGCCGCGTTTCCAGACCGACACGAAGAAGAGCATGAAGGCTGAACGCTGGCAGCGGATCAACGACCTTTTCCAGAGCGCCTCCGAACGTGGCCCTGCGGAGCGGGTTGCTTTTCTCACCGAAGCCTGTGGCACCGATGAAGATTTGTTCCGCGAAGTCGAGTCGTTGCTCGCTTCCCACGAGCAGACGGGAACCTTCATCGAAGCGCCCGCCTTCGCGACTGCGCCCGAGCTTCTGGCGAAAGACGTGATTGGCGCGCTGGTGGGGAAAGAGTTTGGCCATTACCAAGTGGAATCACTCATCGGCGTGGGTGGAATGGGCGAGGTCTATCTGGCGCGAGACGAGGTGCTCGGGCGCAAAGTCGCGCTCAAACTTCTCCCGGCGCACCTGACCGCCGACGAGACGCAATTGAGTCGTTTCAAAGCCGAAGCGCGCACGGCCTCGGCCTTGAATCATCCGAATATCCTGACGGTTTACGAGATCGGGGTGGAAGGCGGGCGGCAGTTTATCGCGACGGAATTCATCGAGGGCGTGACCGTGCGCACAGCATTGGCCAGTGGTCGGATCGATCTGGCCGACGTGCTCGACATCGCGACGCAAACCGCCTCGGCCCTGGCCGCGGCGCATGAGAGCGGCGTGGTCCATCGCGACATCAAGCCGGAGAACATCATGTGGCGACCGGACGGTTTCGTGAAGGTGCTCGACTTCGGCATTGCGAAGCTCACCCAGCAAACGCCCGAACTCGATGCCAGTGCGCCGCTGAAAACGCGCGCGGGAGTCTTCCTTGGCACCGCGTCCTACATGCCTCCGGAGCAAACCCGGGGTGAAGAAGCGGATGCACGCTCCGACATTTGGAGTCTCGGAGTGGTGCTTTATGAAATGGTGAGCGGAGTCACGCCCTTTGCCGGCAAGACACCGAGCGACTCGATCGCCGCGATCCTAAAAACGGAGCCAACACCTCTCTCCGAACTCGTGCCCGGTGTACCGGAGCAACTCGAGCGCATTGTGCAAAAGGCCCTGCGCAAAGAGAGCGCGGAACGCTATCAGGCGATCCCGGAAATGTTGTCGGATCTGCGCGGCGTGAAAGGGGGACTTGAAACCGGGTCCGTTCCCGTCGCGCGCAGAGGTGTGGCGCGAGTTGCCTGGCTCGCGCTGGCCGCTCTGCTGGTGAGCGCGGCCGTCTTAGCCTACTTCCACAACACCTCCAAGCCCGTTCCTTTGCCTAACGAGAAGTCGATCGCGGTTCTGCCCTTCGTTGATCTGAGCCAGGCGCGCGATCAGGAATATTTTTGCGACGGCATCCAGCAGGAGATCATCACTTACCTGGCGAAGATCGCCGACCTGAAGGTCATCTCGCGCAGCTCGACCCAACGCTACAAGGGCACGCCTAGCAATCTCCTCGAGATCGCGAAGCAGCTGGAGGTTGCGAGCGTTCTCGAAGGCACGGTGCAAAAGGAAGGCGGCCAGGTGCGGGTCAACGTGCAATTGATCAACGCCCGCAACAATTCCCATCTCTGGGCCGAAAAATACGACCGCAAGCTGACTGATGTCTTCCGGGTGGAAAGCGAGATTGCCAAGTCCATCGCCGAAACGCTGCGCGCAAAGCTGACCGGCTCCGAGCAGCGTGCCATCGCCACGCAACCGACGACCAACCCGGACGCATATATTCTCTATCTGCGCGCCCTGCCTTATGAACAAGGCCCCGACACCCTGCTGCAGGATTACCAGAAGGCAGTCGCCCTCTATGAGGAGGCGATCGGGCTCGATCCGGATTTTGCGCTGGCTCGGGCGCATCTCGCTTCGACCTGCGCGGAAATCTTTCATTTCCACGAACCGCTCGACACTTGGAAAGATCGCGCCCGGCAGGAAGCCAGCGCTGCCCTCCGCCTGCAGCCCGAGCTAGGCGAAGCTCATTTCGCATTTGGCCAATGCGCTTATTGGTTCGACCAGGATTACGAGCGTGCCCTGGCTGAATTCGCCATCGCACAACGCGCCTTGCCTAACGACAGCAACATCGGCGCCTACGTCGCGGCGATTCGCCGGCGCCAGGGTCGCTGGGAAGAATCGCTCGCCATTTATCAGCGGATGGAAAAACTCGATCCGCAGAATCCCAACATCATCCGCAACGTCCTCTTCACCAACACCGCGCTGCGGCACTGGCCCCAGGCCGCGCAGGCTGCCGCCCGCTTTCGCGCGGTCGCGCCCGACTCGATCGTGGCGAAGATCCAGTCAGGTTACGCGGAGTTTCAGTGGAAAGGCGAGACTGGCGCGCTGCAACGCTGGCTCACCGGTCTCCCACCCGGAGAGGATCCGGACGGGATCGTGACGTCGGTCCGCTGGGAAAGCGCGATGTTGCAACGGGATTTTGCCGCCGCCGCCGATGTGCTCGCAACGTCGCGGACGACCGAGTTGTCATATCTGAGTGGCGGTTTGCAGCCGAAAAGTTTCCTCGCCGGGATCACGGCGGTCGCGCGGGGCGATCGTGCAGCGGCCGGCCAGGAGTTTGCCGCCGCGGCGCCTGCTTTTGAGAAAGCGGTCCAGGAAGCGGCCAACGCCGCCGAACGCCATGCCAATCTCGGGTTGCTCTACGCCTTCATGGGAAAGCGGGAAGAAGCGCTCCGGGAAGGCCGGCTCGCGGTCGAGCTCAAGCCGCTCGCCAAGGACGCCACTGACGGAGCAATCATGCTCTGCTATCTCGCGCTCATCTCTGCACGGGTGGGAGAAAATGATCAGGCAATCGAGTTAATCGAGCGCCTGTTACAAACGCCCGGCGCCGTCGACAGCGTCGCTTACAGCATCACGCCTAACGATCTAAAATTCCGTTGGGAATGGGATCCCCTCCGGAGCGATCCGCGCTTCCAGAAGATTCTCGCGCAGCGTTAGAGCCTCTTCTTTCGCCCGAGTTCGCTCGGGCCGCTCACCTCCCAAAAAAATCCTGTCGCGATGGCGGGTTTGAGCGGCGGCTTTCGCTTTAATGAGATGAAGGCAGAAAGCCGACATTGAAATCAATCACTCTGGAAACTCCGCAATTCATCAAGCTTGCTCAGCTCGTAGACGACCGTATCACACACTTTCCGATCCATCTCGGGATGCATTGTTGGCAGCGGGCCTTGCTGGCTATTGCCGCTTTGCAAATCAAACTTCCGGCCAAGGCGTTCGCAACCTCCGTGGTCACGCCATGGAACCAGCAAACGCTCCGCTCCATCCTCGACAGTCAACTCGCCCCACAAACCAGCGCGCGCATTCTCGCGCTCGTGCAAACCTGCGGCTATGACGCCTGGTCGGCCTACGATCCGGTCGCACTCAGCACGCAACTCGGCGGTGCTCTGCGTCGACCGCCAGCGGAACGAACCGAGCAAAATAAGGCGAAGGCTTTCAGCTATGGGGCCTATCGCGCCCTGCTTGATTTTTTTCCGAAACCCGATCAGCAGACGAGCAGTCGTTCTTTCATGCGTAGCCTCGGCTTTGACCCGGATGATGACTCGACCGACACCACGACTCCGGCCGGCATCGGCAACGTGGCCGCGGCAGCCATTTTGGCATCCCCCGTCAGAACGGCTCCCGTTAACTGGCAGATTTAAGCGCGGACCAGGATGCCGACTGAAGGCTCCAGACGGAGTCGGCGGTGAAGATCTGCTTAAGCATGGCCGCCGACTGGCGCTGGAAGCGAGCGCAAAATGCGTCCCGCAGGGCACGAGCGGCGAACGAATATTGTCTCTTTCCTCTTGAAAACTTCCGCCCGATACTGACTGTCAGTTTCGCAAATATGGACGCTTCTTCATCTGTCTCGCACGCTGATCACGATTCACACCAGCACCACGACGAGCACGGGCACCACGAATTAAGCTTCTGGAAGAAGTATGTTTTCTCGACCGATCACAAGGTGATCGGCCTGCAGTACCTGATCACCGGGCTGATCTTCCTCTTCCTCGGCTTTTGCCTGATGATGTTGATGCGCTGGCAGCTTGCCTACCCGGGTAAAGCGCTGCCCGTAGTCGGCAACATCATCGAGCGCATGCTCGGCCCCGGGAGCATGACGAATGGCGTCATGACGCCGGAATTCTATAACTCGCTCGGCGCGATGCACGGCACGATCATGATCTTCCTCGGCATCGTGCCGATCGCCTTCGCCGCCTTTGGAAATTTCGTCGTGCCACTCCAGATCGGTGCGCCGGACATGACGTTCCCGAAGATCAACATGGCGAGCTACCAGGCGTTTTTCGTCGGCGGCCTCATCATGCTGGTGAGCTTTTTCGTCCCGGGCGGCGCAGCCAAAGGCGGGTGGACTTCCTACACCCCGCTGTCCGATATCGCAGATAAGGGGCCGACCTACCACGTCATTTTTAATGGCCAAACGCTGTGGCTGATTGCATTCATCCTGCTGATCACCTCCTCGCTTCTCGGGGCGGTTAATTTTATTGCGACGATCATCCAGCTCCGTGCCAAGGGAATGACCTGGATGCGCCTGCCCTTCTTCGTCTGGGCGCAGTTCGTCACTGCGTTCCTTCTCCTGCTGGCGTTCCCGCCGCTCGAGTCGGCCATTGTCATGCAGCTGATGGACCGGGTCGCCGGCACGAGCTTTTTCCTCCCGACCGGGCTGGTGGTGAATGGAGCGGCGGTGTCCATCAGCGGCGGGGGCAGCCCGCTTCTCTGGCAGCATCTCTTTTGGTTCCTCGGGCACCCGGAAGTTTACGTTTTAATTCTGCCGGGCATGGGGATCGTGGCCGAGATTCTGGCGAACAATACGCGCAAGCCGCTCTGGGGTTACAAATCGCTGGTTCTCTCGGTGCTGGTGCTCGGTTTTCTCTCCTTCATCGTCTGGGCGCATCACATGTGGCTCACCGGCATGGGCACGGTGGTGAGCGCGTTTTTCCAGACCACGACGATGATCATCTCGATCCCGTCGGTCATCATTTTGAGTGCGTTCTTTATCTCGCTCTGGGGCGGCTCGATTCGATTTACCGTGCCGATGCTTTTCGCGACGGCCTTTCTCCCGATGTTTGGAATCGGCGGCCTCACGGGAATCCCGCTGGCCTTTAACACCGCGGATCTTTACCTGCACGATACCTATTACGTGATCGCGCATTTCCACTACATCGTGGCGCCGGGAACGATTTTCGCGGTCTTTGCCGGGATTTATTACTGGTTCCCAAAGGCGACGGGGAGAAAGATGAGCGACTTCTGGGGGAAGGTGCACTTTTGGCCTTCGCTCATCTGTATGAATGCGATTTTCCTGCCCATGTTCCTGCAGGGCATGGTCGGGATGCATCGCCGCTGGTACGACGGCGGCCAAGGCTGGAATCTGTCCGCAGAAAAGGTCTGGGGCCTGAGCGGCTTCCATTGGAATATCCCGATTTCGATCGCCGCCTGGACGATGGGCCTGGCGCAGATTCCGTTCATCATCAATTTCTTCTGGAGCATCAAACACGGCGAAAAAGTGGACGACAATCCGTGGGAAGCGACCACCCTCGAGTGGACCGCGCCTTCCCCGCCGCCGCATGGCAATTTCACCTCCGCACCGGTCGCCTATCGCGGACCCTACGAGTACAGCCTGCCGGGTCGGGAGAAGGATTACACGATGCAGACGGAACCGGTCCTACCTAACGAGAGGGCACCGCACGAGCCGAGCATGTCGCTCAGCCATTAGCAGGGCGATTGCGAACCCGGAGCCCCGGCATTCTGCCTAACGATTTTTAACCGATGGAAATTCCTTACACAGTCACGGCCCGGCCGGATACCGGTCTTTGGAACGCCAAAGTCGGCATCTGGCTCTTCCTCGCCTCGGAAGTGATGCTCTTCGGCGGTCTCTTCTCCGCCTATATTTTCCTCCGTCTCGACGCTCAGCCCGGCTATTGGCCGCACGGCCTGCTCAACGTGCCGGTCGGGACGTTCAACACCGCGGTTCTGATCTTTTCCTCGGTCACGGTGGTGCTGGCCTGGGCGGCGCTGAAGATGCGACAGTTCGCCCGCTATAAAATCTACATGGGGATTACGATCCTCTGCGGTGTCCTCTTTCTCTTCATTAAGCTCTACTTCGAGTGGCCGCAGAAATTTGACCACTTCGGCGCCTACATTAAGCCCAGCGCGCTGGAAAAGTATGAGCCGTATCTCGGAAATAAGCACCTCCTGGCAGAGGGCCTGCCGCCGCGGGTCGAGATCACCGGCCACCTCCATAATCACGAGGCGCTGCACGATCCCAAGATCAAGGATTACGAAGTCGGGCTCGACCCGATCTTCACCGATCCGACCAATCCGGCGATGGATCGACCGCACTTCCTCTACGTGCCGCCGACCGACAAGCTCGCCCACATCGACAAGGCGGACGTGGAACGGGCCACCATGTTCGTGCCTTCGCACAGCACCTACTTTGCGACCTATTTTACCATCACCGGCCTGCACGGGCTGCACGTCCTCGGGGGCGTAATCGTTTTCATTTATCTTTGGCTCCCGATCGGGTCGAAATTATATCGGCAGAACCAGGAGCATCTCGCAAATCGAGTTGAGGTGGCGGGGTTGTTCTGGCACTTTGTTGATCTGGTTTGGATCTTTGTTTTTCCACTCTTTTATTTGCTCTAAGCGATGAATAATCCGCCAACGACGGAGCCGGTTGATCACGAGACGGAGGCCTACGCCCCCAACACGCACGACGTCAGCAAACACGTCCGCGGTTACCTTCTGGTGGGAGCGACTCTGCTCGTCTTCACCGGGATCACGGTGGCTCTTTCCTACGTCCACCTCGGCTCGCAGAAGGCGAACATCGCGGTCGCGATGATCGTGGCGACGTTCAAGGCCGGGCTCGTCGCGTATATTTTCATGCACTTGTCGGCGGAGAAAAAACTGATTTATCGGATCCTGCTCTTCACCGCGATTTTCGTTTTCGGCCTCTTT
>JBBPZS010000011.1:0-16398 GCA_038198605.1 Chthoniobacterales bacterium | reverse complement strand
TGCTCTGGGTGGCGTCTCCCCGCGTCACCACCATCGCCCCACCCCCCTCCCCCCACCGGCCCCCCCCCCCCACCACCGCGGATCACATTTCCGACGAGAACGAGAACTTGATCTCTTTACATTGAATTTTAAGACTCAAGGACTCTAGATTGCGGCGGTCTAATCGCCCCCACGCAGTCGAGCAACGAGGGCGAGGATTTCTTCCCGCAGCGCGAACAGGTCACTCCGAAAACGCAGCAGCCGATCTGAAGAAAGATATTTCGCCGGCACGCGATCGGAAGCAGTCAGGCTCTCGTTGAGAATCGTCAGGATGCGTTTCAGCCTCGCGATCGTCATCCCTGCGTCAGGCTCCCAGCCGCGGGCGACGCTGCCGAGAGCACCGGCAAGTTTCGCGGTCAGATTCATGCAGTGACCGACAAAATCGGCGAGGGCCGCGTCGTCGCAGTCCGGGAAGTATCCGGCGTTTTTTAATTCGTCGAGCAACCTATGGAGGAACTCGTTGGGCCGCCCCTGGAGCGGATGGACAATCCGGTCGTGTTCGTTGCGCACCCAATCGATGCCTTCACGCGCCGGATCGGGTGGCGGCTCCTCGAATTCATCCTCGACTGAGTCGCCACTGCGACCAATAGCGCTCCGGCAACTTCTTCAGGGCCAGGGCCGGCTTTTCGACCACGGTCCAGGAGACGATGCCCATGGCGACTGCCAGCGGGAAGGCGCACGCGGCATTGAGGTTCGGCGATAAACCCGGAAAGTGGTGGGCTACCACCTGTTGCATCGGATACCCCCAGAGGTAGATGCCGTAAGAGTAATCCCCGAAGCGATTGAAGCCATACCAAGGGGTGCAATACGCGAAGGCCATGGAGAACTCGACTAGCGCCAAACCAAAGGTAAAGGCATAAAGCGGCGTATCACGCAAAAGATAGGCGAGCAAGGCGGCCGCCGCCGCATAAGCCCATCCTACCGGGATGTGTTGGCGATGAACATAACACACCGCCCCAAGTCCAAACATCCCAGCCAACCCGAAGTAACTTGCCGGGATGAGTAAGATATCCCGGTGCGGATAGACGATAGTTAAGCCGGCGACGGCGCCCAGCAGCAGGCTAAAGAGCCAGCGGCGAGAGAGGATTCCCAGTACTCCCACGAGCCCGATCCACAGATACATCCGGAATTCAGCGGGCAACGTCCAAATGGCGCCGTTAACCGTGGCCGTCTTCGGATTCCCGGTAAACACCCCCGGCAGATTCCAGACCATCGGGCTATGTAGTCTCAGGTTCTGAAAGATATAATGCGGTAACCCACGGTCGGTGAGGTAACTTGAAGGAGGATATGTGGTGTAGAAGGCGCCCAGAAGATAGGCGCTAAGGACCAGGCAGAAGAGATAGGCGGGAAAGATCCTGAGGACACGGGCCCAGAGAAAGTTCGCCAGATGCTGACGCCGTAGAAAACTTCCTGTGATCATAAAGCCACTCACGGCAAAGAAAATATAGACCGCGATCTTGCCGGAATATATGCCCCAGCCAAGGGTAAGGAAAACGTCGTGCATCCCCAAGCCGGCAGTTACGGCGCCACCATGACCGTAGATGACCAGGCTCGCGGCCAAGAACCTGAGGAGGAGAAAGTTATCCCCCCGGCTTTCCAGGCCGCTGGCGAGGGTCTTTACCTCACGGGCTTGCGGCAGCAGGGTTGGGGCGGCTGGGAGGGACATTCGACGGCAGTCTGGGGCATCCGAGATAGGTCTGCAAGGTCTCTACTCTCTGTCCATCGAGCTCTCCTCAAAGCCTGGTGTCATTTCGGACTCGATGTTTTCGTCCTTGCCTTCGGCCTCGAGCGCTTCCTCCAGCCAATCCCAGCCCATCTCACGCGCGATGATCCGCTCCGAGTCGGGATGATCGGCATACTTTTCCAAGAGCGCGCCGTAGCGCTCGGTGCGCGCGTCGCTCTCGCGCAAAAATTGTTCGCAGCGAAATTCGTCCCATTTCTCTTCCACTCCGGCATCCTGCATCTCGCAGGCGCCGTCGTCGGCTTCCGCTTCCGCGGCGAGGCGTTCACGCTCGGACAGCTCTTCGGCGTTGAAGCGCCAGACTGGATCGGAAATTTCGAACCGGTAATCTATACTCTCGATCACGACGCAACCGCTCAAGGCGGAAAACCACTCGAGGTAAAGAGCGGAAGCGAGATGCTCGGGCGGCGTCTCGCCCTTTTTCAGCAGAGCGAGCACTTCCTCGAAGGGGAGATCGAAGACGCGCACCTTGTGCGCGGCGGTGATCCTGCCGGCGGTCCCGCGCTGTCGCGGCGCAGGCGGTGGCGTGGTCAGCGGAGCCGGCTCGGGGTTCTCGAACCGGAGCAAACAGCCGGCGAGATCGGGGTGACAATCTCCCGCCAGATCGAGCACGATCGGTTCGGCGACGCCCGCGATCCAGACGCGTCCGGTGACGCGACCCCGGGTGCGATTGTCGACTTCGCCGCGCACGACATTTTCACCAATTCGCCAGGCCATCTTGCAGACTTTCAAATTACGCAACGCCGCGGCCCCGGGAAAGCATGATGTCGCTCACCGCGGTGCGCAGGCGAGCGCGCGCAGCAACGTCCGGGGGACGGGAGGCGATCCGGCGGCGCATTTCCCCTGCACGATTGCGACGTCTGGCGTATCGATCGAGCATGGAACTCGACCTCGAAGGAGAACACGCCAGCCGCGGCTACGCCATGCTGGCCTCGCTCATCACCCCGCGCCCGATCGCGTGGGTGACCTCGCTCAGCGCCGACGGAAAACTCAACGCCGCGCCCTTCAGTTTCTTCAACGCGCTTGGGGCCAACCCGCCTATCATCGGCTTCGCGCCCGGTGACCGCGACGATGGAGAACCGAAGGACACTGCGCGCAACATTCGCGAGACGCACGAGTTCGTCGTCAACCTGGTCGACGAAGCCGTCGCCGAAACGATGAACCAGACCTCCGCCACGCTGCCTTACGGGACGAACGAACTGGAAACGGCCGGCCTAACGACGGCGGCGTCGTCCGTGGTTGGGCCGCCGCGGATCGCGGAAGCGCCCGCCAGCCTGGAGTGCGCGGAATGGGGCACGCTCCAGATTGGGGGTAATCGCCTCATCATCGGCTTCGTTAGGCGAGTGCACGTCCGCGACGAGTTGATCGATCCGTTAAAGCTGCGCATTCGGAGCGAGCGCTTTCACGTCATCGGGCGCATGGCCAGCCCGAACTGGTATTGCCGTACGGGCGACCGCTTCGAGATGGTGCGACCGGACTGAGAACGGCACGACCGCGCCATTTCCGACTTCGCAATCGAGAGGAGGCGTCCAATCAAATCCGTCCCCCTTTCTCTTTTGGAAACTGAGAATACTGTGATAGTTTCCTCGGTATTGAAAACTTCCAATCGACCCGGGAAAGGCAAAGCACAGTCCGCCACCGGCAAACTCGGCCCGCGCTCGGCGGCAGGCCGGCGGTCGCCCGCCCCGCGCATCTTGGAAGCCGCCCGGATCCACTTCTTCAAACACGGTTTTCGCAACGTCACGATGGACGATCTCGCCGCCGAGTTGGGGGTGAGCAAGAAAACCCTCTATGCTCATTACGCGAGCAAAGACGCGCTCCTCGAAGCGGTCCTGGACGCCAAATACGAAAGCATCCGCGCCGCACTCGAGCAGGCGACGGCGCAACGGGCGCCGCATTTTCCCGAAGCGCTGCGCACTCTTCTCCACAATCTGCGCGGCGAGTTGGATGAACTGCAACCGGCCTTTTTGCGCGATATGCGCAAGGCGCCGGAAATTTTCAAACAGCTCGAGCAACGTCGCGCCCGTCTCATCCGCCATCATTTTGGAAGACTCTTTCGCCAGGGCCAGCGAGACGGCCATGTGCGCCGCGATCTTTCGGCCCAGCTCATGATCGAAACTCTCCTTGCCTCCATCCAGGCGATCATGAATCCCGCGAAATTAACGGAGCTGAAGATGGCGCCGCGGAACGCCTTCGCGGGCCTGATCGATCTTCTCCTTCACGGCGTGGTCGTGCGCCGGAAAGGCTCACGATGAATCTCCGGCGCCCGCTCGCTGCCTTCGCTCTCCTGGCCCTCGTCGTCGCGGGCTGCCAGAAAGCGCCTGACGATTTTGTGCAGGGCTACGTCGAGGGCGAGTTCGTCTATGTCAGCTCGTCGTTAGGCGGAACTCTGCAGCAGCTTTTCGTTAGGCGAGGTGACGAAGTGAAAGCCGGCCAGCCACTCTTCACTCTCGACCAGACGATGGAGGAAGCCGCTCGGGACCAGGCGCAGGCGGCTCTGACCATGGCGGAGGCGGATTTCAAACGCCAGGAACAACTTTTCCGCAGTGGGCCAGTCGCGGCGCAGGATTTCGATCGGGCCCGCTCGACGCGCGATCAGGACCGCGACCAACTCCGGCAGAAGGATTGGAACCTCGCGCAAATGAAACAGGATGCGCCGAAAGCCGGCCTGGTTTTCGACACCCTCTTTCGCGAAGGCGAATGGGTCGCCCCCGGCAAACCCGTCGTCATGCTCCTGCCGCCGGCCAACATCAAGGTGTGGGCTTTTGTTCCTGAGACCGAAGTAGGCGCACTCCGCGTCGGGCAGGAGGCGGGCGTCACGGTCGACGGAGTGGCGGCGCCGTTTGACGGCAGGATCAGCTACATCTCACAACGCGCCGAATACACCCCACCGGTCATCTACAGCCGGGAGAGCCGGAGCAAACTCGTCTTTATGATCGAGCTCCATTTCGATCCGGCGGTCGCGGCGAAAATGCATCCCGGGCAACCGGTCGATGTGCGATTTCGTTAGGCAATGAAAAACGGTGAACAGGCGATCGATGTGCGTGGCATGACCAAGCGTTTCGGTGCGCGCACGGTGGTCGATCACGTCGATCTGCGAGTGCGGGCGGGAGAAATCTACGGCTTCCTCGGGCCGAACGGGAGCGGCAAAACGACTTTCCTCCGCATGCTTTGCGGTCTCTTGCGCGCGGACGACGGGAGCGGGCAGGTCCTTGGTTACGACGTCATCACGGAGAGTGAAGCGATCAAGCGCGAGGTCGGTTACATGACGCAGCGCTTCAGTTTTTGGGAAGACTTGAGCATCGAAGAAAATCTCCAGTTCGTGACCCGGATGTATAACATGAAGAACCGTCGCGCCGCGGTTCGGGAAAGCATCGCGCAGCTCGGGCTGGAAGGCCGTCAGCACCAGCTCGCGGGCCAGCTTTCCGGCGGCTGGAAACAGCGGCTCGCCCTCGCCGCCTGCCTCATTCATCGCCCGAAACTGCTTCTCCTCGACGAGCCCACCGCCGGCGTCGATCCGAAAGCGCGACGCGATTTCTGGGAGCAGATCCACCTCCTCGCGGCCGACGGCCTGACCTTTCTCATCACCACGCACTACATGGATGAAGCCGAGCGCTGCCATCGCCTGGCCTACATTTCCTACGGCAAATTACTCGCCGACGGGACGGTCGACGAAGTCATCGCGCAGGTTGGCCTAACGACGTGGGCCGTGACCGGCCCGGACGTCCCTGGGCTGGCCGCAAAGCTGCGCGACCTGCCCGGGGTGCAGCAGGCGGTCGCGTTCGGGAATGGGCTTCATGTCAGCAGCGACGATCCCGTTGCTTTGGAGCGTGCGATCGCTCCCTTTCGCCAGCCGCCCTACGACTGGCGCCAGATCCCGTCGGGGTTGGAAGACGCTTTCATTAACCTGATGCAGGAATCGACCGACAACTTCGCGCCGGAGCCATGAGAGGTCACTTCTCTTTCCAGCGCCTGCGCGGCATCATCGTGAAGGAGTTCACCCAGATGCGGCGCGACCGGCTCACCTTCGCCATGATGCTGGGGATTCCGCTCATTCAGCTCACCCTTTTCGGTTACGCGATCAACGCCGACCCGCGCCACCTCCCGGCGGCGGTCCTCCTCGCCGACCGCGGACCGCAGGGCCGGACCGTCCTGGCGGCGATGCAAAACAGCACTTATTTTGATTTCGTTAGGCAAGTGCAGACCGAGGCGGAAGGGCGCGACCTGCTCGCTCGCGGCCAGGTCCAATTCGTCATCAGCATTCCGGAAAATTTCAGCCGCGATCTTCTGCGCGGCGATCGGCCCGCCATCCTGGTGGAGGCGGATGCGACCGACCCGGCCGCGACCGGTAAAGCCCTCGGTTCGTTAGGCACGGTGATTAATAATGCGGTGCAAAACGACCTGAAGGGCCCGCTCGCCTCGCTCAGGGCGACGGAGGGCCCGATCGATTTGCGCGTCCACGCTCTCTACAACCCGGAGGTAGTGACGCAATACAACATCGTGCCTGGGCTGATGGGCGTGATCCTGACCATGACCATGATCCTCATCACCGGCCTCGCCATCACCCGCGAACGCGAGCGCGGCACGATGGAGAATCTTCTCTCCATGCCGACCCGCCCGAGCGAAGTGTTGATCGGCAAGATCGTGCCTTACATCATGGTCGGCTACATCCAGGTCGGCGTGATTCTGCTCGCCGCCCACTTTCTTTTTCACGTCCCGATGCAGGGCAGCATCGTGCTTTTACTTCTCGTGGCGCTCGTCTTCATCGCGGCCAATCTCGCCCTCGGCATCACCTTTTCCACGGTCGCGAAAAACCAGCTCCAGGCGATGCAGATGACCTTTTTCGTTTTTCTGCCCTCGATTCTGCTTTCCGGTTTCATGTTTCCGTTTCGGGGCATGCCGCACTGGGCGCAGCTCATTGGGGAAGTTTTCCCGCTGACCCATTTCCTGCGCATCGTGCGCGGGATTTTGCTGAAAGGAAACACCCTGGCCGAGATCTCGCTCCAGCTTGGTGAGATCGCGCTCTTCGCGGTCATCGCCCTCACGATTGGGGTGAAACGCTACCGCCAGACGCTGGATTGATCACGCCAGTCCCTGGAGGGGCGAGAGTTGTCGATGTTTGGTCGAACGTTATCGTAGGGCATGCCCTCCTTTCATCTTTTATCCGCGGCCGAGTTCAACGAGGAATGGCTTGCCTAATACCGGTCGGGTCCGGCAGAACATTGGGCGGTGAGTCAAGAATTGTCCACTTACCTGTCTTTGCGAGGCACGCTGGATTTAAAGCCCGATAGTCAAAGCTTTCGACGATCCGGAAGCATGGCGTCAAAGCGGTGCCAATGGGCGGCCAAAGGTGCGTGTTTTACGGCGCGGCGGAGTTTAGCAAGGGACGCTGTTCCAAATTCGGAAGCGTTACCCACGGCGCGGCGAAAATCTGCGGAATCCAGGATGACGTTATGACGCCACAGGAGCTTCTTGAGCAACTCAACGCGCTCGATGAGCACACGCGGATCGAGGCGAAAACTTGGGAAATCTGTGGTGGAAACCGTCTGTGCATTTGCTAATGAACCGGGCCTCGGCGGTGGCTGGATTCTACTGGGGGCCAAGCTCGACGATGCCGCCCTCTTTCGACAGTATTCCGCCGTCGGCGTTCCGGATCCGGATCGACTCAGCCGGGACCTCGGCAGCCAATGGGCGGCCATTTTCAATCGTCCCGTGCGTGTCGAGATCACGTCTGGTTTGGTTAACGGGAAGCCTTTGCTAGCTGTCTATGTTCCAGAAGCGGAAGCGGCGGAAAAGCCAATTCATTTCAAAGCTCGTGCACTTCCGGCAAGCGCCTTCCGCCGCATCGGCTCGGCTAACGTCCATTGCACCGAAGACGACCTGGCCGTTTTCTACCAGGACCGGCGCGGCGAATCGTATGATGGAACCACGGTTCGCGATGCCGATCTGTCCGCCCTTGGATTGGGAATGGTTGCGAGGATTCCACGACATCGATCTGAGCGACGAGGAAGCGCGCGCGCTTGTGTTCGTCCGCGAAGCTGGCGCGATTACAAATGCCGATTATCGCAGCGTGAATACCATTTCTGACGTGCTCCATGCCAGCCAACACCTGTGCCGATTGCGCGACCGCGGTCTCCTCGTCCAGAAAGGCAAAGGTGCGGATACCTATTACAAACCGACGGAGAGACTTCTTGTCCCCTGGCTTGAACGCAGGGCTGGAGAAATCCAGTCCGAGATGCCGCGCAAATCCGGGGAGTCAGGCGCCAAATCCGGGGAGTCGGACGCCAAATCCGGGGGGCTAGGCCCCAAATCCGGGGAGGTACAAGACATGCCTAAACAACTAGGGGAGGACTTGAAACGACTTGGTGCGAAAGCTCCGCGCGTCGCCGTGGAAGACGCGATTGTCCAGCTTTGCAAATGGCGGGCTCTTTCAGCTGAGGAGCTGGCTCAGTACCTTTCGCGGACCCAAAAATACGTCCGAGACACGCTTCTTCCCCACCTCCTGCAGACCGGGCGCGTCATTCGAACAATTCCAGATCAACCGAACCACCCACAGCAGGCCTATCGCGCCGTTCCGTTCCAAGCGCAGTCTCCCACTCCGGCTGATTTCTGATCCAGAAATTAAATCGATGACACATCTCCCCGCTCTTAAGAAGCATTTCGGTTACGACGCCTTTCGTCCTTTACAGGAGGAGATCGTGCGCGACGCGCTGGCCGGGCGCGACGTCTTCGCCCTCATGCCGACGGGGGGCGGAAAGTCGCTTTGTTTTCAACTCCCGGCCCTGCTCCAGCCAGGCCTAACGATCGTAATTTCGCCTCTCATCTCGCTCATGAAGGATCAGGTCGACGCCCTCCAGGCAAGCGGGGTGGCGGCGACGTTTTTGAATTCCACCCTCAACGGAACGGAAGCGCGAGCCCGTTTGCGCGGTCTTTACAACGGCGAGTTTCGTCTCCTTTATGTCGCGCCCGAACGGCTCATGCTCGACTCGTTCATCGAGAAGGTGCGGGAATGGAAGGTCGCCTTGGTCGCGATCGACGAGGCGCATTGCATCAGCGAATGGGGACACGATTTCCGGCCGGAATATCGCTCTCTGGCCCGGCTACGGGAGATTTTGCCTAACGTTCCGATCATGGCCCTGACCGCGACCGCGACGGAGCGGGTCCGGAGCGACATCCTGGATCAGCTCAAGCTGCGCGATCCGAAATGCTACGTCGCGAGCTTCGATCGGCCGAACCTGAGCTACAAAGTCCTGGCCAAGGCTTCGCCCTACGATCAACTGCGCGAGCTGCTCCGGACCCGGCCTAACGACAGCGGGATCGTGTATTGCGCGAGCCGGAAAGCGGCCGACTCCGTCGCGAGCAAGTTGAACGCGGACGGAATTTCGGCCAAGCCCTACCACGCGGGCCTCGAGGCGGAGGAGCGGTCGCGCCACCAAGAGATGTTCCTGCGCGACGACGTCCGGGTGGTGAGCGCGACGATCGCGTTCGGGATGGGGATCAACAAACCGAACGTGCGCTTCGTCGTGCACTACGATCTGCCGAAGAACATCGAGAGCTATTACCAGGAAACCGGCCGGGCCGGGCGCGACGGATTGCCGAGCGACTGCGTCCTGCTCTTCAGCGCGGGCGATGTGGCCAAGCAGACCCGTTTCATTGAGGAGAAAAGCGAGGCGGAAGCGCGGATCGCGCGGGAGCAGTTGCGCCAGATGGTGCACTACGCGGAGACGCGAGAATGCCGTCGCACCACCCTCCTGCGCTATTTTGGGGAGGAACGGCCTAACGAACCTTGCAACGGCTGCGACAATTGCCTCGAGCCGCGCGAAACCTTCGACGGCACCGTCGCGGCCCAGAAATTTCTCTCCTGCGTCCTGCGGGTGCAGCAAAAAAGCGGCTTCGCCTTCGGGCTGAACCACATCGTGGAAGTGCTGACCGGGGGCGAGACCGAAGCGATCCGCCAGCGCGGGCACAACGAGATTTCGACCTATGGAATCGGCCGCGAACTCAAGCGCGATGTCTGGCAGGCAATCGGCCGCGAGCTGCTTCGGCTCGGCCTGGTCGAAGTGGCGCCGGGGAAATTTGCCACGCTTCAGGTGACCGCCGCCGGGCGCGAGGCATTGCGCGGCCGGACGCCGATCACATTGACCAAGGTGGTGGAAAAGCCGGCCACGAAATCGCGCCGGCGCGCGGGGGAAATCGAGTGCGACGAAGCGCTCTTTGAGGATTTGCGCCTCCTGCGGCGAAACCTGGCGGATGAACGAAACGTGCCGGCCTACGTCATTTTCTCCGACGTGGCTCTGCGCGAAATGGCGCGCAGCTATCCGACGACGGCGGCGGAATTTCGCCGCATCCCGGGCGTAGGAGAACAAAAATTGAAAGACTTTTCCGAGCCATTCCTGGCCGCGATCACGGAATATCTGCAGTCCAACCCGCGCCAGAATTTCCCCGTCCCTAACGAACGGCCGGTCTCCCGCAGCCGCCCGTGGCGGAGTTGAGCTCGAAGAAGACTTTCTTCCTGTTTTCCAAGCTCACACCCGAGTGATACCGTCGTTTCGCTCGCATGGCATTCTCCTTTCCGGCTCAGTCTCGCGTCGTCCGCTATGGAGCCGCAGCGGTGGCGGCGCTGATTACGATCGGAGCGAACCACGTCGCCTCGCAACATTTCACGGCGCAATACCCCTTCATGTTCCTCATCGCCGGAGTCCTCTTCGGCGCCTGGTTTGGCGGGCTCGGCCCCGGGATTTTGGTCACGGCGCTGACCGCTCTCTCGGGCATCGTGTCTCCGCACTTCTCCGGTTCGCCGGGTTCTCCGCATGAGATGGCCTTCTATTTCCGGCTCTTCGTTTATCTGGCGGAGAGCGTCCTGATCAGCCTTTTTTGCGGCAACGTCCGGAAGCGGGAGGAGAAGATGAACGCCGTCCTGGCCCACCGCGAATCGACCACGGGCTCGCTCGAGGAACGGGCTCGTCTCACCCGACTGGAGGCAGAGATCGGTCACCTCATTACCCAGTCGAAAACGATCGAGGAAGTGCTTCAGCGGTGTGTGCAATCGCTCGTGCGGCACGTCGACGCCGCCTTTGCCCGCATCTGGACCTATAACGAAGCGGAGGAAATGCTCGAGCTGCAGGTCAGCGCCGGGCTTTACACTCACGTTGACGGGCCGCATGGCCGGGTGCCGTTAGGCCAGTTCAAGATCGGGCTCATCGCTTCCGAGAAAAAACCGCACCTCACCAACCAGGTGATCGGCGATCCGCGGGTCAATAATCAGGAGTGGGCGCGGCGCGAAAAGATGGTCGCCTTTGCGGGCTATCCCCTCCTCGTCGGCGAGCAGCTCTTTGGCGTGTTGGCCATGTTCGCACAACATCGGCTCTCCGATGCCACCTTGAGCGCGCTCGCTCTCGTCTCGCAGGGGATCGCCCTGAGCCTGCAACGGCAGGAGGCCGAGTCCGAGCGGGTGAAATTATTGCGCGAAGCGCAGGCCGCGCGCGAGACGGCCGAAGTAGCCAACCGGGCCAAGGACGAATTCATCGCCACCGTCTCGCACGAATTGCGCACCCCGCTCAACGCCATCCTCGGCTGGGCTCGGCTCCTCGAGGGAGGCGACCTGACGAAGGATGAGATTGCAGAAGCGGCCGGCGTAATTGAGCGGAACGCGCGCGCCCAGTCGCAGTTGATCGAGGATTTGCTCGATCTGCGCACGATCGATTTGCCGGAGGTGGTGCAACAGGCGGTCAGCATCATTGAGCCGACCTCGGCTGCGAAATCGATCAAAGTCGAGTGCCTGCTCGATCCGCGAGCCGGTCCGATCTCGGGGGATGCGGAACGTTTGCAGCAGATCGTATGGAATCTCGTCTCCAACTCGGTCAAATTCACGCCCAAGGGCGGCAAGGTGCAGGTCGGCCTGAAGCGCTCGAATTCGCATGTGGAATTGACGGTGAGCGATAACGGGATGGGGATTCCGTTGGATTTTTTGCCGCACATTTTTGAGCGTTTTACCCAGGCGGAAACGAGCAGCACCCGTTCGCACACAGGGCTTGGGCTGGGGCTTGGGATCACGCGCCATCTCATCGAACTGCACGGCGGCGCGATCTACGCCTTCAGCGATGGGCCGGGAACGGGCGCGACGTTCTGTGTGCATCTGCCCGTCCTCATCGTTCACCAGCGCGGCGATGCTCCCCTGGGAGTGCACCCGGTGGCGCCGTCGAACGAGGTTATTGACCTCTGTGCCGAGCTGAACGGCGTGCGGGTGGTGGCGGTGGATGACGATGCCGATGCGCGCAAGTTGCTCCATACCGTCCTCTCGCGCTGCCATGCGAACGTCACGGTGGTGGCGAGCGCGGCGGAAGCGCTCGCCGCGGTCAGGGAGCTGCGCCCGGATGTGCTCCTGAGCGACATTGAAATGCCTAACGAAAGTGGTTACGACCTGATCCGGCAGGTCCGGGCCTTGCCGCGGGAAGAAGGGGGCGCAACGCCGGCCGCGGCCTTGACCGCCTACGCCCGCGCCTCTGATCGCACCCAGGCGCTGCGGGCCGGTTTCCAGATGTACGTGCCGAAGCCGGTCGAGCCGAGCGAGCTGATCGCGGTCATCGCGAATCTGGCCGCGCGCGGCGGCACGAGCGCGGCGCCCATCCGGCGCGCCTAACGAGGCTCGCTCTCCAGAGCGCAGCGGGCGCGTTCGAAAACTTCCTCGATGTCGCGCTGGTCGCGCTCGTTTTTGGCCGCGGCCACCCCGTCGTCGCGGATGGCGCGGGCGTGCCCGAGCAGCACCTCGCGATCTTCCGCCTTCTGCAACTCCACCGCGACCCGCGCGAGCATGTCGAGCAGGCGAGTCACGACGCCAACGCTCTCACGGCCGTATTGGCGAATCTAGTTGAGCGCGGCGGCGGCGATTCCGGCGTAGTCGGTCACATTATTCACGAGACGGAGATGGTTTTCCTCGTCGTAGTGCAAAGCCGATGGGATCTGGCGCCGCCCCACTCTGATGAGCGCAACTCCGAGCCACTCGATGCAGCTCATGGCGGTGAAGGGATCGTTGATCCCGGGCGATAGGGCGCGGACCGCTACTTCGACCAGTTGGTCGATCGCGTACTCGATGTCCTGATTGGGGGTGCGATGCCAACCGAAAAAGAAGGCGTCGTAACACTCGTCCGTGACTTTTTTCGTAAGCTTGTCGGCCGGCCAGGCGACCGCGAGGGCGGCTTCTTCCGCGATGAAATCACCGGGCCGGCGGCAGAGTTGAATGATCAATCCCTCACGCTGCGCGAGCTGGAGCAGGCGCTCCTCGTCGATCGCCTGGATGAAGCCGCTCTTCTTCGAGTGGATGGGCTCGGCTTCCTCGGCAAAGCCGCGCGGGAGCCGAGCCTCGACATCGCTTTTCTTCTCGCGCGGGCCCTCGCCTAGTTCGTCCGGATAAAGCCGGTCGACGCGCGCCTGCAATTCCTCTGCGACCCGGCCGACGAGGTTTTCCGCCTGAATTGAATTCGGCACATGATGAATGAAAAAGATCAAAAAACCGACCGAAGCGACGGCGAAAAGAATGCCGGAGGTGACGGAAAGAAAGGGCACGAAACTGTTCGCATCGGTCCCGCGAATCGTGCGCAGGATGAGGAGAGTGTAGAGAAAAGTGGAAACGAAAACGCCGAGGACGAATTGCGTCGCGCGGTCGTTCATAAAGTTGCGCAGGAGTCGCGGGCCGAATTGCGAGGAAGCGAGCGAGAGGGTCACGATCGTGATCGAGAAGACGACGCCCGCGACCGTGATGGTCGAGCCCGCGATGGTGGAGAGAACGCTGCGCGCGCCTTCCGGCCGGCCCAGATCCAGCCCGCGGCGCGGGCCCATTTCGCGTTCACCAGGGTATCGATATGGACGGTGAGAAAGGAGAGTCCGGTCGCGAGGATCGACATGACCGTGGGAATGAACCAATAGCTGCTGGAAAGGTTCTCCCAGGTGGTGCTGAAAAAGGTCTTCATCGCGCAGAATGTAGACGCTTCGCTCTGCGAAGCGCGGGCGAAATCGCCGCGGCTGAGAAACTCCGGGGGGCGAGCCCCCTAACGAACCACAACATGCCCCCCGGGCAGCACTTTTTGCCCGAAATCGAGCGCGTCCCAATTCGCGAGCCGAATGCAACCGTGGCTCGTGCTGCGCCCGATCGTCTCCGGCGCCTCCGTCCCGTGGATCCCGCTTCCTTTGTGGCTCAGCTCCATCCAGACGATGCCGACAGGATTGTTTGGGCCGGGCGGGAGCTGATAGGATTCGTTGCTCCGCTGCCCGCGCTGCAACATCTCCTGGTCCCAGCGAAAAGTGGGCATCCAGGCGAAACCCTTGATGAACCATTCGCCGACCGGCGCGGGAAGTGATTTCGAGCCGGGCGTAATCGGGTAACTCCCGACCAGTTTCCCATCCTGCTTCAGCTCCATGATTTTGGCCGCGATCTCGACCTCGGCGGAAAATTGCTCGTTAGGCGGCTTTTCCTTTTCCGTCTTCAGGATGTTCGCCTTTTCGGCTTCCTCGGTTTTGGTTTTCACGTCGATTACGGCCTGGAGCTCGAACGGCGTGGCCACGTTCGGGACCTGCACTTCATCGCCCGCCTTGGCTTTGTCCCAGTCGTAGCCAGGGTTGAGCTGGAGCAGGAATTCGCGCCGGCAATGAAATTTCTCCGCCACCAGTTCGAGCAAATTTTCGTAAGGGAGGCGGTCGGCCTTGGCCTGTCCGGGATGATCCTTCGGGAGCGGACCGATGGATTTCTCGTCCTCGGGGGTGATACGATAGGCAATCTGAACCGGCTTGGAATCGTCGAGCGGGAGATCGAATTCCGCCGGGGCCTTGGCGCCTTCGTATTGTCCGGTCTTGCCTTGGGCTTGTTGGTAACGGGCCAGCGCCTTTCCCATGAACTCGCCCCATTTCCCATCGATCGCACCCGGCTTGAAGGCCGAGCCATCAAGGAAGAGCTGGGCCCGCAGGATCTGCTCGTTAGGCGTGGCCCCCGGCGAAGGGGAGGGAGAAGGCGAGGCCGCCGAGAGGCTCCCGGCGAGCCCCAGTAAAATACCGACATAAAGGAGCGCAACGCGCGGGAACCAAGGTCGTGGAAGCATGTCCGTGATACGTGCGCGGTGGCATCGGCGGTTTCATTCGCCGAATTTCGGCCGACGGAACGGGCTCGAAAATCGAAGCCCTACTTCTTCTTTTTCTGGAGCGCCTTTAACTGTTCCTGCGCGTCTTTGTCGTTTGGCTTTAACTTCAGGATCGTCTCGAGATCGGCGATCGCCTTGTCGTTCTGCTTCATCGCGCGGTAGACGTAGATGCGGCGGCGGTAGGCTTCCACATCCTTCGGCCGCTTCTCGATGACCTTGTCGAAATCTTCCAGCGCCTTGTCGTACTTCTTCAAGTTGCGATAGGCAAAGCCGCGCCGGGTTCGTCCCTCGATATCGACTTCTGCGATGGTGTTAATGGCGACGTCGTAATCGGCGATCGCTTTTTCGTACTTGCCCTGCTGCAGATAAATGTAGCCGCGAAGCCGAAGCGCGGCGCGATTGCGCGGCTCCGCTTCGAGCGCCTTGTCCAATTCCTGCAAAGCCTCATCCGGTTTCTTTTCCCGGAGCAAGAGACGCGCACGATCCGTCTGGTTGCTGGCGGATTTGGGGCTCAAATCGATCGCTTTCGCGTAATCGGCCTCGGATTTTTTGGCGTCGCCCATCAGGCGATAGGTCAACCCGCGGTTGCGATAATTCTTCGGGTCCTTCGGCTGCAACTCGATCGCCTTGGTGAATTCTTCGATCGCTTTTTCGTATTCTTTTTTTTTCGCGTATTTCACTCCGCGATTGGTGTGGCCGCCCGGGTCACCGGAGATCCTGGCCGCCTGCAACGGAAGCGGCGCGAGGAAAATTCCGGCGAGGAGAGTGACGACGATGAGCTGTAGATGGTTGAATCGTTTCATATTGCGTGGGTTTGGGCGTTGGCTGCGGTAAAGTGAACAGAATTTAGCGCAATTTTTCAGATGCACCTGTCCATTCTTATCGGCAGGGAAAAGGGAGAAGAGACTCGCCGTTGCCACGGTTTTGCGCTTCATTCGCGGCAGTGAAGGAGCAGACGGCACCGACGGCGATTCAGTCCTTGCGTGAATACGCACGCGGCGTTGCCGGTGGGCTGATGTTCAGTCTGCCGCTGCTTTACACGATGGAGGTCTGGTGGACCGGGTTTATCGCCGGCCCGCTGCGTTTGCTCCTCTATGGGGTGGCCACATTCTTCCTCCTCCTCGGCTACAATCATTACGCCGGCATGCACGACGATTCCTGCTGGTCGGAGGTGCTGATCGATTCGGTCGAGGAACTCGGGATCGGCCTGCTCGTCTCGGTCGCGCTGCTCTGGTTGATCGGGCGAATTTCGAGCGAGATGAGCCTCGATGAGATCGTCGGTAAAATCGTGGTCGAAGCGATGACGGTCGCGATCGGCATCTCGGTCGGGACCGCCCAGCTCGGCCTCTCAGGGGACGACGAGAAGAAGAAGAAAACTTCCGCGCCTAACGAAGTCCGTTTCGGCGGCCAGCTCGTGATCGCGGCCTGCGGGGCGACGCTCTTCGCAGCCAATATCGCGCCGACCGAGGAAGTGGTGGCGATCGCGACCAG
>JBBPZS010000010.1:0-24723 GCA_038198605.1 Chthoniobacterales bacterium | reverse complement strand
GGGCCCTTGGTCCCCCTATCCGGCACCCCCCCCCAGCCTAGCGGGCAACAACGCCCCCTCCCACATTTCAATCTCGGACTGTTTTCATCCCATTCTGGATGATGCGATCGATTAATTGCGGATACGGCAGTCCAGCCTTGTCTGCTGATAGCGCAAAATCTTCGTCGGCCGCAAGGATCGGATTTGGATTGGCTTCGATAAAATAAACTTCGTTCGTCGGCGTGAGGCGGAGGTCGATCCGTGCGTAGCCATCGATTGTGAGCAAGCGATAGACGCGTTTGCAGGTCCGCTCGATGCGAGTGACAAGCGCCGGATCGAGCCCTTCGGCGAACTGGTTTTCCAGTCCCCAGCGTTTGCGATACTCCTCGTCCCACTTCGCGCGATAGGTCGCGATTCGCGGTTCGTCCGGCGGTACTTCGCGGAAGACGAGCTCACGAATCGGAAAAACCTGGAGCCGACGGCTCCCGATCAGGCTGACGTAAAGTTCGCGCCCGGCGATGTATTCCTCCGCGATCACGTCGCCGTCGTGTTTTTCGTGGATGAACGTGACCCGCTCGCGGAACTGCTCGTCGTTCTCCACGAACGAGGCCTGCGCGATGCCAAGGGAGGCCTCTTCTTTGACCGGTTTCACGAGGAGCGGGAACTTGAGTTGGCGCGGGCGCGAGACCCGCTGACCGCGTGGGATGACGACAAATTGAGGCGTGTGGATGCGATGATAACTGAGGATCTTCTTTGAGATTCCCTTGTGCTTGCAAAGGACCAGCCCGGTCGCGCCACAACCGGTAAAGGGGACGCCCTGCATTTCGAGCACTGAGACAATGTTCTGGTCGAAGCCGCGGTTGTTTTTGAATTGATCGGCGAGATTGAAGAGAACGTCGGGCGCGAAGCTTTCCAGCTTCTGCCGGAGCAAGTCGAGATTATCGAAGATGGCGAGATGCGCGGTGGTGTGAGCGAGGGTCGCAAGCGCTTCGAGGACGTTAGCCTCAGTCTTCCAGTCCGCCGTCGCCAGCTCTGCGCTCAGGTCCTGGTCGAGCGTGGTCGGTGCGATGGCATCGAAAAGGGCGAGGACTTTAAGTTTTTTTTTCACTTCACTTCGTGCGCTTGAATTTGCCGGTAAACAGGTAATTCATGACCAGGGTGGTGATGAATGAAGTCACCCGAAAATCCTGCTGCGGATCGTCGTTCAGGACGTTCAGGTCGAGCTGATCGCAGCGATCGATCAACCGGCTGAGGAGCTTATTGACGCGAAATTTCTTTTCGTTAGTCCATTGGCAGACCGAATTCAAGAGCCGCCGCCGTCGCCGCCGCAGATACGCGGTGGCCGTGATCCGGCCGGGTCCAGGAGAGGCGCCGAAGAGCTGGCGCAGGTCGGTGTCGTAGAAATCGGGATAGCTATCCTCATAGAGTTTTCGTTTGCGCGCGTAATAGGTTTTGAGCTTTTGGTTCAAGCAATCATAGTCGGCGACGCGGTAATCGGGCAGGTGCCGCGGCGGATTGGCCACGAGCGAGCGCATTAGCTCATCGACGTATTCGAGTTTTTGCAGCGCCTTCCAGCCGGCATAACGAGTGCGCCAATCAAGTCCCGGTGTCAGCCAAACCGCGAAAGTCTCGGCGAAATCTTCGTCCGGATGACTCTGGGCATACCAGTCGTCGAGATGCACGACGTAGCTGCGACTGAAGGGGCGCGGATGATAGACATCCGGCGTCTCCTGCCGCGAAGTGCGTCCAAAGGTCTGCTGCCATTTTTTCTTGCGCGGCAATTGGTAGGCGTAACTGTAGGCGTGCGCGGCCTCGTGCCGGATGAGCCTCATAAACCACTCTTTGGTTCCACCCTCGACCTCGAGCATCATGGTCCGCTCCAGCGCGCGCAGCCGGTCGTGCACCAGAAAAAACGGCACGAAAATCGCAGGAATGCCGACCGGGACAAACCATTCGTCGCCGATATGACAAGGAGGCCGCAGCAAGAGCCCGCGCCCGGTCAGTTCATCGTAGAGCTGGCGGATGAGTGGCTCCAAAGTGGTGCCCTCGAGCCGCAGGCCAAGGTTGGAGATGCGGCGTTCGAGAAGCTGCTCGTCGCTCAGGGCCGTCCAATCCACCGCATCCATGTCGCGGACGGTAGCAGGGCGCGTGGGGCGCTGTCACGTTTCTGCAATTAAGCTTTGGAAAAAGAAATAACGCCTCGGTATTCTTCGGCGTGTCTGTGAAAGCGAAAAGAAGAAGCCGGCCACCCGGGACAGTGACTCAGCGCCTGCGCGCAGCCGACCCGGAGAAGCGTCCGTGAAATTCTCGCAATCGCTCGCGAAAATTGGCCAGCCGCTGACCTATCGGCGCGCCTGGCGCCGTGTGCGCCGACAGCTCTATCCCATCAAATGGGAGCGCCTCTACGCTCAGATCGACGAGAACCGGCTCCGAGAGCTACGGACAAAATACAGCGCGCTCACTCCGGAAATACCGAGCTTGTGGCGGCACTACGCGAAGTATCTCGACGTAAAAAGACATCTCCGGCAAAACATCGAACGCGCGCAGGATTTCAACCTCCATCGCCTCCCGCCAAAGGAAATTTTGGACATCGGTTGTGGCGGTGGCTTTTTCCTTTTCGTCGCCCAGGCACTTGGCCATCGCGCGCTTGGTTTCGATGTCAGCGGCATCCCGGTGTTCGACGACCTCGTCGAACTTCTCGGCGTCGACCGCCGGGAATACAGGGTCACTGGCCTGGAAAAGTTTCCCGATTTTGGAAGAAAGTTCGATCTCATCACCGCTTTCGCGACCGCCTTTCAGGGCGGGCACGAAGATTCCTGGCGCTGGGGCAAAGCGGAGTGGGATTTCTTCCTGACCGACCTGAAGGGGCATTTGAAGCCGTACGGCCGCATCTTCTTTGATCTCAATGCCGCTTATGAGGGTGAATATTACACGCCGGAGATCCTGGAGGTCTTTCGTGAGCACGGCGGCGTGATCGAACGTAGTCACGTCTCATTTTCTGCCGCCTAACGATATTCGATCCCGTCGCGAATCTGGGGACGTTTCCGGGCTGCGAGAATCCCGGGCGAGCGTCAATTTCAGGCGGCGGAGAAACCTTTTCGGACTTGAGAACATCCGTTAGTTTGGGCCGGCAAAGGATGTTTCGAGCAAAACAAAAACAGATCGAGCGACTGGATTTCATCATCGCCGGGACACAGAAAGGCGGGACGAGCGCGCTGCATTATCATCTCGAGCAGCACCCGAACGTGACCCTGGCGCATGGCGAAGAAGCGCACATGATCGATCATCCGCGTCGTCATTTCTTCGATGATGAGAAACGCTTCGCTCAGGACAAGATCGAATACGACATTCTGCACCAGGGGATAAAGTTTAAGCGCGACTCGCTCGTGACCGGTTCGGTCACCCCGATCTACACCTACTGGAAGCCGGCGATGGAACGGATCCATGCCTATCATCCCGGGATCAAGTTGATCGTCCTCCTGCGCAATCCGATCGACCGCGCTTTTTCGCACTGGAACATGTATCGCGAGCGAAAGCAGGAGAGCCTCGGCTTTCTCGAGGCGATCAAAGAAGAGCCTGCCCGGATGCGGGCGGCGGCGCCTCTCCAGGCGCGGCGGACTTCGTATCTGGATCGTGGCTTCTACTTTGAGCAAATGCAGCGCGTTTTCCGCTATTTCCCGCGTGAGCAGGTGCGGGTGATCAAGTTCGATGAATTTCGCAAAAACACGGCCGAGGTAGTGACCGGGGTTTTCTGCTTTCTCGGTGTTCCCCCACTTGCCCGGGTCGAAAATCGGCAGCAAAACCGGATTCCCTATGAACGGAAGATGACGCCCGAGGAAAGGCGCTATCTTTACCACGCCTACAAGGAAGATATTGCCCAGCTCGAGCAATTGCTCGGTTGGGACTGCTCCGATTGGAAGGAAGAGTAGCAGCCGCTATCCCCGGAGACTCGCGAGCTAGGAGCGGGGCCGTTGCTTCGCCAGTGGTGAGATTGATGGCAAAGCTGTGGCATCCTCTGTAGCGGCGGCCGAATCGAGCCCTGCACGGGAAGCGCGCCCTCGGCGGTCATAGACCGCCGCTACAGCGAAGCACATACCGTTTGGTCGTCCATTACTTCACAGCAGACGGAGCACGGGGTTGCTACCTTTTCTGCGAAGCCTGCGCTCAAAAAGCAAAAGAGGCAGCGGCTTCCCGCTGCCTCTTCACTAATTCGCTTTAAACTTCGCTTAGAACTTCTTAGTCAACTGCACGTAAACGAATCGTCCAGTTGCATCGTAGAGGAAGCCTGGATACCCGGTCGAGTTACCACCAAAGCCATAGGCCTTCGGCGGGTCCTGGCCAAAGATGTTGGTGCAGCCCAACGTAATGGTGGTGCCGTTCAACACCCGCTGCCAGACGGGCAGACCGGAGCTCGAAGTCTGACTCGCGGCGCTTTCGGTAGGTTTACCGTCCTTGCCCATCGACATATCTTTCGCATCCTTCGAATATCCCGCGACCGGTGCATTTTCAATTGCCGGCACGTAAGTGAAGTCGTAGGACGCCTGACCATCAACCGTCCAGATTTGCTTCACGTAGTGGATCGAGGAGTTCGGTTTGCGATCATGGAAGCCATCGGTGTAATTGACAGTTCCAATGAGATCAAACCCGTTCCAAGCCCAGTCGAGGCGGGAGATACCCTTCCATTTCGGGAAGCCGTCGTCGGCGCCGAACGGATCAGTGACACCACTGCGTTGTTCCGACTCCGGAATGCCGACGCCATTGGAGAACTGGAGAGAGTCCAGGTAAGTGGCGTTGGTCAAGGTCGTAAACGTTCCGAACGCGGACGGATACACATATTGCACACCGAAGTCCACGCCCCGTGATTTTAAGCTGCCGCTGTTAACGAATGGCGTAAAGATGCGGCTGATAATGCCCGCACTGTCACGCTCAACCGCTTCACCCGGTCGCAGACCAGGACCCGTCCCCGAGAGGCCACCCAGTTCCCGCGCCAGCACATCCTTGGTCTGTGCCGCAACGACGGTGCCAGTGCGCTCAATGTCATAAACGTCGATCGAGAGGGTGAGGCCGTTGACGAATTTGGGCGTAAAAACAAAGCCACCGCTGAATGAGACAGAATCTTCCGGCTCCAAAAGAGGACTGCTAAGAACAACAACCGGCGTCTCGGACTCGAAGCGATCCGGATTTGGCACCTGCTTGCCGCTACCGTTATCAACTGTAACAGGCGTGTCTGGACCGCCGAGTGAAGTAGGCAGCGGATCCTGGCTACCGGTTAACCCGGAGGTCGGAGAGCCAAAGAGTTCAAAGAGCGAAGGCTCGCGGAACCCTTTCCCAATGGTGGCTCGAATGGTCAGCGATTCGTCGATTGGCTGCCAGCGAATGCCGAATTTTGGCACCGCGACGTTCGTGTCATTGTTCTCGAACGCCTCATAGCGCCCGGCAGCGGTCAGTTCTAATGAATAGAAGCCAGGGAAGCTAAACGTAGGACTGAAGATCGGGATCGAAGCTTCCGCATAAAATGCGTAATCCTTCCGGCCCGCTTTCGCGTCCGAGGCAGGCGAACTGCCGATGGTATCACCATCGATGTTCAACTGATCGAGGTTTTGCTCAAACTGCTCACGACGGAATTGGCCACCGAAGGCAAAGCCTACGCCACCCGCCGGGAGCTTGAACAAGGAGGTCGTATAGATGTTCAAATCAAGCGTCGCCAGCTCTCCTACAGAGACGACCTTAGGATGCACCGTCGCAAACGATGTGGTCGCCGCATTGCTGGCAATGGTGCCGCTATTCGCATCGCTGAAAGGGTTGAACGCAACCTGTCCAGCGAGGACGCCGCCCGGCTGGAAGATTGGGTCGGCCTGGTTCAGAATCCGATTGAATCTCGAGGTCGAGACCAGGGAGTCGATTTCCGTCACTTTGACCTTGCTGTAGCGAAATCCGCCATCGTAGCCCCAAGTCCCATCAAACAGTTTGTCGCCTCTGAGCCCGATCGTTGAGACAAAAGCGTCGTTTTCGAAATCAAAGAGGCGGTTGCCAAATTCCAGCAAACGCGCCCGACTTCCGCCGGAAATCACTTGTTGAAACGGATTGAACGGGTTAAACGAATCGGGTGGCTGACCCACGCTTTCGCGGCTGGGTGCGCCTTCGTCCACACCCAACTCGGGCCCTTGAGTCCGAGGCGGAATGGAAAGAATCGTTTGACCGGCGGTGTTGAACGATCCGGTGGCGGAAGGCGCCAGCTCGTTATGCGTCGTCGAATTCTGATAGAGAAGATCGCCGAAGAGCACCATCTGATCGCCAAAGATCTTGTGGGTGAAGTTGACGAACCCACCGTAATTCTCGAGTTCCGGAAAGGAACTTGAGAATTGGTTGAAGTCGAATCGGGAATCGCGACCCGCCGTATACGTGTAGGCCGAAGCCGGGCTGGTGCCGTTTGAACCAAACGGCGCATGACCGAAGAAGATATCTCCGGGGCCAAATCCGGCTGCGGTCGCGGCTGCTCCACCACCCGCTTCGCTAACCGCTGCGAAGGAAAGCTGGAGATTTTCCGGCGTCGAGTTCGTGCTCAGGAACGGAGGCACGGCCGAGTAGCCGCGGTCCCGATTAAAGATCGAGTTGCGATGATAAAAGTCCATCACGCCAGTGATCTGGGTGTTCCCGTCGCCCACGCCGAAGACGACAGAAGCACGATATTCCCCCGAATCCTTGTCGGTAGTGTTGCCGTATCCGACTGACACCTCGGCCCCATTGTAGCTCTCGCGCAACTTGATGTTGACCACGCCCGCGATCGCGTCCGCGCCATAAGTGGTGGAAGCGCCATCCTTCAGAATTTCGATGCTTTCGATCGCCGCTTCGGGAATCGAGCGAAGATCGAAGAACGAAGTCGTGCCGCCGGCGCCGACGGGATAGGGTGAAAGCCGGCGCCCGTTAATGAGAACGAGAGTCGCTTCCGGTCCCAAACCGCGAAGTGAAATGGCCGACGCGCCCGGAGTAAAACCGGTTGCGTTGTTCGATACCGGGACGCCGCCACCGTTGGCCACAGGCAGGGTCTTGATCAATTCTTCTGCCGTGCGCTGGCCTGATTTGTTGATCAGGTCACGGTTGATGTTTAAGACCGGGTTCGGTCCGACTTCCTGGGCCGTCGGGATGTTCGAACCGGTCACGATGATGCGCTCGGTCTCGGCGGTTGCGCCGGTGGCATGGGTTGGCGGTTCACTACCGGGCTGCGGGGCAGCGCCAGTGGCACCGGGTGCATTCAGCGGCACAGCGGGGCTGAGCGCAGCGGGCGAAGGCTCTTGAGCAAAGGCTCCAGAGCCCGCAAGAATCGGAATCGCAACGCCGACCGCAAGGGCCGCGCGAATAAATCCCAGCTTCGTGGTGACTGATTTAATCATTAGTTTCTCCATTGGTGTTTGGTTAGGTTTGGCGGTGAGGATTAAAGAAGAAATCCACCCCTAGCAAGCGTTTTTTTCATTTTTTTTAAAATATTTTTGAACGGTCTCGCCCCGCCGTATGTCGCATCCTGCTTCACCGAAGGCACAAAATCGTCCCGCTTGGACCGTCCTAACGAGCAGTTTCAGGGCCAGGAAGGTGGAATATATCTGCTCCTGCCCGCGCGCCTCTGCCGGAGAAATAGAAAGACCACACGAGTGTCCGGTGACGGAGATCCGGCGATCTCACCTTTAATCCCGACAATTTCGGACTGTCCCCGGACCGGCCTTTTCGTTAGGGCAAATCGAAATCATCCCCCCGCGCGCTTGACGGTAGCTGGTGGTCGCAGCGTAATTTCCCAATCGATGTTCACGGGACTGATTGAAGAAGTGGGAAAGGTGCGCTGGATTCGCGCAAGCGATGGCGGAACGCAGTTGCAGCTGGCGGCGCCGACCACCGCCTCTGGTCTGCAAAGCGGGGGCAGCGTGGCGGTGAATGGGTGCTGCCTAACGGCCACGACAATTCGCCAGGGCTATCTCACCTTCGATCTTCTCGGGGAGACGCTCGCTCGCACCAACCTGCGCGCGCTGCGCCCGGAGAGCCCGGTCAATCTCGAGCGCGCGCTGGCCGTGACCGCCCGGCTCGGAGGTCATTTCGTGCAGGGGCACATCGACGCCACCGCGCGCGTCATCGGCTACGCCGCCAGTGGGGCGGATTATCGCCTCGAGGTGGAATTGCCGGCCGCCTTCGCCCGTTACGCCGCGCTCAAGGGCTCGGTCGCGCTGAACGGCGTCAGCCTAACGATCGCGGAATTGCACCCCGCGAGCTTCGTCGTCTGGATTATTCCGCACACCCACCGCGCGACAAATTTCGAGAGCCTTCGGCCTAACGACCTCCTGAACGTCGAGTTCGACATCCTCGCGAAATATGTCGAACGAATGCTCCCCCCGGCCTAACGAACCGCCGATCCATCGCTCACTTCGCCCCCAGCCCGAAGAGAACCGCCGGAATCGTCCGCAGCAAAATCTTCAGGTCGAGCCCGAGCGACCAGCGGTCGATGTATTCGAGATCGAGCTTCACCCAGTCGCGAAAATCCTTCACCTGGTTGCGGCCGCTGATTTGCCAGAGACAGGTCAGTCCCGGCTTGACGCTGAGCCGCCGCCGCTGCGCGGTGTTTTCAAATTTCTCCACCTCGTAGAGCGGCAAGGGGCGCGGCCCGACCAGGCTCATGTTGCCCTTCAGGACGTTAAAGAGTTGCGGCACTTCATCCATGCTCGTCCGCCGCAGCCAGCGCCCGAAAGGCGTGATCCGCGGATCCTCCGCCACTTTAAACACCGGACCGCTCATCTGGTTGAAGGGGAGCAATTCCGCGCGCCGCATCTCCGCGTCGCTCGACATGGAGCGGAATTTATACATCACGAAAGGCTTCCCATTTTTCCCGGCCCGCTCTTGTTTGAAAATGATCGGCCCTTTCGAGGTCAACCGGATCCCGAGCGCGACGAGCAGCATCGGGATGGCCAGCACCACCAGTCCGATGAGGGCGCCGAGCCGATCGATCAGTCCCTTGATCCGAAACGCCCACGAGACATCCGGGGTCGAGCGAAAGACCAGCATCGGGCGTCCGCCAAACGCGTCGAAGTCCGGCTTGGCGATCGCCGTCTGGATAAAATTTGCGACAAGCCAGGCCGGGACGCCTTCCAGTTCACAGGCGCCGATCGCCTGCTCGACCCGATTGAGCTGGCTGTGGCCGGCGGCGAAAATCACCCGCGAGACCGCGTGCTGATGCATCGCCTCGATCAGATCCGAGATGGGCTGCTTTTCGATATCGATCCGGCCCACGACCTGCAAGAGGATGCTTTCCTCGGGCTTGAGCGAGCTTTCCAGGGCCGCGATATCCTGCGGCACTCCGGCCAGTAGGACGCGTTCGCGCGCCTGCCCCCGAGCCGCCCGGCGCCGGACGCGGCTCACGATCATTCGCTCTTTTAGGAGCAGCAGCACCATTGCGATCAGGATGAAAAGCAGCGGCACCGCACGACTGGTCAGCGGCAGACGGAGAAAGATCACGCAGGCGCTGACCAGGATGCCGAGGTAAAACATCGTCCGCACGATCTGCACGAAGGATTTCGCAAACGTCTTGTTGAAGGGAGATTGATAGAAACCCTGAAGATCGAGAAAAATTGGACCGAAGGGCATGATCACGATCAGGAGCCATTGGTAATTCTCAAAGGGATCGATCGAGTACGACAGGTCGAGCCATTCCGTGCCGTAAAAGCGCAGCGCGTGCGCGGCAAACAGCGCGAACGCGAAGAGGAACGCATCGATGAGCTGCTGGAACTGTGTGTTTAGTTCCTGTTGCCGGTTCTGCATGTTATGGATCCCAAAGGTCCACAGTCTGCCATCGCAGGTTGCGCGCCCGAAGGCAAAAAATGAGGAGGCGAGCTTTGAGCAACACGCAGCAGTCGGCCCGGTCGCGGCTGGTCGGCGTCATTGCCTCGCCCGCCGCACTCGAGCAGGCCGCACGCCTGCGCCGGCCGCCCGATCTCTTCGAGCTTCGGCTCGACGCCTTGCGAGGTTCGTTAGGGAAAGTGGCCGGCGCGATTCCCCGGCTAGGGGCGCCTCTCATTCTCACCGCCCGCCATCCCCGGGAAGGCGGCAAGGGGGAACTTCCGGTCGGAGCGCGCCGCGATCTCCTCCTCCGCTTCCTTGAGCACGCCGCCTTTGTCGATCTCGAGCTTCGATCCATCAGGCAATTCCAACCGCTGCTCGCGAAACTTCGGCGCCACCAGATCGGCCTCATCGTTTCATCTCACTATTTTTCCGAAACGCCGTCCACCGCGGAACTCCGTCGCCTGGCCAGGTCGGCCGCCGTCTTCCGGCCTGCCATATTCAAGATCGCCACCCGCACCGACAACGCCGATCAACTCACGCGTCTCGTCTCCTTTTTTACCGAATCGGAGGGCGCCGTGCTTCCGATCGCCGCCATGGGCATGGGCAAACTTGGCCGCGCTTCCCGCCGCCAGCTCGATCGACTCGGTTCCGCCCTTACCTACGTCTCCCTGGGCCAGGCCAACGCCGAAGGACAGCCGAGCCTCAGCCAACTCCGGCGCGCCCGGCGTGCGTATACTATATGAACGCCTCTTGCCCATGCCCGAAAACGTCGAACTTCCTGCCGCTGTCCCCGTCATGCCGCTGACCGGCGTGCTCCTTTTTCCCAACGCTCTCCTGCCGCTGCACATTTTCGAGCCGCGCTTTCGCCAGATGCTGGCCCACGCCCTCGACGACGATCGCATGCTCTGCGTCGCGCTCGTAAAGCCAGGACGCCAGCAATGGCAGACGAGCAAAGATTTTTTTCCGGTCAGCACCGTCGGCCTCATCCGCGCCTGCGTCGGGCGGAGCGACGGCACATCCGATCTCATCCTTCAGGGCATCCGGCGGGTGAAATTCAGCGAGTTTGAACAGGAATCTCCTTTCCCGATCGCGCGGATCAGGCCGCTCAAGACCCGGACCAAGCTCACGGTCGAGACCGATGCGCTCGCGGCCAAGGTGCTCGAATTCTACACCCGTTTGAAAGAGAGCGGACGCGAGCTGCCGGAAAAAATCGATCGTTACCTGAGCGAAATGAGCGACCCCGAAATGCTGGCCGACTTGATCGCCGCGACTTTCATCGGCGACCCGGCCCGCCGCCAGCAGCTCCTCGAGGAACTCGACCTGAATCAACGGCTCCGCCTCCTGATCCAGTTCCTGCGCGAGGAAAGCGCCTAACCACTCGCCAGGCGCGAGTGCTCCTCGAGCAGATAGCGGTCGGTCATTCCGGCGATGTAATCGCAAACCGTGCGATGCAGGCCTTCGCTTTCAATCCGGCGCGCCGCCATGTCGCCCAGCCGCTCCGGCTCTTCCACGTAAGCGGCGAAAACCGTCCGCAACATTTCGCAGGCGCGCCGGTTCACCTCTGCGACGCGCGGATGGTAGTACACATTTTCGTAGAGAAACGTCCGCAGCTCCTTGTTCGCCACGCCCGCGCCCTCGCTGTAGTGAATTAAGGGCGCCGGCTGGCGCCGCGCCACCTCGGGATCGGCCGGCGCCGCGGCTGTGATTGCGGCTGCGCTCGTCGCCACCACATCGCGCACCTGCAAGTCGATGATGTCGCGGATGACATTCTTATGCAGCTCCGCGCCTAACAAATCCGGGTTCCGCGCCGCCACCCGCGCGTGACTTCGCTGCCAGATCGCACTGTCGTCCAGCTGATCGCTGTCCAGGATGGCGAAGTCGAGCGCGTCGTCGAGATCGTGGCTGTAATAAGTGATCTCGTCCGCCAGATCGGCGATCTGCGCTTCGAGCGAAGGCGGTGTCGCCTTGTCCCGTTTGCGCAGTCCTTCCAGCACTTCAAAGGTCAGATTCAAGCCCGGAAAAGCCGGATAAACCGCCTCCAGCAATTCTACGACGCGCAGGCTTTGCCGGTTATGCTCGAACCCGCCGTGCGCATGCATGCATTCCGCCAGCATCTCCTCGCCGGAATGTCCAAAGGGCGCATGCCCGAGGTCGTGCGCCAGCGCAATTGCTTCCGCCAGGTCTTCATTCAGGGAAAGCGCGCGCGCGATCGTGCGGCTGACCGAGGCCACCTCAAAGGTATGCGTCAACCGGGTCCGCAAATGGTCCGCTGTTCCATTCAGGAAGACCTGCGTCTTGTATTCCAGCCGGCGAAAAGCGCGCGAATGAATGATCCGCGCGCGATCGCGCTGAAATTCCGTCCGGTATTCGTGCCGAGGCTCGGGAAATTCACGGCCGCGCGAGTCGCCCGACTTCTGCGCGTACGGCGCGAGCGTCTGGCGCTCGTCCGCCTCCATTTGTTCGCGCCGTTTCCAGCCCGTCGCCGGCAATTCGGCGCCGCGCGCGAAATCGTTAGGCTCCATCGCCCTCCTCGGCTTGCTTTCTTACTTCCTCGGCCAGCCGGCGCCTCTCGCCGCGCCCCTGTAGCCGCACCTGCAGGAGATCAAAAAGCGCCAGCAACACCGCCGTCACCGTGATCCAGGCACAGGCCAGCCAGTAAAGAATGAACCAGCCCGGCCGGAGGCGCGGATCGAGCACCGGCGCGAGGAAAGTCGCGCCGAGAAAGAGCATCACCACCGCAACGATCACGGTCCAGAACATGACCTGGCGGCGCATCTGCCGGTCGCGCAGAAGGCCGCGCGCGGCGTGGGTCGCGAAAGAAGCGATGCGAAGCTTCCGTTCGTTAGGCGGGGGCTCTTCCTCAGGCTGGTTCATCGGTGCCTAACAAAATCCACCGAGAGCGGGGGAACGCAACCATCCCCCGCTGCTTCCCGGCTTTCCTGCGACCCGCGCCCAACAAAAAAGGACCGGCTTGCGCCGTTCCTTTCCTGTTTTTGAGTGGGCTTGTGGTTTACTTGAGCGAGACGTCGTCGACCCGGAAGGTCGTCGTGATCGAACTGTCCATCGTGTTCCGGAATTGGACCCGGACCGTCTGCCCCTTGTAGGCTGCGATGCTGAACGACTTCAGCGAATAGCTACCCGCGGTGGTCTTGTCCTTGTTGCTGTAGGTCGCAACCGTGGAAAGCAAGGTGCCGGTGGTGCTGCGCACTTCGACATACATGTAATCGTAGGCCGTCGTGGCCGATTCGCTCGAGCTGACGTTTAACCAGAAGGTCAGCGTCCCCGCCGCCGTCGATGGGATCGTGACCGTCTGGTAGGTCTGGCCCGAGACACTGTTGTTCACGCCGAAATACATGTAGCCGGTCCCGCCGTGGGGATAGCTGCCGTTGTTGGTGTAGAACGCGCCCGTCCCGGACTTGACCCAAGGCGAGATGCTGCTTTCCAACGCGCCGTTGACCAGCAGCTCGCTCCCCGGAGTCGGGGTAGGAGTCGCGGTCGGGGTGGGAGTTGGCGTCGCAGTCGGTGTGGGCGTGGCCGTCGGCGTCGGAGTAGCGGTAGGGGTCGGCGTTGGCGTCGGAGTGCCCGAGGCTATTTTGAAACTGCCGATCCGCGTTCTCCAGTTATACGAGGTGGTCGAGGAATAATACTCGCTCGTAAACCAGAAGGTGAGGTCATCCACCGGGTCGACCGTTAACGCACTGTAGTCGCCCCAACGATTCCCGCTCCCGGTCTGCGCCCCCGTGCCGTCATAGAGATGCGCTTCGCCCTGACCCAACGTGTTCACGGGATCGGTCGCGAGCCGGCCGGCGTAACGGAGCTGCGGTTTGATGCTCGAACTGGACGCGCTATAGCCAATCGCCATGTTCCCCTGCCCGTCCATCGCCGCGCTTCCCATCCAGCGCCACGTCGTATCGGGCTGGTAGGTGCTTTGCTGGTAGATTGTTACCGGCCCGGCCGTCACCCCGCGCAGTTCGAACCAGCGCAGACCAGCCACGCCGCCAGAACTTACGCTGTAGGTGCCAACGACTGCCTCGTGATCGCCAAAGTTCCGATAAGCCAGCCGGTACATCAGCCGATCGCCGATGCCATCGAGGTAGTTAGTGCTGGTGGTGCCATTCTGCGGCACACAGGCGCGCGTCGTCGGGCAAAGTGCGGTGTAACCCGCCGCCGCTGGCGAAGCGAAGGTAATAAAGGTCGAGTTCGCCGGGGTGGTGAAGTCGACGTGGAAATGATAAGTGGTGTAACTCGGGTTGGTCGACTGCCCTGGGAACCCGACAAAGGTGTTCGGCGCGCCCGCTGCGGGCAGGGTCGAACCGTCGAGATCGGCCGGCAGAAAAGGATCGACCGATCCGCCAAGTGGGCCCACTGGACTAACGAATGTAGCCGGTTGTCCAACCAGCATTTTTGCCCGGTCAAACGCAAAGGGCTGCGGGCCCAGGTAAGCCGTCCCGGCCGCGTTAAAGACATTCATGCTCATGTAATAACCATCGGGCCAGACCCCGAGATGCGGGTAATCGTAGAAGTTACTTCCGAGATGGAACCCATAACGATAATAAGTGCCCGTCGCATCGGAGGTGGTCGAGACCGCGACGCACTCATCCGTGATCGTGCTCCCGCCGGCAAACTCGGTAATGACCCAGCGCCCCGCCAGTTGATCATAGAGCACGACCGGGTCGCCCGCTCCGCCCGTTTCGCAGACCCCGCCAAAGCCGCTCCAGATCGAGGAGATACTGTTCGGGCCCAGCACAGAAGTCCCGGTCGCCTTATCGAAGACCTGGTAACCTTTATTCACCATCTGCACATACTGAGTCGCACCGACCTCACCGACCGTATCCGGCGGGGCACAGTTACAACCCACTCCCGGATAACCGATGCCGTCAAAGGTGCGAATCGGCAGCGGAATATTCGGCGCGGTAAAACCGTGCTCGGAGACATGCCAGTTCTGCACCACCGGGTCATAACTATCCCGGTGACGGAACGGAATCTTTGGATTCTTATTTGCCTCCCGCTCGCCACCCTGGCCGATGTCGGCGTTGCTCCAGGCGGGAACGTCAGTCATTGGTGGGGAGACGTCGTTATGATACGAGGCCACAACCTGCACTGGCCCGGTCCCGGCTTGGCTAGCCTGGGCGTGGAGAGCCTGACTTGAGAACAGACCCAGCCCGAACAGCGCTAAAACAAGGCTGGCCGAGCCGACGACAAACGCGAGAACGCGTGGATTAAGGAACGTGAACTTAGGATTGGGTTTTTCCATGAGAGCTACTTTTCCAATGTTGTTTTTCCGTCGTGAATGACGGACGAACGCGCGAGGCTAACGAGCCTACCAATCGTTGTCACCGTCTTTTTACTTGACGATAATGTAATGATCGATACCCCAGCCCAAGTCTGTCGGCTTCGGGCCGTTAATGTCCTGCCGTGGCGTGCCTGAGATTCTCCGCCGCGGTGTCCTCAGACCTCATCGGCTCAGCCGAGTCTCGGCCCGGCGTAGGGCACTGATGGCCGCCAGCATCCTTGGCTCCCTGCCTTTTGCTTGCCGCCCGCCCGGGAAGCTGAGAAAAAGACGGCGTGATCCCGGCTTCTCCGCGCGCCAGACCCCAGCCCGCTCAAGATTTCATCCCTGGCGCTCTTCCTCTTATCGTTAGTCCGTCGTCCCACCGTTAAGCCATGAACACTCTGCCTCCGACCTCAAACGACGACAATCAACACCTCCGGTTACTGGCGATCTTCCACTACGTGGTCGGCGGCCTGACTGCGCTCCTGGCCTGTTTCCCTCTCATTCACGTCGCGCTTGGGCTGGCGATGATTTACGCCCCGCGTTCTTTCGCGAACAAGCCGGGGGATGAGCCACCGGCGTTCGTGGGCTGGCTTTTCGTCGGGATGGGGTCGGCCTTTTTCCTGGCCGGGGTCACTCTGGCCGTCTGCATCATTCTCGCCGGCCGCTTTCTCGCTCGCCGCAAACGTTACTGGTTCGTCTTCGTCCTGGCTTGTCTGCAATGCGCCGTCTTCCCTTTCGGGACAGTTCTCGGCGTCTTTACCATCGTTGTCCTGTCGCGCGAGAGTGTGAAGGCGCAGTTTAGCGCCGGTTCCATGTTGCCGGCTGAGCCAGCCCGATGACTCGACCAGATCCTCGACCCGACCTCGTGATGACCCCGGTTTTCGGGCAGGAACGCTACGAGTTTCTCGATGTCTTACGCGGCTTCGCCCTCTTCGGCATCATCAGCGCCAACATGATCCTCTACTCCCTGTATCTCGCGCTACCGGACTCCGCGAAGGTGACCATGAGCACCCATGCGACGGACAAGGTGCTCGATTTCCTCGAGCTCACCTTCATCGAAGGAAAGTTCTACACCATCTTCTCTGTCCTGTTCGGCATCGGGTTCTCAATCCTGCTTACCCGGGCCCAGGCCAGGAGCGCGGGGTTTTATCCCTTCTTTCTCCGGCGCATGTTTTTCCTTTTCCTCATCGGTGCGGCCCACGCGGTCTTCTTCTTCCCCGATGACATCCTGGAGTCATACGCGCTCTGCGGCGTCCTGCTCCTGCCTTTCATCAAGGTGCATAATCGCACTCTCCTCGTCGCCGCGTTGCTCGCGCTCGTTGCCGGCGCGGTGATTAAGTTCACCGACGCCATCCCCCGTGACTCTTTCACCGGCCCGCGGGATTTATTGTTCCAACACTACGGCTTCACGCGCGCAACGCGGGTCGAGATCTGGTCGCACGGCAGCCTCCTCGACGTCCTGCGGCTGAACATCGCGAGCTGGTTCGGCCAAGTCGATTACGTCATCTCCAGCGGCATGATTTTCAAGATCTACGGATCTTTCCTCCTCGGTTTCTATCTCGGCCGAAACGAGATTCACAAAAAGCTGGAGCAATATCGGCCCACGATCAGGCGCGTCGCCTTGCTCGGGCTCGCTCTCGGTCTCCCGCTCAACCTCGTTTACGCCTACACCTTCGAAGCGGATGACTCCTGGGTCCGGAACCTGTGCGAACCCGTCGCCATCCTGCCCCTGAGCGCGGGCTACGCCTCCCTTCTCTGCCTGCTCTGGCTTGGTCATCGCCGGGACTGGCTCCTGCGAGTCTTTGCTCCAGTCGGTCGCATGGCGCTGACCAATTACGTCGGCCAGAGTGTCATCTGCGCCCTGATCTTCTACGGGCCGGGGCTCGGCCTTGGCGGAACGATGGGGCCGACTCTCTATCTCCCGATCGCCCTGGCCGTCTATCTCCTGCAAATCGCGTTCAGCCGGTTCTGGCTCGATCGTTTTCAGTTTGGTCCGCTGGAATGGCTCTGGCGCATGCTGACCTACGGCCGATCCTTTCCCCTAACGAAACGAGCGACGGCGTAACCGAAGAATTCCGAGACGGACCCGGGGGCTCCGGATTTTGGTTCCCCCTGGTGATGATTGGAATCCTCTACCCGCCCTCCGGCCATTGTTGTACGATACCGGGACATGCAGCGCGACGGGGAACAGGCGTCGGAGTTAAAATTGGCCAGGACGCCATCAGGTTCGGCGACGCCGCGGAGCGGTCTCGGCCTGCTCCCGACCGGAGTGGAAATCCCGTGCGACCTGCGCGAAGTCGAGCACCCCGAGGGGCGGTTCCGGCGCGAGGACGGCTCGCGCTACGACATCTGCGTCATGGAAGTGCGATGGATTCCCAACCTGCGCGCCCCCGCCGTCCCGCGGGAGAATTTCGTCGGCGATTGCGCCGATAACCAGCCGGCCGTCATCCGCCTCGGCAATGTGCGCCAGAGCAGCTTCCGACTCCGGCTCATCTCGCCCGGCGCGGCCCTCGGCACCCTCGCGGCCGCGGCCAAGTCCTCCGGCACCGTCGCGGTCTGAGGCCGGGCATTCAGATTTTCTTTGACGGGCTCGCGGTCTTCCGGCTAAAACCGCAAAGTAACCCGCCGAGAACTCCCACTCGACCCCAGTTAGGCCATGAGTCAGTTCCCCGGCGAGGGCTTAACGGACATTGCGCCGGACTCTAGCGAAGCAGCGTCCTTGAAGTCAACGGCGTCCGCCCGGCACTCGCTTTCGTCATAGGCACCGAAGCGCTCAGCGCGCGCCGGTAATTGTCTTGACGAGCGTTCGCCCGGCTGCCCAAGCTGTGCTTTAGGAGCACCCTATGAAAAATCCACAGCCACCGACCCTGTTCAGCATCATCCTTCTCGTCGCCGCTTGTCTCGCGCTCATTCCGGCTTCCCGCGCGGTCAGCCCACCTCCGGATGGAGGCTACGCGAATCAAAATACGGCTGAGGGTGAGGACGCGTTGTTTAGCCTTGGAAATGGCGTAAACAACACCGCACTGGGCTTTCATGCCCTCTACAGCAACGTTTACCCTTGGAACAACACCGCGGTCGGCGCCAACGCGCTGATGTCGAATGTGAATGGGTACTATAACACCGCCGTCGGCTCTCAGGCTTTGTCGAGCACGACATTCGCCGGGAACAACACCGCGGTGGGCTACGCCGCGCTTTCGATTGCGACCGGATTTGGGGACTCGGATAATGTCGCGGTCGGTTATCAGGCCATGGCTAACGCCTTTTGCTATAGCTCCACCGCGGTTGGCAGTGGTGCGTTGCAAAATGACGTCGGACTGTTAAATACCGCCATCGGCAAAGAAGCGCTGACGGCCAATACCACCGGACAGGACAACACCGCTCTTGGCTGGCGCACGCTCTTCAACAACAAGACTGGCGTGAACAATCTGGGCAGCGGCTGCCAGTCGCTGTTTTATAATACGACCGGCGATTTTAATACCGGCTCCGGAGGCCAATCGCTTCTCAATAATACGACCGGGAGCAATAATACCGCGATCGGCGCGAGCGCGCTCTCTAGTAACCAGACTGGCAGCAACAATATCGCGCTGGGCAGCTCTGCCGGGGCCAACCTTACCGTGGGCAACGACAATATCGATATTGGGAATGGCGGCAGCGCCGGCGAATCGGGCATCATCCGCATTGGCAGTGCGGGACAACAGACCGCGACCTACATCGCCGGCATTAGCACATCAGGGCTCGCGGTCGCCACTGGCATAGGCATAACGGCCGATGGCCAACTGGGGGTGAGAGCTTCTTCAGCGCGCTTCAAAGAGGCGATCAAGCCGATGGAGAAAACGAGCGAAGCTATCCTGGCGCTCCGGCCGGTTGCGTTTCGCTACAAGAAGAACCTTGACCCGGCGGCGACGCCGCAATTCGGTCTCGTCGCCGAGGAGGTGGAAAAGGTCGACCCGGACCTGGTAATGCGCGATGATGCGGGCAAGCCCTTCACGGTTCGTTACGAAGCCGTGAACGCGATGTTGCTCAATGAGTTTCTCAAGGAGCATCGCAAGGTGGAAGAACAGGGACACCAGATGAAGGGTCAGCAAAGGATGATCGAGGACTTGCTGTCGACCGTGGCGACCCTGCAGTCCACACTCGCGAAGCAGGCAGCGCAAATCGAAAAAGTCAGCGCGCGGGTGGAGGCAAGAGATCCGGCTACGCGGCTGGTCTCGGCGGGCGATTAACGGTCGCTCGCAGCTTGTCGGGGCGAGCGCTTCGCTTGCGGGATTGGACGGGACAGGCGGCGGAAATAACGGTTCCCACATCCCGATTAGATTTTCTTTGACTGGCGCCCGGTCCCGATAAAACGCCGGATAATTACCGCCGAGAAACCTTCGCCAAGGCGCGCGACGACGCCCGCGACGACATCGCGCAGGACATGCACGACGAAGCCAACGCCATCATCGCGCAACTCGCCGACTACGGCGTCACCGCCGCCGCCCTCACCGCACTCCAGACGCGGATCGACGCCTACCGGATGGCGATCGCGAGCCCGAAGATGGCGATCTGGCGAACGCAGCACCCATACCGGCCTCTTGAAACAGGAGTTCGCCCGCGCCGATGCGCTGGTGAAAAACCGGCTCGACGGTTTGGTGACACAATTCGAAGAGACCGACGCCACCTTCGTCGCCAACTACCGGAACGCGCGCAAGATCACCGACACCGGCTCGCAGCCTAATCCTCCAGCTCTGCGCCTGGACCCTGACCCGAGCCGCGGCCGACACGAGGCGCCGTCAGGGCACCGGTCTGCAACAGACTTGCTCTTCCCCGCCATCTCGAAGAAGATGCGCGCAGACTGAAAACAACGGCCGAAAAAGACATCAGAGAATTGCCTGCTTATGGCATTGCCGAAGCGGGTCACTACCTGCGCGTGCCGCGCGCTACGCTGCGCTCCTGGGTGGCGGGTATGACCTACGGCAGCGAGTCGAGCCGGAAGTTGTTCAAGCCGGTCATCGCGGCCGCCGGGAAATCCCCCGTCGTGTTGTCATTCATCAACCTTGTCGAAGCCCACGTCCTCGCCGCAATCCGACGCAAGCATCGGGTGGACATGCCGGCCGTGCGTCGCTCCGTCTATTTTCTCAAGAACAAGCTCGGTTCCGCGCATCGCTCGCCGATCACAGGTTTGAGACAGACGGAATTGATCTGTTCATTTCCCATTACGGCCAGTTCATTGCCGTTTCTCAGGGAGGCCAAATCGCGGTGCGGGAACTTCTCCAAGCTCACTTGCGGCGAGTGGAGCGCGACGATCATGGCGTGCCGATCCGACTCTATCCTTTCACCAGAACGGGATTGCCTGACGAACCCAGGAACATCGTGATCGATCCTTTCATTTCCTTCGGTCGCGCCGTCATCAATGGAACCGGCGTGAGCACAGAACTGGTCGCGGAACGCTTCAAAGCCGGCGAATCGGCCGACGAACTCGCGGAAGACTACGGGTGCGAGCGTGAAAAGATTGAAGAAGCGATCCGCTGCGAGCTCAGCCTCGCCGATGCCGCCTGAAGAAATCACACACTCTCATGGGGCGGAGGGTTTGTCAGAAGCCTTCAGGTGCTTTTTGCACAAACCGATGACATGTCGGCGAAAGTCGCGGAGCGACGGCTTGGGCGGGGAGAGGCAGTCGTAAAGACCGGTGATTTCACCATTAAAGGTTTGCTCTGCGATGTCACGGCCGGCATCAAAAGGATTCAAGGCGTGAGCGAAGCGGTCGTAAAGCTCAGCAAGCCGCGGAAGCTGCTCGGCGATCCACTGCTCTAGCGGTGCAGGTTCGCCAGGCGGTGGCATCGATTGCGGAGATCCAAGACGTTGTCGTAAAAGATATCCGCACCACATTCGGGGTGAACCTGGCAGAGCGTATGAAGACGGGCGGCCACTTCGTCGCAGGACTGGGTCATCGCATCCCACCATGCTGCAATCTTGTCCAAGTCTTCTTCCTTGCGCACGCACAGAACCACCGTGCGGTAGAGTGCGAGGAGTTGCTGTTCCAGCTTATCCGCCTCTGCATAAAAAGGCGCACAAAGATCCGCCGGGATTTCGCTCAGGCGCTTTTCTGTTTCTGCCAGGGACGCACGCGATAATTCAAGAATATCTTGCACGTCAAAACATTGGCTCATGGCGAGATTATCGGAAAAAGAGCCGCAACAAGCAAGCCCACATCCGGAAGAGCATAATGCGGTCCGCCCTCCCCAGAGGTGCCAACCCTACCTCCTCGGGCAGCAAAACGCTCGCGTTTAGCACAACTGGGCGGGCGGATTGCTGAGCCTTGCTTTGCGAACGTGTGTGCCCGATCGCGACTGCACATGGCTGGCGAGACTGACGAAGCAGAGCTTCGATGACAAGGGCGTTCCCAAGCTGGAGCTTGGGAACGAGAGGAAGACGAGACAGCGACAATCACAGACTGACACCATCGGTTCCGCTGCGAGACCAGAAGGGGCGGCCATTCCCCGGAGCGCCGGAAAAGGCCGCAGACCGAGATAAACTTTTCTTGCCGCCGGGTAACCAAACTGTCAAAAAAGACCCCGTGTTTCCGCGTTTTCCCCGATCGACCCTCGGACAGCCCGGGGATATACGGAACAATTCCGTCTTTAAATGCGGAATAATTCCGCCGAATCCTCGTTAGGCGTTGCTCGCGCACAAACACAAACCAACCAAACCAATGAAAGACATCATTCAGCAGATCATCCGCTGGTTCCAGGAGTTCTGGGCCGGCCTTTCTCCACAGCACCGCAAGAAGATCATTGATGCGGTCGTTGCGTCTTTGGAACACGCCCTTCGCAAGTTTTACCAGGCATGTCGCGCGTCATGAGGCTCGGACACTATCTTCAGCAGTCCGGCCCGGATAGCCCGCTTGCGCTTCCGTCTTCTGAGACTCAGCGCGCCGCGCTCGCGATTCGAGGTGTCACCCACGACGCAGCGAAGGCCGAGGACATCATCACTCGCATTTCGACCTGCATCCGCAGCGACGAGTTTGCAGCGGCACTCGATTACGCTGTCGGCGACCCATTACCCACCGAAACCGAAGATGAGTTCGTCGCGAGAGCTAGCTCTAACATCAGCAACTTACTCGGGCAGTTTCTCAGCAATGACCGCACCGCCTAACCATGCGATGCAGCTAACGCCTGCCCGTCGTACGATCCACTTTCATGGTAGCTACAGTCCTTTGTCTGCGCGCCACGCTCGCTCCCGGCAGGCGTAGCTGATCTTGTTCTCGTTAGCCGCTAAACCACCGCTGCATGTTCGAGCACGTCTCTCCCACTATTGTTCCTGTGATAGTCGGCGGGGGTATTGCCTTAGCGGGCATAATCGTTGGTCAAGTGTTCAGTCTAGTTTTGGGCTACATTCAGAGGCGACACGACCGCGATGTTCGCCAGCGTGAGCGCCTCGAGCGCCTTGCAGAGTCCGTCGGCGCAGTTTTGCCTTGGTATCAGAAAGATCGGTGCCTGCCGCTCCATCGAGGACATCGCAGCAGCGCCTCCGCCACCCGAGGCGCGTCGCGCTGCCGTCTTAGCGAGCCTTTACTTTCCTTCGCTAGCGGATCAGACAGCGGAGTTCGCAAACTCGCTTGTGCGTTACTACCATCACGCGACCGACTGTTTCCGGGCGGGCGCCCCGGCCTCGCTCGGTGCCCAAATGGCGATCGCCGCGCGAGACGTTCCAGAGGCCAACAAATTGCAGGAAGAGTCTTTCAATTTACGCCTTGCCCTCGACCAAGCGATCATCAAGGAGGCAAAGCGATATGCACACGTCTGAGGGATGGACGCCACGCCTAACCAAGCGATGGAACCAACCGCGGACCAGCGATATGCCTAGATTTGTTTGTTTCATGAACGCCACTCGTAATTCGCGTGGTGGCTCATCTTGGTCTCGTTAGGCGTTCGCGCGCATACGTGTGAGAAGTTTCAACGTCCGGATCTTTGATCCACCCAAGGCGTTTACTAGCACCGATCCGAAGGCACGCGATCAGGCTGTCCGGGCAATACCGGTCGCCGCGATGTTCGCTACCTCTGGCACGCCATCGGAGATATGCCGGCTATACGGCTACCTCATGCTATTGGGCCAGAATCTCGAGTTTGAGCTGAAAGAGTGCTTGATTTCAATGGAGTTGGCTCTCGCGGTTCGAGGTATCAAACCTCGCTTTCCCGGCAAACCGGAAAAAGCGACATTTGAAAAGCTCATAGATATGCTCGCCTCCCAGCTAAACACCTCACATTCGCCCACGAAAGAGTTCGTGGCCGAGTTGCACCGTGCGCGCAAGCTCCGAAACCGCCTGGCGCATGGTTTCCTCGGGCCATCAGAGAGCGAGTATTTCGTCACGCACGGCGGTCAGCAAGCCGTGCTTCATCGGCTGAAGCTCGCAGAGAAAATTTTCTTTCCGATTATCATGTTTGTAGGTCGGCTCGGTCGAGGTTACGCTGCCGACCTTGGCGTCACTGCCGATTATATCGCGAAGCGACGCGAAATCGAAGAAGCCGAGCAGCGCGAGATTGAAGAAGATTTGAAGGACATTTTTGGAGATGACGATCAAAACGCCTAGGCTCAACTTTGTAGTGCAACATATGCTAGTTAGTAAGGAAGCATTGATTGGGTGTTTTGTAGCCATGTCTTTTCCTGGGTCGGTTGTTGAGGTGTGCGGCGATTAGATCGCATTCGCTTTGGGTGACTCGAGCCATGCTTTGTCCTTTGGGAAGATACTGCCGGATGAGTCCGTTGGTGTTCTCATTGGTGCCGCGCTCCCAGCTGTGATGCGGGGTGGCGAAGTAGAACTTGACCGGGTTGACCGCTTCCACCTGGCCATACCAGTGGAACTCGGTCCCGTTGTCCGCCGTGATGCTGCGCATCCGTCCCGGCTGGCGCGCCATCAGCCCCAGCAAGGCGCGGTTGGTCTCGGCCGCGGTGCGCGCTTGGAGTTTCTAGGGTCATGACGTAGCCACTCTTACGTTCGACCAGGGTCAGCACGCAGTGGCTGCTCTCCCCCGGGCTCTCCCCCATCATCGTGTCGATCTCCCAGTGGCCCGTCTGACGCCGCCCCTCCACACTGCTCGGTCGCTCCCAGATCATTCGTTTGCCCGCCAGGCGCCCTCGGCTGTCGTAGCGCCCGTCGCGTTTCCGACAGGTCTTGCGCGCGCCTCGCAGATGTTCGTGCAGCGTCCCTCCACTTCTCAGATCCCGCCAGATGTGGCGATAGATCGTCTCGTGGCTGATCCTCAGCTCGCGCTCCAAGCGCAAGTGCCCGGAGACTTGTTCGGGGCTCCATTGTTCCCTCAACAACTCTTCCACTCGCTCCCATTGCCCGCGCCCAAACTGGCTGTTGCGCCGCGACCGATAACGCCGGGCGTGCGCCCGCTGCTGCGCGCGCCGCGCGCGATACCAGCCGTCGTAGGGCGCGGCGTTGCGCTTCAGTTCTCGCGAGACCGTGCTGCGGTGGCGCCCAAGCTCCCGCGCGATCTCCGCCGGCTTCAGCCCCACCGAGCGCAACGCGGCCAGCACGCTCCGTTCTTCCCCATTGAGTTGCCGATACTTCATCCCCACCTTCCGGCCACCCTTCTCCCCCTTCCAAATTCTTCTTTTTCCCTTCCCTCCACACGTCGTCCGTGTTGCACTTACTTTGTGAATCCGCG
>JBBPZS010000009.1:0-14694 GCA_038198605.1 Chthoniobacterales bacterium | reverse complement strand
GTAGGATTGATCGGCATGGGCGCGGCTTCCGCGGTCGGTCGCAATCCTGGCGCGGCGACCCCGATCCTGGTGCAGGCGATTCTCGCGATCGCCTTTGCGGAAGCGATCGTGTTCTACGCTCTTTTCCTCGTCAAATAAGTCGAGGCGCGCCGGGGCCTTCGGCCCAGGCCGCCATTTTAACGCATGAACATTACACTCCTCGCCGCCGCCGGCGGATTAGGCGACCTCGTCAGCGAAACGGGAGATGCTTTTGGTTTTGACCTGAAGATCTTCCTCTCGCAGGTGGTCAGCTTTGTCATCGTCGCGTTGCTCCTCCGGCAATTCGCCTACAAGCCGATCCTCGCCGTGCTCGAGGAACGCCGTCAGCGTATCGCCGAAGGGCTCCTCAACGCCGAGAAGATCAAACAGCAACTGGCCGAAGCCGAGCAGCGCTACCAGGAAATCCTGGCCAAGGGCAACGGCGAAGCGCAGAAGATGATCGATGAAGCGCGGGCCAGCGCCGGCGTCATCGCCGAGCGCAAGCAGCAGGAAGCGATCGTGGCGGCGGAACAGATCCTGGCCAAGGCCCGGGAAGCCAGCGTGCTCGAACATGAGCGCACGATGAGCCAGCTCAAGCGCGAGCTCGGCCGGCTCGTCATCGACACGACCGCGAAAGTGACCGGCAAGGTCCTGACTCCGGAAGATCAGCGACGTTTACAGGAAGAAGCCAGCCGCCAGGTCGCATCCTGACGAGCCGGACCCACGCGTGAAGATCAGCAAAGACATCCGCCAACTCACCCGCAGCCTCGTGCGCGACAGCTATGTCAACGGGGCGCTCGATCGGGAGCGGATCGGGGCGATTGGCCGCGCCATCCTGGAAAAGAAGCCGCGCAATTACGCGCAGATTCTGAAGAATTATCACCGTCTTCTGCGCCTGGAGCTGGATAAGAAGCGGGTCACGATCGAGTCCGCCTCCGAGCTCGACCCGGAAGCGGGCCGGCAAATTGTCGCCGGGCTGGAAAAAAATTACGGCACTGGCCTGACGACTGAGTTTGTCGTGAACCCGGCACTGCTCGGCGGGGTGCGGGTCCGCGTCGGGAGCGATGTCTGGGACAGCAGCGTGCGCAACCGTCTCGAGCGCCTGCGGCAGAAACTTTAACCTAAACGAAAAATCATGAGCAGCATTCTGGAAGAAATCGAAACACAAATCGCGGGGCTGAAAACCTCGACTACCAAAAGCAACGTCGGAGTCGTGCGCGAAGCGGGCGACGGCGTCGCCCGGGTCGAGGGCCTGAGCGAGGTGATGTTGAACGAAATGATCGAATTCCCGAGCGGCGAATTCGGTCTCGCGCTCAACCTCGAAGAAACGGAAGTCGGCGTCATTTTGCTGGGTGATCCGACCAAGGTTGCAGAAGGGGACGAGGTCAAAACGACCGGACGACTGCTCCAGGTGCCGGTCGGCAAAGCATTGTTAGGCCGGGTCGTTAATACCCTCGGTCAACCGGTCGATAACAAAGGCCCGATCAATACCGATTCTTATTACCCGGTGGAAAAAATCGCCCCCGGCATTATCAAGCGCCGCAGCGTCAACCAACCGGTGCAGACCGGCATTATGGCGATCGATGCGATGGTTCCGATCGGCCGCGGCCAGCGTGAGCTGATTATCGGCGACCGGGCCACCGGCAAATCGACGATTGCTATCGACACCATCATCAGCCAGGCACGCCTGAACAGGGCAGCCGAAGACGGCCAATTGAAGGATCATCGTGCGCTTTATTGCATCTACGTCGCGATCGGCCAGAAAAATTCCAACGTCGCCCGCACCCTCGCGGTCTTGGAAAAAAATGGCGCGATGCCTTATACGACGATTGTTTCCGCGCCCGCCTCGGAGAGCGCGACGAACCAATATCTCGCGCCGTTCGCCGGCGCTGCCATGGGCGAATGGTTCATGGATAACGGGATGGATGCGCTCATCATTTATGACGATCTTTCCAAGCACGCCGTCGCCTATAGGCAGGTTTCGCTCGTGCTGAAACGCCCCTCCGGACGTGAGGCTTATCCCGGCGACGTTTTTTATCTCCACTCGCGCTTGCTCGAACGCAGTGCGCGCGTGACGGAAGACGCGGGCGGCGGCTCGTTGACCGCGCTGCCGATTATCGAAACCCAGGCGGGCGACGTTTCGGCTTACATTCCGACCAACGTGATCTCAATTACGGACGGCCAGATTTATCTCGAGACGGATCTTTTCTTCCAGGGCATTCGTCCCGCGATCTCGGTCGGTCTCTCGGTCAGCCGGGTCGGTTCCGCGGCACAGATCAAGGCGATCAAGCAGGTGGCGGGTAAGATCAAGCTCGACCTCGCGCAGTTCCGCGAACTGGCGGCTTTCGCGCAGTTCGGTTCGGACCTTGACGCCGCGACCAAGGCGCGGCTCGATCGCGGCCAGCGGATCGTTGAATTATTCAAGCAGATCCAATACAACCCGATCCCGGTGGAAGAGCAGGTCGCGGTTTTGTGGGCGATGCAAAACGGATATCTCGACCCGGTTCCGGTGGACCGCGTGAAGGAATTCCAGACGAAGCTGCAGGATTATTTGCAAACTCGCAAAGAAAGCGTCCTGGCCTCGATTCGGACAAAGAAGGCGATCGACAAAGACCTGGAAGTCGAATTGACGACCGCGTTGAACGACTTCAAAGCGACCTGGCAATAGCCTAACCAAATGGCGAATACCCAAGACATCCGGCGCCGGATCAAATCGATCCGCAACACCGCGCAGATCACGAAGGCGATGCAGATGGTGGCCGCTTCGAAGATGCGCAAGGCGCAGCAACATGCGCTCGCGGGACGTCCCTACTCGGAGTTGATGAACCGCGTCCTCGTCTCGCTCAAGAGCCGGACCGATCCACTGCTCCATCCGCTCCTGCAGATTCGCCCGACGAACAAGGAACTGGTCCTTATCATCAGTACCGACAAGGGGCTGGCCGGCGCCTTGAATACCAACATCATGCGGGAAGCGGCGGCCTTTGATTCGGCGAAGACGGTATACGTCACCGCCGGCCGCAAAGCGCGCCAGTTCGTCGCCCGGACAAAGCGCGAGCTCCTGGCCGATTTCGAATTAAAGGATTCGCCGACAATTCTGGAGACGAAGGCGATCTCGAAATTTTGCGTGGAGAAATTCCTCAGCGGGGAAGTGGATAAGGTGACGGTCCTCTACACCCACTTCGTGAACACCATTAACCAGAAGCCGGTCGCGCAGACCTTGCTCCCGATTGATCGGTTTGCCTTCAGCGCCGCGCCGGCGGGGGAGAGCTCCGCAGAGACCACCACGGACCCGATGTTGGAATACACCTTTGAACCGAGCGCGCAGGCAGTGCTCGATTTCATGTTGCCCTATTATGTGCAATACCAGGTCTTCCAGATGATCCTCGATGCCCGCGCCTCGGAACACAGCGCGCGCATGGTCGCGATGAAAAATGCCACCGACAACGCGAACCAGTTCATCAAGGATCTCACCCTCGAGTACAACAAGATGCGCCAGGCCAGCATCACGACCGAGCTGCTCGAAATCGCCACTGCCCAGATGGCAGTCGGCGGCTAGAACGGAGTCCGGGAAAGCATAACGGCCGCCCCCTCGCGAGGACGGCCGCCAAGCCAAAGTCAGTTTCTCAGTGCCCGCCAGGGGAGCCGGCCCGGAGCTGGGCGATACGACGCCGCCGAAGAATCTGCGTAATCGCAATTGCTGCGACCAGGCCGACGATCGGGAAAAGCGCGCTCATCTCTGGAACCGGCGCCAGTGTGGCTTGGAAGGCCACCGGAAGAACGTCGCCGGAAAGAGCACCAATCGAGATGAAATCGTAGTCCGTGAAGTTAGCGATACTCACGAAAAGCATGTCCGACGAACTGGTGTAAACCCCGCCAATTTGAGTCCCTGGGTCGCCCAGAGCCGACGAACCCCAGATGACGAAGGTATCGTTCGATGAACTCTGCACGCTCCCGATTTGCAGTTTCCCGTCGGTAAAGCCCTGGGCGATGATCGAGCTGACATCGAACTGTATGAATTGAGTAGGATACCAACCGTTCCCCTGGAGTTCGTGATCCGCTGGTCCGACGATACCAAGGCCCGTTTCGCCGGAGCCTTGGTTCTTGTAATAGAGGCCGAGCGGCGTGCTCGTCGGCCAGCCCACGGTGTAGCCGTTGGCGGTGATGGAGTAGCCGGAGGAGGTGAAGGTTTGCGAGGTTGAACCAACCGCGCCCTCGATTCCGTTCGGATTCAGGTCCCACGTGACCACCGTTGCCCAAGCGGAAGTGGCGGCGAAAACGCAGAGAAAAGAGAGAGCAGCGAGGGATTTTCTGCTGCGGCGAAACATCATATTTTTCATGGGGCGTGTTGTTGGAAAGTTTTTAATCGGGTTCCGCATTTGATAGCAAGAGATTTCTGATTGGGAGACAACTTTTTGTCATATTTGAGACTCAGGGTCAATAATTATTTCAATGCGCACTATTTTTACTCATATCCTCATAAAAACCAGAATCTCCTCGGAACAATCTGCTTTTCCCCGGAATTTCCCGCTCGGAGACGAACAAAATGAGCCAAAGTCGACGGCGGTGGCACAGCATTCGCTATGGCATGCCAACAGAGGGATTTTCTCTCGTGAGCGACTCCCGCGAAACGCATTCCCAGATCCTGACCGTTGCTCCGCGGACGCGAATTGGTGAGGAATGCAGGCGTTTTCCGACAAAGGCGGCCGAACCGTCGCGATTATCTTACGACCACCCTGAACCAACGGAAACGGCCGCCCCCCACAACGGAGGACGGCCGCATCCAACCCTAACCTAACGAAATTTCAGAAAATCAACGCTCGCTGATCTCGATCATCTGCAGCTGCGCGCTGCGGCGCCGGCGGAGGAAGTGGGTGCAGGCGATGGCCGCGAGTAGGCTCATGATCGGATAGAGCGCCGCCATTTCTGGCACTGGGGTCAACGTCATCGTGAAGTTGATGCCGTCGTTGAAAAAGTGGCAGTCCGGATCGAGCCCAAGAGCCAGATCGCCATTGTTCGCGATATACGAGGCCAGCGTCTGGAGCTGCGAGGCGGTAAAGTTATAGGTGTAGTTGACTCCAGTGGTGGTGAAGCTTTTGTCAGCCAAAAAGGTGTCGCCGGTTCCGGCTTTGACGAGCCATTTGGCGTCGCTGTGGTAGCGGGTGCTGATGAAATCGTCGGTCAGGTCCACTACTGGAACGCTGCCCGTGGGGTCGTCGACGAAGGTGGCGACTCCGGGATTGATCGCTGTGTCGAGCAGATGCATGTGCAGGACGTTCGGGTTCGTATCCCAGTTGGAGATGTTGGTGAACGAGAGCGTTGCGCTGGTGATCGCCATTCCATTCAGGTTAATGTCGTCGAGCCGCCAGGTGTAGGCGAGGTGGTGGTCGAGATCGTTCATATCAGCCGGATTGGGCTGGAAGCTGAGAGTGGTAACAGTGGCCTGTGCAGACGCGGCCAGACATGTGCAAGCGAGAACGACGGCACCGAACCGGCGGAGCGAGCGAATAGAGCGGGTGGCGGAGGGCGAACCGGGGAGGGGAGCGGAAACGAGAGCAGCTGGCTGGGCTGAGCGGACGATGCGGTTAAACTTCATAAAAACGATAATTCTCATAATTGAATCGCAAGGTCCAGAATTATTTTCATGCCAAGTAGAATTTCCATACAATCTTTTTTGCATGGATGGTCACTTGAGAACGTTGGAGGAGGGGATTTAGTGAGGATCAGGTAGGGCGGTCAGTTGCCGAAGTTCAACAGGCACGGGCATTGCTTTGTCCCGTCGGCCGACATGTCGCTCGCTCGGAAAAGTTTACTGGCTGGAAAAGAGTTCTCTCAGAAGGGTTTCACGCTCGTAGAAGTGCTGGCCGCGACCGTGATTCTCGGTGTTCGGGCGGGCAGCAACCCGCCGCCCGGCCTGCTCGCCTCCTTTAACTACCGGCATTCCCGCTCGTAGACACAGTAAGGTGCGCGGGCGAATGCTTTTAGCCATGGGAACTGCCCTGAGTGGCACGTCCGCTGCTGTCTATCACTGAACTTTTCCGCCCATCACATGGTTCTGAATTCTACAAGCTCCTTTGGTTCGCTTCGACGGCGCAACGATGGCATGGCTCTGGTTGAGGTCGTTGTCGCGCTGGGCCTTCTTACCCTCATGGTGGTTTCATCCACCCAGGCGATGATGCAGGCCAACCGCCAGTCCGCCATTATGCGCACCCTGACCGCGGCGCGCGGCATCGTGCAGCGCAATATCGATACGGCGCTCACGGTCGGGTGGTCCTTCAATAATGAGCCCGCCATGCTCGCTCTCACCTCGGCGACAGGGACCCCTTACGATGACGACGCGCCTCCGGCGAGTAACACCGACGGGGTGGTGCAGATTGCCGTGATGGAAGATGGGACCACCGCCACCGTCCCCGGCACCCTGTGGCGGATTGTCGCCGCGGTCGCGAATGCCGATGGCGCCCAAATCCGCAGAGTCACCTTCCGTCTCGATTATACCTATCTCGGCCGGCCTTATTCGGTGCAAATGGTGACCAACCGCGCGATCGACGACTAACGATGAAAACCAATTCCCGTTCTCATGCTTCGTCGGGTTTCAGCCTGACCGAAATCCTGATCGCAATCGTGGTTCTCGTCGTGATTGGGGTCATGGTGACCAGTTTTACCGTGACTGAGACCTGGCTTTTCGCCAAGAACACCGCCTTGAATAACTCACATCGCTCGGCCCGCCGTGCCCTCGATCGGCTCGCGAATGAACTCCAGCAGACTCAGAATCTACCCACACTGATCGACGAGACAGGGAATCCCACGGCTGCATCCACGGCCGCCGGTCTGAGTTATGATCGACTGGTCGGCGCACCCTATAAAATCGAAGATCCGGGCGGTGGAGGTTTCAAGGCGAAGGATACCAAGATCACGATCACACTTTCGACCGATCCCTTGGCCTCGCCTCCTTTGCCGCAAGCCGGTGACGTCCTGCTCCTGGACCTTCCCAACGGGGGCCCGCTTCGCGCTCAGGTTTCATCGATCAAAATCACCAAGATCGACGCCAAGAACAAGCGGCAAACCATCGATCTCACTCTCGTGAATAAGTTGGGGATTGATATCCCGTTCGATTCCGCCCAGACGCAGGCCGCGCAGTTAGTCAGGCGCCAGGCCTTCATCGTCGTGCCCTCGGGCGCTCGCAACGAATTGCGCTATTACCAAAGTTTCGAGCCGATGCCAAACTTGAGTGATCCGAGCGAATATGTCCTCATCACGCCCGATATCAGCACGGTCAAACTGCCTGATGGGACGCGGCGCGATGTGACTCCCTTTTCCATTGATACCAGCACCGGGGACAAACTCGTCAAAGCCAGCCTTCGAATGCAGGCGCGGGAGTATGTTTACTCACTGGCCAATAAGCAGGCCAACTCCTTTAACACCTTTGTCCAGATGGATGTCACGTTGCCTTCCAGGCTCCGGCCAAAAAGCTAACTCCAAATATGATGCTTAACCGCTCCAATGTCGACTTATCGCTTCCGCTACGTGCCAGTGAGGGCAGCAGCCTGCTCCTGGTCCTGGCGGCAATTACGGTGGTGGCGGTCTTTGTCGGAGTAGCAATCAGCGGTACGGGCGAAACCGCCCGCTTGAGCGCGCGCGCCCGCAGTTACAGCAACGTCCAGAAAGCAACGGAGGGTGCGATCGAGTACGGCTTCGGCATTTGGAAAGCGCGCATCCTGGCCAAAGCTAGGCCGCTCACCCAGGCGGACCTGAATTCGCGGCCGTTAACCGGCCCGACCTTTCCCGACATGTCGTATGGGACAGTGCCTGAGAACGGTCCCCTGAAAATCACCGCGACGGATGAGTACGGCGCGCCCTCAGCGACCGCAACCCGCGTCTACGCCGATCTGCCCTCTTACCCGGGTTACAAAGGCTTCTCGTATGGTTATGTCGTCAGCGCGAAGATGCGTCAGACCAGCGGCTACGGAGCCGGCTCGGTCGCCGGGGTGAAACGCCAGGTGCAATATGTCGAGGTGCCGATCTTTCAATCGATGTTCTTTTTTGAACACGACCTCACGATCGCGCAACCGGCCCAGATGATCGTCGGTGGACTCATCCATACAAACTCCGATCTCTATCTCAATGGTTCGACCATCGGCTCACTCACAATCAGCGGCGACGCCTCCTATTCGGGCATCTATTCCGAATCAAAGGACGCGCCTTATATCAGCACCTGGAGTCCCTGGACGCCATCGGCCAAGCTCCCACCCGATTACAACGCGGGCGGAAAAACGGTTCAGCTTTCCCAGGTCTCGCGCTTCGAGCCTTTCGGCGACAAACCCTCCGCGGTTCTCGATCCCGCGCCGACGACCGATGCCAGTGGCAATCCGATTGCGCCGCAGGACACGGACGGCAATCCTAACAACGATAGCTTTCGCGAGCTGATCGAGCCGCCTGTTCTAGGTTTCACTGACCCGCCCGAGATCGCTCAACGGCGTCTCTACAATAAGGCCGGGATTGTGATCGAAGTCCTCGGCTCGATCGTCACCGTCCGTGGGCAAAACGGAACGACGGTTAACGGCGACCGGACCAAGGACCTGCAATCAGCCATGACCGGGAAGACGACGATGTGGGATCAGCGGGAAGGAAAAGACGTCACCGTGACTAACATTGATATGTCGCAGATCACCGCCGCCCTGGACAAAGGCGGGATTAAGAATTTCAACGGCGTCATGTATATCCAAGACATCACGCCGGGCGGTAGCGATCCTAACGTCAAGACAGTTCGCCTTCAAAATGGAGGAGTCCTGCCCGACGGAGGTCTCACCATTGCGAGTCAGAACCCGGTTTATATCCAGGGCGACTACAACACCGGCACGACGACCGATCCCAAAGCCGTGCCGGCGAATGCCACGGGCAACCCGACGAATACCGACTCCGCGGTCGTTTCAGGTTACACCGAGCAACCTTCCGCCGTCATCGCCGATGCCGTCATGCTCCTCTCCAATAACTGGAATGATTCCAACGCTTCGCTCGCCCTCGGCAGCCGGATCGCTTCCAACACCACCTATAACACCGCTATCATGTCCGGTTTCATGCCTTCCGGCTTTGAGCCGGCTACGGGCGCGCAGTTCGGTTACTCCGGCGGCGCGATTAACTTCCCACGCTTTCTCGAGAAGTGGACCGGGCAGAGTTGCACCTACTACGGTTCCATGGTCGAGCTTTTCCAAAGCAAGGTCTTCACCGGCGAATGGGATACCGGGAATATCTACAATCCGCCGAAGCGCCGCTGGAATTACGACACCCTCTTCAGCACCAGCCCGCCGCCGGGCGCGGTCGACGCGGTGGTCGTCACTCGCGGCAGCTGGGCGAAATTCTAACTTCCATGCAACGCCGCTATCTCTCCATCACTCTTCTGGCCGGCCTGACACTGTCGGCCAACGCGACCGACCTCACTCCGCACTATATCTCGCACCTGGATGACGGCGTCGTCATCAACCGGCCTTATTTTGCCGATGGCGGGAAAAAATTCGGGATCAAGGTTGACGGAGACACCAAGCTGACCGCGTCGGATGGCGGCGCACTTTTTCGCTTCGACAAAATCCCAGAGGCGACGATGCGGCTGCGTTCCTCGGCTCTCCCGGCGCAAACCGGCTTTGCGCCCGAAACCTTCGAAATTTATCGGCAGGCCGCCCTTGCCCTCATGCCACCGGGCGCGACCGCGATCGAGATTGTCGGGAATGAAGCCAATCCCTATCCCATCAATGGCTGGAGCAGCCTGCGTCTCACTTTTGCCTATCGCATTGCGGATACCGCCCGGCGCCAGAGTGTAACATTTCTAAATCTCAAGCCGACCGAGCAGATCGTCATCCAGACGGCTGCGAACGAGGCAACTTTCGACGAAGTCAGCGCCCGCACATTTAATATCATCCGGCGCTGGCACGAAATTGTGCCCGAGGAAGAGCAGCCCTTCAGCTGAAACGGCGCGCGGCCCGGGAAGAGACGACCCCGACATGCCGCAGCCGGCACCGGGCCACGATTCCCGGAAGCGGAAACCGCAGAACCGGCGTGCGCCACCACTTGAAAGGCCACGAAAATATGACTGACTTGTTCTCGCCCAAGAGTTTCAAAATCCATCATGTTCCTGCTTAATCGCGCCCACTAAGCCCCTCCGCCAGGAGCAGCCGCGATCCCTCAATGCGCTGAGACGCGCAGGCTCGTTCACGGCGGCTCATCTTGGGCTCGTTAGGTGGCTCCGGATGAGGAAGGCCTTGGCATGCTGCTCGCGTTCCCGTTCGCCGCGCTAGCAAGCATGGTTTACGCGGGGAGGCGATAAACGGGTCAGCGCAGAAACTCGGCGTTTCGCTGGGAAAACCTCGAATGAGGCAGAGAGGATTATTCAGGATTAAGAATCGGAGCGTATGCAGCAGCGGAATCGTCGCCCGACGCTCTCGTCGTGAGCCGGCGACGGTTATGACTGGATTGGGCGTCCCCACTCACGCACTTTAGAATGCGCGGCTCGTCTCCGCGCATTTTCGTTCTCCTGATCGTCCTGTAAATCTTTCTACTTTTCGCCGAGGCACGACGTCGTTGACGGCCACGGAATTAGCGCGTCCAGGCCACCAATAAGATCGTTGGCCTCTCGAATGATGCGGCGGTCGTTTCCGGGTCGTTTTTTTCTCAGCGGAGCGCCGCGCCGACTCCCGTAAGGGCAACAAAAGCAATGAACAGGGCACACTATTAGTTAAAAAAAGAGGCATGCCACCTCCCTTTTTCTTCGGTCTGCGTCGTCTGTGGCTTGATTTGCCCCTCTTGGGGAAAGGTCTGTCCACCGTTGGGATTCCTGTGACCCTCGTGGCCACGGGGCTGACTTTGCTCTCGAGCGGAACGCAGCAGGATACCGCGGCGATCGAGGCGATGGATCATGGCGCGATGATACGCACTGCGTTGAACGCGGTGCTGACGGATCTCCTGACAGCCGAAAGCGAGGCGCGCGGTTATGTGGTGAGCGGGCGCTTCGATTTCTCGGCCCGCTCGAACGCCGCGCAAAATCGGCTCCCGGCGGATCTGGATCAGGTCGCGGAATTGACCGGCGGGAGCGAGGACGAATTGGTCGCGGCGTTAAAGGTGGCGGTGGAGGAGAAGCTGGCCGCGATCGCGGCGGTGCTGCGCGGGGCAGGTTCTCCAAAAGCGGGATCGGAGGGGATGCTCTGGGGGGAGGAAGTGATGGCCCGGGTGCGCGAAAAGCTGGCGGCGGTGGAAGGCCTGGAGGTGACCCGGCAGGCAGCGGGCCTGGCGCGGCACCGGGAAATTCGGCGGATCACGATGCGCTGGGGAGTGCTGACGATGGTGCTCGGTTTGAGCAGTACGCTGGGAGCGATTTTCTTCTCTTCTCTCTCCCTCCGGCGCCGGGTGAGATCGATGCAGATGAGCGTGCGGGCCTTGAAGATGGAGGCGCCGCTCGTGGCCGAGGAGACAAGTGCCGATGAGATCGGGCAGCTCCAGGCGGAGTTGGAACGGACGAGCGAGGTGATGGCTTCGCGGGTGGAGGAATTGCGCGAGAGCGAGGGCCAATTGCGCACGATCATCGATCACACTTCGGCAATCGTTTACATCAAGGACCTCGACAGTAGCTACCTCATGGTAAACCGCGCCTATGAGGAAATTTTCGGCCTGGACTCCGCCCAGGTGGTCGGGAAGCGCCCGGTCGATCTTTTCGGGGAGGATTATGGAGGGCGGCTCCGGGCCAATGATCTGGCGGTCCTGAAGTCGGGGAAGCCGGCGCAGTTTGAGGAATGCTTCCAGCGCAACGGGAAGGTCTACACTTATATCTCGGTCAAGGCGCCGTTGCTGGGACCCGGAGGGCGTGCCCTACGGGATTTGCGGGATCTCGACCGATATCACGGAGCGAAAAATCCGCCGGCCCCGCCACGAGCCGGGCTGCCGGGACTGGAAAAGCCGCAGCCGCAGAGGAATCTGCCGGCCCCAAGACCACGCTGGCGCCGCAAATTTCCGCCGGCAAATCGGAATGGATCGGCAAAGTGGCGGGCAGCGTCGCGCACGATTTCAATAACATTCTCACCGCCATCATCGGGCATTCCTCTCTCATTCTGGCCAACCTCGACGAGGCCGAACGGGAAGAGAGCCCGGCCGCCGAAATCCTGCGCGCTTCGGAACGGGCGGCCGCGCTCACCCGCCAGCTCCTGGCCCTCAGCCATACGCTGCCGGCCCTGGTGCGGGTGGTGGAGATCGAGACTGTGGTGCAGGAGGTGGAGCGGATGCTGCGCCCGGTCCTCGGGGAATCGATCGTCGTGCAGATGAAGTCGGTCGCCAGTCCGGCGCGGATCAAGGCCGACCCGGCTCAGATCAGCCAGCTCCTCCTGAACCTGGCGGAATGCGCGCGACGCGATGCGGCAGGGAGGGACGATCACGATCGGCGCGACCAAGGTCTCGCTTCCGCCCGGGCGCGGGCGCTCGCGCCAGGGAGATTTCGTCGCCATCTCGATCAGCGACGAAGGCCCGGGCATCTCGGCGGAAGTGCAGGCGCGGATGTATGAGCCTTTCTACACGACCAAGGGGGCGGGGGCAGGCGCTGGCCTCGGCTTATCCATCTCCAACATGATCGCGCAGCAGAGCGGCGGCTGGTTGATCTGCAAGAGCGCGGTCGACGCGGGCACGACCTTCACTCTCTATCTCCCGTTGGTCGACGCACCGGTGTCGGATTTGCCTAACGAACAACCGGCGCTGCCGCTCGGCCGCGAAACCGTCCTCGTGGTCGAGGACGACCCGATGGTCGGGGAATTCGAGGCGCTCCTCCTGCGCAACCTCGGTTACACCGTGATGCGAGCGGAGGATAGCGTCGAGGCGGAACGCACGATCGCCACCTCGGGCGCGATCGATCTGGTTTTGACCGATCTGCGGATGCCGCGAATGGATGGAATTGATCGAGCGGATCGGGGCCAATCATCCGGGCGTGAAAGTGATCCTCACCTCCGGAAGCGAGCCGCGTAAACCGCCGACTTGCCAGGGTCTGACGGTCGATTTTCTGGCCAAACCCTTCGATATCCAGACGCTGGCCGGGAAAGTGCGCGGCGTGCTCGATCGCTGAGCGGGCCGGTTTGGGGCAAATCGCCCGATCGCTCGAGAGATTGGCGAATTCTTTTTTCCGCGACTTGTCGGCGGGCCCAACTTCGTTACCTTGGGTCTCCCGCGCGCCGGACAGTCGCCCCGCGGGTCGGTCCTTTTATGAATACTGGTAATATTGTCCAAGTGATCGGTCCCGTCGTCGACGTGGACTTTGCCGACGCCGGGAAGCTCCCGGGCATCTACAACGCGCTCGAAATCGAGTACGAGGTGAACGGCAATCCCACCAAGCTCACCCTCGAAGTGCAGCAGCATCTTGGCGAAAAATGGGTCCGCTCCATCGCAATGTCCTCGACCGAAGGCTTGAAGCGCGGCATGCCCGTGACAGATACCGGCGGTCCGATCACCGTGCCGGTGGGCGAGGGGACTCTCGGCCGCATTTTTAACGTCACCGGCGACCCGGTTGATAATCGCGGCCCGGTCTCGTTCACCAAGCGTTACCCGATCCATCGCAAGGCGCCGGAGCTGACCGAGCAGGACGTGCAGGCCAACATCCTCGAGACCGGGATCAAGGTCATCGATTTGATTTGTCCTTTCACCAAGGGCGGCAAGGTCGGCGCGTTCGGCGGCGCGGGCGTGGGCAAGACGGTCGTCATCCTCGAGTTGATCAACAACATCGCGAAAAACCACGGTGGGTTCTCGGTCTTCGCCGGCGTGGGCGAACGCTCGCGTGAGGGCAACGATCTTTACACCGAGATGAGCGAAGCCGGCGTCATCGACCAGAAGGATCTGAGCAAGTCGAAGGTCGCGCTCGTCTATGGCCAGATGAATGAGCCCCCCGGCGCGCGTCTCCGCGTCGCGCTCAGCGCGCTCGCGATGACGGAATACTTCCGCGACGAACGCAACCAGGACGTGCTTCTTTTCATCGACAACATCTTTCGTTTCTCGCAGGCCGGCGCGGAAGTTTCGGCATTGTTAGGCCGAACCCCGAGCGCGGTCGGTTACCAGCCGACTCTCGCGGCCGAGATGGGCGATCTGCAGGAACGTATTACCTCGACCAACAAAGGCTCGATCACTTCGGTGCAGGCGGTTTACGTCCCGGCGGACGATCTGACCGATCCGGCTCCGGCGAACACTTTCGCGCATCTGGATTCGACCATCGTGCTTGAGCGATCCATCGCGGAGCTGGGCATTTATCCGGCGGTTGATCCGCTCGCTTCGACCTCGAAGGCGCTCGCGCCCGATATCGTCGGGGAGGAGCATTACGCGGTCGCCCGCGGCGTGCAGAAGGTGCTGCAGCGTTACAAGGATCTGCAGGATATCATCGCGATTCTCGGCATGGATGAGTTAAGCCCGGAGGACAAGTTGACCGTCTTCCGCGCGCGCAAGATCCAGCGTTTCCTCAGCCAGCCTTTCCACGTCGCGGAAGTCTTCACCGGCACCGCCGGCCAATACGTCTCGATCGCCGACACCGTCCGCGGCTTCAAGGAAATCCTCGATGGCAAACATGATGATGTGGCCGAACAGAATTTCTACATGAAGGGCGGCATCGAGATGATCAAGGAATAGCGATGGCGAAAACCCTTCGCCTGGAAATCGTGACCCCGGAGGCGAAAG
>JBBPZS010000008.1:0-40830 GCA_038198605.1 Chthoniobacterales bacterium | reverse complement strand
TCGCCTTACCACCAATCGTTTTCCCATCCGCTGGACAGAGTCTCGCCCTACCGGCCAGAGCTCGCCCTACCAGCGCTCGACGCCTCCGGTGCGCGAAAAGAAAACGCCCGCGAACACACGGTTCGCGGGCGCTTCAATGATCGAATCAGTCGATCGAACGCGACTCGTTAGGGAGTCGTGGTCGTCGTCGTGGTCGTCTCTTTCTTGTAGTAAGAGATCGGCTTTTCCAGGGTCACCTTCGTGATGACCATGCGATCACCTTCCTTGGTGTAGGTGTAATGCACCGGCATGTCGGGCTTCAGCATCGACATCTCAACCGTGGCACCCGTCGGGTCGACCACAGTGGTGCTTTTGCTGTAGTAGTACTTCATCGGCTCCGTGCTCGATTCCGAGCGGAACATGATGTAGTCCGATCCCGGCGAGTAGGTCGTGATCGTGCCTGTGCCGTCCATCGTGCTCGTGCTGGCGGTCGTCGTGCCGGTGGTGACCGAAGTCCCCGTGCTGACACCGGCGTTGGGGTCCGTGGTCACAGTGGTGGAGGTTTGCGCGAGGGCAGTTCCCAGGGTGAGGGCGCAGATGGCTCCGGCGGCGAATAATTTCGTGAATGTGTTTTGTTTCATATTTGTCCTTTGGTTTGGTTGAACGGATGATCTCCGTCGTGCTTGTCTCCGACTCGTCCCAGCCGTTGTTTATTCACACCCAATTCGTAAAGGACCAGATACGCGGTTGCCTTGGCCGCTTCGGGCGCGCCTAAATTCTCATGCAACCACTTCCCGGTTTTCGCGACTTTTTGCCTGACGACTGCACTTTTCGTAGCGCCCTTTTTTCCCGCTGGCGTGAGGTCTGTCGCGGTTACGGCTTTGTCGAATGGGACGCGCCCGTCCTCGAGCCGACTGAGCTTTACACAAAAAAAAGCGGCCCCGAAATCGTCGGCCAGCTTTTCAATTTCACCGACAAAGGGGAACGCGAAGTCGCCATGCGCCCGGAACTGACGCCCAGCCTGGCCCGCGTCGTGGCCGCGCATGAGCGCGAATTTCGCAAGCCGCTGAAGTGGTTCTCCATCCCGCAATGTTTCCGTTACGAGAAACAGCAGCGCGGCCGCTTGCGCGAACATTTCCAGCTCAACTGCGACCTCATCGGCGACGCCTCCCCCGCGGCCGATGTGGAAATGGTCGCGCTCGCGATCGATCTCCTGCGCGGTTTTGGTTTCACGGCAGACGACGTCGTCGTTAGGCTAAGCGACCGCCTTTTTTGGACCGATCTCCTTCGCGCGCACCAGGTGCCGGAGGAGCGCTGGAGCGAACTTCTCCAGGTCATCGACAAGAGCGAACGCGAACCGCGCGAAAAAACGGCGGAGCGCCTGGGCGACCTCGCTGGCCCCGTCTTTGAGGTGCTCGACGGCGGCGGTCAGAGCGAAAAACTCGAGCAACTTGTGGCGCAGCTTGCAACGCGCGGCCTGGCCGATTTCGTCAAAGTCGATCTCTCGATCGTGCGCGGCCTGGCCTACTACACCGGCGTCGTCTTCGAAGTTTTCGATCGCGCCGGCAAACTCCGCGCGATCGCGGGCGGCGGACGCTACGATAATCTGATCGCCCAACTGAGCGACGGCGCGGTCGCCCTCCCGGCCGTCGGTTTCGCCATGGGCGACGTCGTTCTCGGCGAATTAATCAAGGAAACACCGGCCGTTTCTGCACGGCTAGCCGATGTCGTGAGCCGGCAAAGCGCGCTCGATCTCTATCTCATCATCGCCAAGGAAGAACGGCGGCCGGATGCGTTCCGCCATCTACAACAACTGCGCGATGCCGGCCTGCGGGTCGATTTTCCGCTCGCTCCGGCCAAGGTCGGGAAACAATTCCAAACCGCGGAAGCAATGGGCGCGCGCGTTACCCTCCTCTACGGCGACGAATGGCCGAACGTGAAGATGAAAACGCTCGCCACCCGCGAAGAAGTGCTCGTCCCGCACGACCAACTCCTGGAGCGTTTAAAAGCGCAGCCCTAAATCCGGGGAGCACAGGCCGCTGGCCTGTCGCATCCGGCGGCCCGCCTGATGCAGTGCGCGCAGCGCCCGAGCACAACCAACTTGCGACTTTTCCCCCATCGCCCAAACTGTCCGCTCGCCACATGTATCGCACCCATCACTGCAACGCCCTCCGCGCCGCCGACATCGGCCAGCAGGTCAAACTCGCCGGCTGGGTCCATTCCCGGCGCGACCACGGCGGCGTCATTTTTATCGATCTGCGCGATCGCGAAGGCCTCACCCAGGTCGTCTTTCGGCCGGAAGAAAATGCCGAGGTCGCGCAAGCAGCCCATCACCTGAAAGATGAAGACGTCATTCAAGTCGAAGGCCGCGTCGCCCCGCGCCTCACTGGCACGATCAATCCCAAATTACCGACTGGCGAGATCGAGGTCCTGCCCGCGCGCCTAACGATCCTGAATCGCGCTGATGTCCTCCCCTTCCCGCTCGACGCGGTCAATATCAACGAAGACCTGCGCTCCTCTTATCGCTATTTCGATCTGCGCCGTCCGCAGCTGACCCGCAATCTGCGCATCCGCCATCGCGTGACCAAGGCGACGCGCGATTATCTCGACGGACAAAGTTTTCTCGAAATCGAGACGCCGATTCTGTCGAAGAGCACGCCGGAAGGCGCGCGCGATTTCCTCGTCCCGAGCCGGATTATGCCCGGCAAATTTTACGCCCTGCCGCAGGCGCCCCAGCAGTACAAGCAGCTCCTCATGGTCGGCGGGGTGGAGAAATATTTTCAGATCGCGAAATGTTTCCGCGACGAAGACCTGCGGGCCGATCGCCAGCCGGAATTCACCCAGATCGACATCGAAGCCTCGTTCGTTAGGCCGGAGGACATCTACACCCTGACTGAAGGGATGCTGGCCTCGGTTTTCAAGGCCGCGCGCGGGATCGACATCCCCACGCCTTTCCCGCGGATGACCTATCGCGAAGCGGTCGGCACTTTTGGGAGCGACAAGCCCGACCGCCGTTTCGGAATGCAGCTGGTCGATTTCACCGACGAATTCCGCGAGAGCGGCTTCAAGGTTTTTCGCAGCGTGATCGATGGCGGTGGGGTGGTGAAGGCGATCAATGCCAAAGGCTTTGCCGGCATCACCATCGGTCAGGCCGACGAGATGACGGCGATCGCGAAAAACTTCGGGGCCAAGGGCCTGGCCTCAATCAAGATCGAAAACGGCGAATGGAAATCGCCCATCGTGAAATTCTTCACCGAGGCGGAAAAAAGCGCGCTCCAGAGCAAGCTCGGACTCGAGGAAGGCGATCTTGCTTTCTTCGGCTCCGATAAATGGGAGATCGCGACCGAAGTGCTTGGCCGCATCCGGCTGCGCGTCGCAGAGATCCAGGGCCTAACGAAGGGTTCCGAGGAACTCGACTTTCTCTGGGTGACGGAATTTCCGCTCCTGCAACACGATCCCGCGGAAGATAAATGGAACGCGGTCCATCATCCCTTCACCCGCCCGCACGCCGACGATCTCGGGTTGCTCAAGGAGAAGCGCTACGGCGAAATGCGCGCCGAAGCTTATGACGTGGTTCTCAACGGCGTCGAGATCGGCGGCGGCAGCATCCGTATTCACGAGCCGGACCTGCAGGCGAAGATGTTCTCCGTCCTCGGCGTGAACGAAGAGCAGCAGCAAAGCATGTTTGGCCATCTCCTCCGCGCCTTCCGGCTCGGCGCCCCGCCCCATGGCGGGATCGCGCTCGGCCTCGACCGGCTCGTCATGCTCATCTGCGGCGAGCACTCGATCCGCGACGTCATGGCCTTCCCAAAGAACAACCGCGGCCAGGACCTCATGTCGCAATCCCCGAGCGACGTCGACCTCAAGCAACTGCGCGAACTCGGAATCCGGCTGGCCGAAGAAAAAAAGCCGACGCCGTAAGGGAAGAAGAATCTACAACGCGGTCCAGGCGAGCGATGGAAGGTTCTATCGCTACCTAATGACGATCCGCATCCCTTTAATAATCGCCGGGACTAACGAAACCGGAGCGCGTCCAGCGCCCGCCGTCTCCAACTGGCTTCCGACGGCCGCATGATCGGCAGATAACCGAAAGTGGTCTGCTTCTCGGCGATCTTTAGTCCTTGTTCGATCACGTTGGTCGCGACCGCTTCCGAGGCGAAACCGATGATCGCGCCGGCCGCGATGTCGAGCGGCCAGTTTGAGCCTTTGGCGACGCGGCTCAACCCGACGACGAGCGCCGCCACTCCGGCTCCGGCGCCGGCCGCCGGATAATGCCGCGAGAGTGCCCGCGCCACCGCCACGCTGCCGGCGGTGTGACCGGACGGGAAATATTGTTCTTCCTTGTCTTCGGACCCGCCCGCGCCGCTTTTGTAGCGGCCCTTTTCCATCAGCACGTTCGGCCTCGTGCGGTGAACGATCGCTTTCACCCCGCACTTCGCGCGGTCCGCGAGCGCGATCGCGCCGCCCATGCTGAGGGCGCTACCGGTAAGCCGGCGGTTGCGGGTCACGATGCCAATCGCGAGCAGCCCGGCCGAAAGCGCATAGAGCGGCCCCTGGTCACCGAGCTTGCCAAACTTCGAGGCCGCCTGGACCGCGGGGTGATGCCGTCGTTTGCCGATCTCTTTGCCCAACTCGACGTCAGCCTTCTCCAAGTCCGTCGCCTCCGTGAGATCCTCCGCATTACCGGCCTCCCCATTTTGCATCGGCAAGGTTGCGCCTGCCAAACCTTCTCGTCGAACGGAAAAAAGCGGAATACTCCGCTCTTTAGCGCGTCGCGCCGGCCATCACGTCGGTGGATTTCAACGGCACCGCAAAGGGCTCGAGCGGCATCGGATCGTCATGCTCGAGAAACTCGCGGCAGTGCGCGAAGAGATCGGCGCGGGTGGTGGTGCGCCGGATGCGATGCAGGAAGTCGCCCGTTGGCTCGACGCCGAGGCCGATGAAGTTCAGGAATTTCTTCATGTGATTGACCTGGCTGCGCTCGGGCAGTTCGGGGGTGCTGACCGCTTCGTAGAGGGTGTGGATGTAGGCGAGGACGTCACGGCCGGTCGGACGAAAGATCGCGGAGCCGCTGCGCTTTTCTCGGATCTGGCGAAAAAGCCAGGGATTGCGGATGACGCCGCGGCCGATCATGAGCCCGCGCGCATTCGTTAGGGCAAGGACTTCGCCGGCTTTGTCGGCGGAATAGATGTTGCCGTTCGCGAGCACGGGGCATGACAGGGCCGCAACCGCGCGTGCAATAAAGTCGTAACGCGGCGCGCTGCGATACATTTCTCTCACGGTGCGGGCGTGGATGGTGAGGAGGTCGAGGGAATGGCGCGCGAAAATCGGCAGCAGTTCGGCATCGAAACGGTCGGCCTCGTCGAAGCCGATGCGCGTTTTGACCGTGAACGGGATATCGATCGCGGCCCGCAGGGCGCCCAGGATTTCATCGATGCGCTGGGGGTCGCGCAGGAGGCCGCCCCCGGCGCATTTGCGATACACGACCGGGACGGGGCAACCGAGGTTGAGGTCAATCGCGGCCACGGGATGCTGCTGCAATTCGCGCGCGGTGCGGACGAGCGCCGCGATGTCGTTCCCGATCATCTGCGCGATGACGGGACGGCCGGTCGGGTTTTGGGTGATGGAGGCGAGGATGACGCGATCGAGCCGGGAATCGGGCAGGACGCGGAAGTATTCGGTGAAATAGACGTCGGCGTCCCCGTAGCCGCTGATCAGCCGCATGAAGCGCAGGTCGGTCACGTCCTGCATCGGCGCGAGCGCGAGGATCGGCTCCGGCTTGCTTAGCAGGTTTTCGAACTGGGTCCGCGCGTCCACTGGGATGGAAGCTACACCCGCTCCGGTCTAACGAGTAGAAGCAGCAGCGCCGTGGCGGTTGATCGCGAGCTGCGCTTCGCTCGTCCGGAAGAGGATGGCGACGAGGAAGGTGACGATCGTGCCGAAGCAGATCCACCAGGGGAATTCCATGATCGGGAACCAGGCGGGCGGCGTGTAAAGCCTGGCGCCGAAGATGCGCGCGATGTCGTTAGGGAGGTTGCTGATCAGCGCGACGAAGAGGAAGCCGCAAATCATGGCGAGCGGATTGACCCAGTCGGCGCCGCGCGTTTTCGTGAGCATGCCGCAGAAGAAAATGCCGAGGAGCGAGCCGTAGGTGTAACCGAAGATGCCGAGTGCGATCGGGATGATGCGAACGTTAGGCAAAACGATCACGCAATAGGAGGTGGCCGAGGCGACGACGATCATCAGGATGGCAAACCCAACCGTCGCCCAACGGGCGGCGCGCAGACTTTGCTCCTCGCCCGCGCCGGGATTGATGTAGGGCTGATACCAATCACGAGTGAAACTGGTTGCGAGCGCGTTCAAGGCGGTGCTGAGCGAGCCCATCGTGGTCGCAAAGATGCCGGCGATGAGCAGGCCCCGCAGGCCGACCGGCATCTGGTAAAGAATGTAATGGCAGAAGGTCTCGTTAGGCGTTTTCGAGAGCGTCGGATCGGGGTGCGCCTGATAGTAAACCCAGAGGAGCAGGCCGATGGTGAGAAAGGTGAAGGCGATCGGGATATCGGCCAGCCCGGAGAGGATGAGCGAACGCCGGCTGCGCCGAATGTCGGGCGCGGTCAGCATGCGTTGCACCATGTCCTGGTCGGTGCCGTGCGTGCCCATGGTGATGAAGGTGGCGCCGAAAACCCCGGCGAAGATGGTGTATTCGACCCCGAACATCGCGACGATTTTTTGCCAGCCATGTTTCGCCGGATCGAGCCCAGTGGTGAAGAAATCGTTCCAATGAAAACCGCCTGTCCGTGCGACGATCTCATCCCAACCGCCCGGGATGGAAAAGTAAAGCAACCCGACTGCGACGAGGGCGCTCCCGAACATGATCGAGGCTTGGATCACATCGGTCCAGATGACCGCTTTGATCCCGCCTAACGTTGTGTAAACGGCGGTCAGAACAACGATCGCGACCGTCGAAAGAACGTAAATCCAGAGCGTCTGCATCGGGCTCGGCCGCACTCCGGCGATCATTTCGTAGGCGAGCGCGAGAGCGATTGCGCCGACGTAAAGACGCGCGCCCGAAGCGAGTAGGCGCGTGATCATGAAGACCGCGGAAGCAGCATTCTTCGTCCGCGTTCCAAAACGCGCGGTCAGGTATTCGTAAATCGAGAAGACTTTGTAGTCGTAGTAGGGCTTGATGAAGATGTAGCTGACGAGGATACGCGCAATGATCGTGCCGATGGCGAGCTGGAGGTAGGTGTAATTGCGGAGAGCAAAACCTTCGCCCGGCGTGCCGAAGAAAGTACCCGCGCTGGTCTCGGCGGCGATGATCGAAGCGAGCACCGCCCACCACGGAATCTTTCGTCCGCCGAGGGCGAAGTCCTCGAGGTTGTCCTCCTTCCGGCCCATGTAGAGGCCGATGAAGATGATGACGAAGAAGTAGACGAGCAGGACTCCGGAATCGATCAACAGGCGAGTATCCACGGCGAGTTAATTGCCACAGATGGACCCAGATGAAACACAGATTTTTCACAAGGAGCGTCCAGGGCGCTCCCTTTAATCTTCTCGGTATTCCATCCGTGTTAATCTGTGGCCGATGAAATCATGCGAGATCGCGGCGCCCGATTTTGATCTCGCGCTCACGCTTGATTCGGGACAGACGTTTCACTGGGAGTCGTTAGGCGAGGGATTCCTTGGAACGATGGGGGAGCGAGCGGTCTACGTGGAGCAAGTCGGTGGGTTCCTTAAAGTTCGGGAAGGCGGGTCGCCTTCCCCAGCACGCGGGTCGCGTGCGCTCCCCGGAATCGTTGCGCGCTACTTTTCGCTCGATCATCCGCTGCGGGAAATCTGCGCTTCTTTCCCGGCAGACCCCGCGATGCAGGGCGCGGCGGAGTTTTGCCGCGGGCTGCGCATCATCCGCCAGCCGCGCTGGGAATGTCTCGCCAGCTTCATTACCTCCTCAATGAAACAGGTGGCGCACATCCGCCAGATCTCGCGCACCCTTCGTCAGCGCTTCGGAGAAGCGAAATCGCTCGGCGAGAACATCGTCCATGCCTACCCAACCCCGGCACGGATCGCCGCCTTGAGCGAAAGCGATCTGCGCGAATGCGCGCTCGGCTATCGCGCGAAGAATCTCCTCGCCACCGCGCAATTGATCGCCGCGGGCCAGGTCGACCTCGATCAACTGGCCGCTCTGCCGGACGACGAACTGCGCGCCCGGCTTTGCGCGCTGCCCGGCGTGGGGGCGAAAGTGGCCAATTGCGTCATGCTCTTTGCCTACGAACGCCTGCGCGCTTTTCCGATCGACGTCTGGGTCGAGCGCGTCCTACTGCAGAAGTATTTTCCGCGCCGGCGCAAGATGACGGCGGGCAAACTGCGCGACTTTGCCGCGCAACACTTCGGGCCGCATGCGGTTACGCCCAGCAATACCTTTTCCACCACGCCCGCAAGACCACCCCGCGCCGGTTGTCACCCCGGTCGACGTGAGATAATTTTGTCGTTAAGAAGATCATCCGCCATCCACTCCCGCGCCTCTGCGAGAGCGACGAATTCTTCCGCGGCGGAAATCCCATGACGGAACCAAATCGAGATCGGCGCAAAGTCTGGTGGGCAGTGCTCGCCTCCGTCGTGCTGCACCTGTTGATCGGCCTCTCACTCGCGGCTTTCGGGGGCAGCCGGCAGGAGATTGCGCTCGAGGAACCGCAGGTGCCGCAGCTGACCATCATCCAGGAAACGGCGCCGACCCCGCCGCCGCTGGTCCCGAAAAATGCCCCGATGACGACGGTCGACCCGGCGCGCAAATCTGCGGTCAAGCCAACCGAAAAAACTTTTGAGGCGAACGAAGACTCCGTCGCAGCGGCGGAGAAAGCGGCGACGACCGACAGCCAATTGCCCGGCCAGGAGGGCAAGGATCGGCCGTTCATGAACCTGGAGGAACACGAAAATTCCTTCGCCAGCGCCGGGGCCGCACCCCAGCCGACGCCGCCACCGACTCCAAAGCCAACGGCCGAGCCGACAGCCTCGTCCACGCCTAACGAGACCGCCACGCCAGTCGCGTCCACGCCCGCGCCCGACCAGTTGGCTCTCCTGACCCAGACCCCCACGCCGGTTCCCTCGCCACCGGAAACCGAGGAGAAAACAGAAATTCCCACGCCGACGGAAACCCCGACCCCGACGCCAGAACCAACTGCCACGCCGGCGAAACCCGCTTCCGCCTATCGCGATTTTCAGCAGAAGACGCTGATCCGCGGCGGGATCAATAATCGTGGCCGTTCAGCGGTCAATGCCGTTGGCACACCGCTGGGGCGTTACCGGAAGCTGCTAGAGGACGCGGTCGGATCGCGCTGGTACTATTATGTGAAAGCGAAAAGCGACCTCGTCAGCATCGGCACGACTTCGGTCACGTTCGAGATCATGCCGGACGGAAGCGTCGGTAAACTGCGGGTGACGGAAAACACCGCGAACGAAGCTTCCGCCAGTGTCGCGCTGCGTTCGATCCAGGAAACGAAACTGCCGCCCATTCCCGAGGACATCCTCGCCACCCTGCCCGATGGCCGCTTTACAATGGAGGAATCCTTCACGATTTTCGCGAACCGATGACCGCAATCTTCCTCGCTGAGGCCACCAACCCGCTCCAATCCGTCGTCGACTTCCTCCTCCGGGGCGGCCTTTTCATGTGGCCGCTCCTCATCTGCTCGATCGTGGCCCTGACCGTCATCATCCTGCGCACGATGGCGTTGCGGAGGAAAAACGTGCTCCCGCTCGTGATCGAGAGCGAGATCGAGCGACTTTCGCCCGGCGGAAACCCGGAGCGTCTCACCCGTATCGTGCGGGAGGATAATTCTTCGCTTGCCCGCATCGCCCGGGTCGCGCTCCAGCATCTGCGTGCGCCGCGCTCGGAAAATATCGAGGCGGTCGAAACGCGCGCGCGGCACGAAATGGTCACCCTCGAAAAGGGCCTGATCGTGCTCGAGATCATCACCGGCATCGCGCCATTGTTAGGCCTGATCGGCGCCGTCTCTGGCCTGGTCCACGTTTTTTCGCATCTCGGCCTCGGCACCGGCGCGGCCGACACCAAGGCAATCGCGAATGGAATCGCGGAAGCACTCAACGCCACCGTTTTCGGATTGTCGATCGCGGTCCCGACCCTGATCGCGTTCAGTTATTTCTCGAAGAAGGTCGAGGTCATGTCGGTCGAAATGGAAACGTTGGTCGTGGAATTGATCAGCAAATGTTATTACGGCCGGATCCCAGAAGGGATGTCGCAGCGGGTCACGTCCTCGGTCCCGACACCTTCCATGGCGCATGCCCCGACCCCGTTAACCTGACGAGCCCGCCCGATTCGCTGCCATGAAGTTTGCCGTTCGGAAACGACGCGCTCCCTCGATCATCATTGTCTCCCTGGTCGATATCCTGACCATTCTGCTCATCTTTTTTGTCGTCTCGACCACTTTCAAAAAGGATCAGCCCGAAGTGCAGATCAATCTGCCGGAATCGAAAACCTCGAGTGCGAAACCAGCTGAGCTCGAGCATGCGATTGTGAGCGTGGATGCGGAAGACGGGCTCAAGCTCGATGGCAAGGCGATCGCGGTCGAAGACCTGCAAACCGCGATCGAAGATTTGCCGCCGGCGCGCAAGAGCACACTGGTCTTGAAAGCGGATGAGAAATCTTCCTTCGGGATCATTATCAAAGTGATGGACGCGCTGAAGCTGGCGGGGATAAAAAATCTTCCGGCCTTCACCCAGCCCCCGGCGAAATGAATTTGCCGATCGTTCGTTATGGCGACCCCGTCTTGCGCGCGAAAGGCAAGCGGATCGAAGAAATCGACGACCGGATCCGCGAACTGGTCGCGAACATGATCGAGACGATGCACGCGGCCAACGGCGTCGGCCTGGCTGCGCAGCAGGTCGGCGAAGCGCTGCAATTAACCGTCATCGACGTCGCCGAGGCCGAGGATCAGGAAAGCACGCTGACGCTCAACGGCGCTGAGGTGGATCCGAAATCTTCCATGCCGCTGATTCTTGTGAATCCGGAGCTCGATCTGGGGGAAGAAACGGCGGTGGGACTCGAAGGCTGCCTGAGCTTTCCTGAAATCACAGGCGATATCCGCCGCGCGGTCTCCATCGTCTTGCGCGCGAAATCACTCGAGGGCGAGCCGCTGGAGATCGAAGCGAGCGGTTTACTGGCGCGCGCCCTGCAGCACGAAGTGGATCACCTCAACGGCATCCTCTTCATCGACCGGATGAGCGCTGCGACCAAGGTGGCATTGCGCAGTCGGCTGAAGCGGATGCAAAGAGAAAACGCCCCGCACTAAGTGGGCGAACTGTCGCCTCTGTAGACGCCTCCCTCTGGGAGGCGCGGGCGTCGATGTCGATCTGGGAATAGTCGCCTATCCCCGCGCTTCGCAGAGCGAAGCGTCTACAACAGAAGCACCCACGAAAGTTAGATGGCCTTATACGTCACCGTGATGTTGCGGTAGACGTTGGGCTCTTTCTGCGCGGAAAAATAAAAGAGTTCGAGAGCTGATTTCCCCACCCCCCACTGGTAGCCGACCAGGGTCTGAATCACATCCGTGTCGTTGTCGCGCGAGCGCGAGATCAAACGCCCGGTTCCATACTTACCATCAAAGTACCGCCGAATCTCGCCCATCCGGTTGTTGTAATGTTCCAGGGTCCAACCCGGGTATTCGTATTGCAATTCAATCTGGGTCAGGCCGCCGTCCTTGAAGGTAAAGAGCGTCCGCTTCAAGCCGGGGTGAATCAGGCCCTCGACTGTCCAGATATCCTGTCCGCTATTTTTTTCCTTCCCGACGGTTTTGGCTTTCGCACCCTTCAGCACCTTCTCCACCCGGGCGGCGGTGTCGGCCCAGCGAAACCCGAAGGGGGGTGGAATCTCATCCGCAAAGGAGGAGCAGACCGGCAGGAAAAGAGCGAGCAGAGCCGCAGAGAGGAAACGCATTGCGCCTAACGACCAGAAAGATTGTAGACTTCGTAGTGCCGGACGAGCGGCTGGAGATAGCGCCGCATCGCCTCGAGGTGCCGCGGATCTTTTTCGTAGCGGCGGAGGGCGGCGCGATCGCGAAATGTAATCACCACCCCGAGGTCGAAATCCTGCCGCGGCGGCGGAGAAATCGGCGGCATGGCGCCGCCAGCCTGGACCCGCAGCACTCCGGGGATGATGCGCAGAGAATGCGAGGCCCGGACAAGCTGCGCGCGATCGCCGGCCCGCTCCGGGTGTTTCAGCCACATCAGCACGACATGCGTCACAGTCGGCGAAACCGGCGGCGTCATTTGGCAGCCGCCGAGGAGGAGCGAGGCGGAAATGACCGCGATCGCAAGTGCTCCGAGCGGGCTGGGCCTTTGGTTTCTGATCTCTCTCATGCGCTTTCCGTTTTCGAATTTCGGGCAAATCGCGGTCGGCGCGACCCTTTTCGCGCAACTTGCTATTTCCCCGAGCCACCGCGAATGGAGCCCGTCAGCTCTCATCCAAACCGCAGCCTAACGAGATATCGAACCGTCAAAAAAATCGTCTCCCAGCGAAATAAGGGCAGATGTCAGAGATGATTTTGCGTCAAGATTTTTTTGCGCGATTGCGCAAAATAAAGTTCTCATTTTTTCTTGTGACGCGGGCAGCCGATTTCTAATCTGAAGCCGCAGGCCGGGAGCGACAGAACCGGGTGTGAACAAGATGTGAACAAGGTGAACGCCTGAAAGCGGAGTTACGAATATGAAACAAATAAGAAACTTTTTTGAGGACCGCGTTCCGGCGGCGGACCCAACCCGCCGGCGAATCCTCGCCAACGGCAAAATGCCCGTATTTCCCTCGTATAGAAAGTTTTTACGCCGGATTTTCCCTCGTGCTAACGAACAAATTGGTTCGATCTGCTTCGACTTTTCGCAACGCGTCCGAGGCTTTTTCTCGCCTTTCTCGCCCGGTTCCGCGTTTATTTAACGCTGTTAACAAGTCGCCATGGACGAGAAGTGTGCCCAGTTGTGGACGAAGGTTTCCACTGCCCTCAAACCCCAGGTCAGCGCCGATACTTTTAAGCGCTGGTTTTCTGCCGTAAAACTGACCAGCGCGAACGCGGAAGCGATCACGCTTTTGGTCCCGAACAACATCTATCAGTTCTGGATCGAAAGTAATCACATGCCCGCTTTGCAATCTTCCCTCACCGATGTCCTGGGCGGGCCGCGCGCGGTCAAGTTTGTCTGCGCGGTTGACACTTCCGCCGCTGCCGACGCGGCCGAACCGGAGCCTGCGGTTTCGAGCCGGGCGCAAACCGCTGCGGCGCGCGCGAACAAGACGCCGGGCCTGAACCCGCGTAACACTTTCGAATCGTTCGTGGTCGGGCCTAACAATGAGATCGCGCATGCCGCCAGCCTCGCCGTGGCGCAGTCGCCGGCCAAAACTTACAACCCGCTCTTCATCTATGGCGGGGTCGGGCTCGGCAAAACCCACCTCATGCAGTCGATCGGGCAATACATCGGCGCCCGCGGCAAGAGCACCCGCGTCATGTATCTCTCGAGCGAGCTTTTCATCAATGAATTCATCGACGCGATCCAGCACAACAACCTGGTCAAATTTCGTAAACGTTACCGCCAGGCCGATCTCCTCCTGATTGACGACATTCATTTTCTGGGCGGGAAAGAGCGCTCGCAGGAGGAATTTTTCCATACTTTCAACACCCTTTTCGACGGGCATAAGCAGATCGTCCTCTCGAGCGATCGCCCGGCTTCGGAAATCGCAAACCTCGAGCACCGGCTCGTCTCCCGCTTCGAATGGGGCCTGACCGCCGAGCTCCAGCCGCCCGATGTCGAAACACGGATGGCGATTCTGCGCAAGAAAGCCTTCACCCTTAAAATCAAACTGCGGGACGAAATTTTTGATTTCCTCGCCACCCGGATCAAAACCAATGTTCGCCGGCTGGAAGGCGCGCTCATGCGGGTGGCGTCGTTCGCGTCTCTCAGCGGCAAGGAGCTGACGAACGAAGTAGTCGAGCATCTCCTGAAGGACATTCTGCAGGAAGAAGCGCGTCGCGCGGTCACGATCGACCAGATCCAGCGGCGCGTGGCCGAGCATTACGACGTCCGCCTGGCCGACATGACGAGCAAACGTCGTCCGGCCAACATTGCTTTCCCACGCCAGATCGCGATGTATCTCGCCCGCGAACTAACGAAGGCTTCGCTGAACGAAATCGGCGAGGCATTTGGCGGGCGCGATCACGGCACCGTGCTCCACGCCTGCAAGCTGGTGAAGAAGCGGATGAAGGAGCAGGATAAAATCCGGCAGACGATTTCGTTCATTGACAGCGCCCTGCAACGTTAAGCTCCCCACGAGATTGCGGTTGCCGGATAAAATCGGAAGCCTTACATCTTAACGATTCCTATCAGCCTTCATGAAATTTAGCGTCTCGAAAGAAAAACTTCTCGAATGTCTGCAGCAGGTCCAGAACGTCGTCAGCACCCGCACCACGCTGCCGATTCTCTCCAACGTTCTTCTGCAGACGAACGGAAGTGAAGTTCGCCTAACGACCACCGATCTCGACGTCGGGGTGCGTGGAAGTTTTGAGGCGACGATCGAAAAGGAAGGCGCGACCACGCTTCCGGCCCGGCGCCTCTTCACCATCATTCGCGAGCTGCCCTCGAGCGAGATCCAGTTCGACGTCGACGGCAAGAACGCCGCTTCCATCCGCAGCGGCCAAAGCTTTTTCAAAATCCTCGGTCTGCCCGAGGAAGAATTTCCGCCGCTGCCGAAGTTTGACGATTCCAAGGTGGTGACGATTCGGCAGAAAGATTTGCGCGACGGCCTGCGCAAAACTTCCTACGCCATCTCCACCGACGAGACGCGCTACGTCCTGAACGGCGTCCTCTTCAGCTTCAAGGATAACAAACTGACCCTGGTCGCGACCGACGGCCGGCGGCTCGCGATGCTTGACATCGATCTCGAATTTCCGCGCAGCCACGAAGCCGACATCATCGTCCCGACCAAGGCGGTGACGGAATTGCAGCGTCTCCTGACCGACGACGGCGACGTGCGGGTGAGCGTGGGCACTGGCCAGATCGCCTTTGATCTCAACAACACGCTGCTCGTTTCGAAATTGATCGAAGGAAATTATCCCAACTATCGCCAGGTCATTCCGGGCGAAATGAAGGAACGCGTCACCCTTGAACGCGAAACCTTTCTCAATTCCCTCCGCCGCGTTTCGCTCCTCGCGAGCGACAAGTCGAACTCGATCAAGCTCAACTTTACCAAGAACAACATCGACATTACGGCGAACACGCCGGAAGTCGGGGAAGCGAAGGAATCGTTAGCGGTGGCTTACAAAGGCCGGGAGTTTTCGATCGCCTTCAATCCGGAATTTCTTATGGCGCCGCTGCGCAATCTGACCGAGGACGAAGTTTTCCTCGACCTGATCGACGAGATGAGCCCGGGCGTGATCAAGATCCAAAGCCCGTTTCTCTATGTCCTGATGCCGATGCGCATCAGTTCGTAGGATCGGCCGTTCCGCTCTGTAGACGTTTCGCTCTGCGAAACGCGAGAGCCAGCCCGGATCGCGGGAAAACTGGCCCCGATTCACGTCACCCTCGCGTCGCCCGGAGGGCGACGTCTACAGCGGCCATCACGTCCGCGAGACTGATTCCATCCATTGTTAGGCTCGGGGCCCGCAGAACACGCACCTGCGGATTGGCCGGCGCCCAGATTGCTGGATCGGTTGGACCAAAAAGAAGCAAAGAGGGAACGCCAACCGCCGCCGCGAGATGCGAGATGCCGCTGTCGTGTCCGATGAACAGGGCGCAATTCTGCAAGACCGCGGCCAGTTCGGGAAGCGGCCGGTGGGTTAACAGTCGCACTTTTTCCGAGGGCAAGGACGCCGCCAGCCGCGCCACGCGATCTGCGTCCGCTTCCCCGCCGACCAGGAGCAGCCGCGTTTTCGCGCCTGACTCGAGCAAGGCCGTCCCGAGCTCAATGAACCGCTCCAGCGGCCAATTTTTTACGGCGCTCCCGCTCCCGGCATGGATTGCAATCAGTGCCGGGTCGATCGCTCGTTTTTCGTTAGGCACAATCACGGCCGCGGGATCGTCCAGATAAAGCGCGAGACGTTCGAGCGGGCGCGCCAGGTGCCGCGCGGCATGCTCCTGGTCGCCCACCTTCGGCGAACCGGCGATGAAATTCCGCACCCCGGCCCGCTTCAGGTTGTGGGCAAAGATTTGGTCCGGATCGAAGAGATAACTGATGATCTGCTGAAAGCCGGCAAAGTATTCGACCAGGTCCGGCGCGAGCTCGCCGTCCCGCGCAAAGAAGCCGGCCAGCGGTCCGTATTCGATCGAGCGGGTTGCGTCCGCGTATCCGCTCATCTGCGCGAGCGCGACGATATGTTGGTAACCGAGAATCTCGAGATGTGCGGCCGGAAAGGCTTCGCGGAGCAGCCTGATCGCCGGCAGGGTGAGAATGAAATCGCCGATCGCGCCACCGCGAATCACCAGGATGCGGCTCAAGGTTTAATCGCGCTGGCTAGTAAACCATACACGCGCACACGAGGATGAACGCGCCGAAGATGAAGCCAAACCCGGAGAGCAGCCGCCAGCGGCCGTCGGACTTTGTGCCCCACTGGATCTGATCGCGCAGGAGGTAGGGCATCGTCACCCAAAGCAAACCGGCCACGATCATAAGGTAGGCCAGCACCGTGACGAGCAGCCGGCTCGTTTCCGGCCGGAGGAAAGCGGAGTCGAGGAGCGGCTCAGCGGCGAGCAGACAAAGAATACCGAGCGCGCGGACGGCGAGAAATTCATCCACGAAACGCAGGACGAGAAAAAATCCCACCGGCAGGATCACCAGCAGCGGCCGGCGGAAAATGGAGAATTCGCCCATCTCCATGCTGGCCAGAAGCCAGATACTCCAAATCAGGTCGATCGTGAGCAGGATCGCCCCAGTCACGCGCGAGCGGGGAAAGTGCGGGAGAAAATTTCGCGCCGGCAAAAAGAGAGCACCGAGGCTGAGGAGCGCGAGCGCCAGACCCGCGATCAATCCAGCGGTGTGCAGGGAGATGGAATAAATCATGTAGTGGCCGCGACAGGCGGCAGAACTTCTTCCATCGGCGGCAAATCACAACTGGCCGCGTTCTTCAGCTTCCGGCCCGACAAGCTAAAGCCGGTCGAGTGCGTGACGCAAAGTTCGAGCAACTGACCAATGTCCTCCTCCTCGCCGTCAAACACCACGATCTTGTTGCCGCGGGTCCGGCCGGTCAGGCGCTGGCGATTCGTTTTGCTCGGTCCTTCACAGAGAATTTCAACGTCGCGCCCAACGAGACGCGCGCCTGCTTCCTTCGCCGCCGCGTCCACCACCGTGAGCAGATCCTGGTTGCGCGCTTCCTTCACCTCTTCCGGGACCTGCGACGCCATCACCGCCGCCGGCGTGTCGCTCCGCGGTGAGTAGCGAAAGACGAAGGCGTTATCGAACTGGATGCGATCCACCAGAGCGCGCGTTTTTTCGTAATCCTCCTCGGTTTCCCCGGGGAAACCGACGATTACGTCCGTCGTTAGGGCAACGTCGTTTCGGGTCGCGCGCAGTTGTTCGACCAGCCGGAGATATTTTTCCGCGGTATAGGTGCGATGCATTGCTTTCAGAATCCGGTCGGAGCCCGATTGCAGCGGAAGATGGACGTGTTCGCAAAGCTTGGGCAGGTTGCGCAGCGCCTCGACCAAATCGGCCCGAAAACCGATCGGATGCGGCGAAGTGAAGCGTAGCCGCTCCAGCCCATCGACTTCGTGCACCGCTTCGAGCAACTGCACGAAAGGACTCTTCCCGCCGATCTTCGGGAACTCGTGCCGCCCGTAAAGATTCACAATCTGCCCCAGCAGCGTCACCTCTTTCACCCCCCGCGCGACCAACTCGCTCACTTCGCGGACGATCTCCTCGATTGTCCGACTGCGCTCCGCCCCGCGCGTCCGCGGCACGATGCAGAAGGTGCAATGCATGTTGCAGCCCTGCATGATCGAAACAAAAGCGGTCGCCTGCCGCGCACGCAGGGTGTGCTCCCGAATCGTTTCCTGCGAGCCCGCTTCCTCTTCCGTGTCGACGATCGAAAGACGCGGGTCGTCCATCCGGCGGCTGCGTTTTTTCGCCACCAGCTCTTCGACGTAATCGGCCACCCGATGAAATTTCTGCGTCCCGACAACGAGATCGACATGCGGCATGCGCTGCAACAACTCCGCTCCGCGCGCCTGCGCCATGCAGCCGAGAAAGCCAAAAACTTTTTCCGGCCGCTCCTGCGCCATCTTCCCGAGCATGCCCATTTTCCCCAGCGCCTTCGCGTCCGCCATGTCGCGGACACTGCAGGTGTTGAGGAGGACGACATCGGCCTCCGTCTCGCTCGCCGCTACGACGTAGCCACGATCGAGGAGGGAACGCGCGACCTGCTCCGAGTCGCGCTCGTTCATCTGGCAGCCGTAGGTTTTGATGAAAAATTTCGGCATTTTGTGAAGGCCAACGATACACAAACGAGCTCCGCCCGCCACGCCCGAGGCCGACAGGGCCACTTTTCGTTAGGGCGGGGTCGCGAAGCGGTTCGGAAACGGATTCGCTTTCAGCCGCTTCTGCACTTCCCGGCCGGTCCAGGGAAATGTGCCGCGTTCGTTGAAGATTGCGACCCCGATGACCCCGACGTTGCGAGTGTTGCGATACTTTTCCTGAGCGTATGATTCCCGCACCGGACTGAAACGAAATGCCGCCACCGCCTCGGCGCTTTGCCGGAAACCATCCACCACCAGGGTGCGATGCGGATCGATCACGTAACCGCGCTTGCGGAGCGAAGCGGGCCGGCCGTCGAGGCCGTCGACCGAGAGCACCGTTTCGAGCCGGTAGTCGCTCTGGTTTCGCACCATGATCGAATAGCGACGGCCTTCCTCCCCGACGACAAACCAGCGATCGCCCACCACCAGCCCCGGCAGCAAACGTCCGCTGGAATCGCGCAACGCTACCGAAACCAAGCTCGATGCCGGACCGAAAATCGCCGGCCAAACGCGGCGCGGTTGCGAGGCCGCCGCCATCGCCTCGATTCCGGCACGATCGTTGTAGAAGATGGCGGCGCTCGCCAAGGCGACGTCCGGTTTCGCGCGCAAGAAACTCGTCGCTTCGACGACCGACCGCCGGGTTTCTCCCCAGCGCGTTCCGAGTCCGGGCCGATCCTGGGGCGGCGCGGCATAAGAGGCCGACCCCGCGGCGCGCGACGTTGATCCAGTCGCCGATTGGCCCGTTTCAGAAGAAGGCGCGGCACAGCAGGCGAGCGTCAGGGCGAGGAGCAGGAGGAAGTAACGCGGGTTCATTTCCCGATGCTAGCGCAACCTTCCCGCTTGCAAATCACAGATCGCAGACCAGAAGGTTGCGCAAATCATGGATCACGAGACGGCGGCAATTGGCATCATTGGCGGAAGCGGACTTTACCAGATCGAAGGCTTTCACGACGCGCGCGAGCATCAGGTCGAAACGCCCTTCGGCGCCCCCTCCGACGCCATCATCGGCGGCGAAGTGGACGGCCGAGCCGTTTATTTCCTCCCCCGCCACGGACGCGGACATCGCCTTCTCCCGCACGAGCTGAATCATCGCGCCAACATCTATGCCCTCCGTTCGTTAGGCGTGCGCTGGATCATCTGCGTCACTGCCGTCGGTAGCCTGCAGGAACGTTACGCGCCGCGCGATGTGCTCTTGCCTTCGCAGTTTTACGACCGGACCAGCCAACGGGCCGACCATACGTTTTTCGGCGGCGGGATCGCGGCCCACATCAGTTTCGCCGACCCCATCTGCACCCCGCTGCGCGATCTCGTGGCCGAGACCGCGGCTTCATTAGGCGTGCGCGTCCATAACGGCGGCACCTACGTCAACATGGATGGCCCGGCCTTTTCCACTCGCGCGGACTCGGAGCTCAATCGCCGGCATGGTTTCGACGTCATCGGCATGACCAACCTGCCAGAGGCAAAGCTTGCCCGGGAAGCGGAGATCGCGCTCGCCACCATGGCGATGATCACCGATTACGATTGCTGGAAGGTGGAGGAAGAACCGGTCTCGGCCCAGACCGTGATCGCGCATCTCCTGGCCAATGCCGAGACCGCGAAAAAAATTCTCGCTGCCGTCATCCCGCGCATTCCCACCGCACCCTCGTGGCCGGAGCATTGCGCGCTCGATTCCGCGCTCGTGACTGATCGCTCACTCTGGCCGACGGAGACGCGGGAAAAACTTCACGCCATACTCGGTCGTTTCGAATAATCCCGCAGAGCGCAAGCGCTGTCGACTCCCCTTCGCCTCGCTTAAACGCCTCTGCAGTTGCCGCCTAACCACCCCAGAAAGATTCCTTGCCGCCGGAAAGCTAAATATGGTAATTATAAGGGACCGGGCGGAAATCCCCGGATCGGAGACAGAAAATGAAAACCAAAATCGCTCTCAGTTTGCTCGTGGCCGCGGCGCTGCTGCCAGCTTGCACGACCACCCGGACCACCTCAACAACCAGCAGCGACGGCAAGTCCGTCCAATACGCCAGCAACGCTGCGGAGCCGGCCCCGCCGGCGGAAGGCCCGGAAGCCGATATTCCTTCCGAAGGCCCGGCCAATCCGGCCGTCAATCCGACCTACGTGCCGACGCCCCTCCTGCGCACAAGCGCGGCTTCCAGCCCCTAGCCCACGCTCGTCGTCGCCTGACCGGCCAGTCGCCCCAGGGCCTCGCCTAACGACGCGATTTGCAGGGCGGAATGCGCGGCGCTGATCGTGATCCGGAGCCGGGCCGCTCCCTTCGCCACCGTCGGATATCGAATCGCCGGGACGAAGAAATTTTCCTGCTGCAGCGCGAGCGCGAGGTCGAGGGTCTGGCGCTCCTCTCCCACCATCCACGGAATAATGGCGGCGGAAGGCTTGCCAAAAGCCGCGCCGTTATCTGGGAGCAGCTTGCGAAACTGGACAATCCGCCGCCAGAGCAGTTTGCGGCGCGCGTCGCCTTCTTCCGAATTGAGGAAGCGGATCCCCGCTGTTGCAGCCGCCGCCAGGGCCGGCGGCGGGGCGGTGGAAAAAATGAAGGAGCGAGCGCGATTGATCAGCCAATCGATCAGGTGGCGCGAGCCGCAGACATAGCCTCCGCTCACGCCTAACGACTTGCTGAGCGTTCCGAGTTGGACATCGATTTCCTTTTCCAGGCCGAGCTCAGCCGCCAACCCCCGCCCGTGCGGTCCGAGCACACCGATGGCATGGGCTTCGTCGAGGAGCAGGGTGGCTTCGAAGCGTTTCTTCAGCTCGACCAGCTCGCGCAGCGGGACGCGGTCGCCATCCATGCTGAAGATCGATTCCGTCACGACCACGATGCGGGCGTCGGGGTGTTCGCGGCGCGCCCACTCCAGGTGGCTCTCGAGTTTGCCGAGGTGATTATGGGGAAAGACGCGAAGCGTCGCCCCGCTCAGCCGCGCCCCGTCGATCAGGGAAGCGTGGCAAAGTTTATCCAGGATCACGACGTCCTGTTTCGAGGCCAGCGCGGGCAGAGTCCCGAGCGCGGCGGCGTAACCACTGCTGAAACAAAGCGCGGCTGGTGCCTGTTTCCATTTCGCCAGCGTGGTTTCGAGAACAACGTGGGGCGATTGCGTGCCGCTGATCAGACGCGAGGCGCCTGCGCCCACCCCAAATTCCTCGATCGCCGCGATCGCGGCCTGGCGCAGAATAGGGTCGTTCGCCAGGCCGAGGTAATCGTTGGAGGAAAAATTAACCAGCTGCCGCCCGACGATTCGCACCTCCGCGCCCTGGGCGGTGCCGATCTCGCGCAGCTTGCGATGGAGCGAGCGCGCGTGGAGGGATTCCAGCTGTTCCTCGAAAAGTTCGCTCATGCCCGCGCCTCCGGGCGCGTCAATTACATCCGCCGGAGGCCCCAGGAAAGCAACGCCGAAGCGTCCTGCCAGACGCCCGCCTTGCTGTCGCCGAGCACGACCACGATCACATCGCGCCCCGGAATGGTGCCACTCGCAATCAAACAATGCCCGGCCGCTTCGGTGTAGCCGGTCTTCATCCCGTTACAATAAGGCAGCTGTTTCAGGATCTTGTTCGTGTTTTCCAGCTCGCGGGTGCGGCCATTGGCATAACGAAAGACGAGCTGAGGCAAACAGACGATCGAGCGGATCGTCGGATTCGCGTAGGCCGCGCGCGCGATCCGGGAAAGGTCCCGCGCGGTCGAGTACTGGTCGGGCATGGGCAGCCCGTTGGGGTTGATGAAATTCGAATGAGTCGCACCGAGCGAGCGCGCCTTGGCATTCATCTTCTCGGCGAACAACTCGATGCTGCCGGCGTTGTCCCGCGCCAGGCAGCGGGCGACGTCGTTAGGGCTTTTGACCAGGAGCGCGCGCAGGAGATCGATCCGCTGATAGGAATCGCCGGTTTTGATATTGAGCCGGACCGGCTCGGCCAAAGTGTCGATCTTCTGCACCGTGACGCGCTGATCGAGGTAACCTTCCTCCGCTACAATCAGCGCGGTGAGCAGCTTCTGAGTGCTGGCCGCGGCCCGCGGCGCATCCGCATTTTTTTCGTAGAGCACTTCGCCGGTGCGCGCATCCTCGACCAGGACCGAGACCGCCTTCGTCCGCGGCGCGGCGATATCTCCGCGATCAAGATCATGCGTCTCGTAGGCAACCGTCAGGTCGTCACTTGAAACCGCCCGGGCCCGGCGAACTTCGGGCTTTTTCGCCTCGACCGCGCTGGCGCAAAAGAGCAGAAGCGCGATCGCCCCCGAGAGGCAAAAAGGCGAGGTGACTCGGCGAATCATAACGCGGATATTACAAGCAAAAGTCGGGCCCGCGCAAGCCTAACGATCTTGGCCGCGCTGGATGAGCTCGACTTCGTAGCCTTCCGGCGCATCGATGAAGGCGATCGCTCCGCCGCGGCCGTTGGGGTGCGGACCGTCGGAGAGCGGGTAGCCCTTGGCGGCGGTCTGTTTGGCGAATTCCTCGATATTATCTACCTCGAAGGCGAGATGAGTCAGATCCGGGCCGACTACGACCGGGCCGCTCTCGTCGAATTTACAAAGCTCGATTTCCTCCTCGCTCCCGGGAGCTTTGAGGAAGACCAGCTGCGAGCCGCGTCCCGAAGTGTGGCGCCGAACTTCCTCGAGGCCGAGCACGTCGCGATAAAATGAAACCGTCTTTTCCAAGTCCGTCACGCGATAGCGGGTGTGCAAAAGCTTTTTGATCATCGCTATCTTATTGCGCCCAACGCGGCTTAATTTCAAATTCTGCGCCTCGTAAAAATCTCGACTCATGCTTTGTCTCGGAATCGATAGCGGAACCAAGAGCACCAAGACCCTGGTGCTCGACGTCGAGTCCGGCGAAGTGCTCGCACTCGCGCAACGCGCCTACGGCACGATCGCGGGGCTGCCTCCCGGTCATGTCGAGCAGGACCCGAAAACCTGGCTCGACGCCGCCAGCGAAACGGTCGCCGAGTGCCTGGAAAAGCTGGGCGAGCGGCGGAGCGAAATAAAAGCAATCGGAGTGAGCGGCCAGCAACATGGCCTGGTCGCGCTCGATGAGGCGGGCGATCCGCTCCGGCCGGCCAAGCTCTGGTGCGATGTTTCAACCGAGGAACAGTGCGAAGAATTCAATAAGGAATTCGACGGCATGGAAGGGCTGATCAAACTCATCGGCAACCCGATGTTGCCCGGCTACACCGCGCCCAAGCTGCTCTGGCTGAAACAAAATGAGCCCGCTAATTTTCGTCGCCTAACGAGTGTCCTGCTCCCGCACGATTATCTGAACCTTTGGCTGACCGGCGAACGGCAGATGGAATACGGCGACGCATCCGGGACCGGGCTCCTCGATGTCCGCACCCGCAAGTGGTCGAAACCGGTCATGAAATTCATCGACCCGAAACTGGAGTCGATGCTGCCGCCGCTTCGTTCCTCAAAACGTCCGGCCGGTTTGTTGCGCAGCGTCCTGCGGGAAGAATGGGGCCTGGCGGAGGACGCCCTCGTTAGCGCCGGGAGCGGCGACAATATGATGAGCGCGATCGGCACCGGCAATACTCGCCCCGGCGTGGTCACGGTCAGCCTCGGCACCTCCGGCACGATCTGCGCTTTCGCGGAGAAGCCAGTGATCGATCCGAAGGGGGAAGTCGCGGCCTTTTGCGACGCGACCGATCATTGGCTGCCGCTGACCTGCACGATGAACGTAGCCGTCGCGACCGAACAGGTGCGCGAACTCTTTGCCTGGGACATTCCGACGATGGAAGAGCGGGTGGCCAAGGTTCCGGCCGGCGCCGGCGGGGTCATTTTCCTGCCTTATCTGCAAGGGGAGCGGACGCCCAACCTGCCCAAGGGCGTCGGCGTTTTCCATGGCCTAACGACGGAAACAATGAAGCCCGATCAGATGGCGCGCGCGGTCGTGGAGGGCGTCACCCTCGGGCTGGCCTACGGTCTGCGGCGTTTCAAGGAACTGGGCATCGTGGCGGAGGAAGTGCGTCTTACCGGCGGCGGGAGCAAGAGCGCGGTCTGGCGTCGGATCGCGACTGATATTCTCGGCTTCCCGACAGTGGCGCTAAAGGTCGCGGAAGGCGCCGCGCTGGGCGCGGCGATCCAGGCGGCCTGGACCTATTGCCAGGTAAAGGGCAAACCGTTGACCCTGGAAAAACTGGTCGATGACCTCGTCGTAGTGGACAAAAAAAGCCGCCTCGAACCGGCAAAGGAGGCGCGGACATTTTATCGCGATCTTCTTTTGCGGCAGATCGACCTGACAAAAAAGCTCAAGACCGGCGGATATCTCTAGCGCACTAGGCCGGTCAGTTCCGCGATCGCGGCCAGGCCGTCGAGAGTCTGGGCTTCCGGACCGAAACGGACTAACGAATGCCAGTAGGCCGTGCGGCCCATCCGCTGGCGGGTATCGGGATCATCGATCAACGCGAACAGGCAGTTCCGCCATTCCGCTTCATCCCGCGCGAGCAATCCGTTGTTGCCCGATTCGATGGCGGCGGCGTAAGGCGCGGTCGCGGCGGCCACGGTCGGGACCTGCAGAAGAGCGGCTTCAAAATACTTCAGTTCACTCTTGGCCTCGCAGAAAGGATTGCCGACCTCGAGCGGCGCGAGGTTGATGTCGAAACGCGCGTACTCTGCGCCGAGCTCCTGATGCGGGAGGAGTAGACGCGTTTCGATCCGCGCCGCGTGCTTCGTCAGCTCCGGGAACTCCGCCAGGTCCAGGTAACCGACAATGGTGAGAGAAACACCCGGTCGTTCCGCGAGAACGTCGGCGAGCGGCGCCGCGATCTGAGCGAAATCCTTTTGGTGCGTGGGCGCGCCGGAGGCGTAACCGATTCGAATGCCGCCAGCGTCCGGCCCGGGTCGCGTCGCCAGGCGGCGGGCTTCCTCGATCATTCGGAAACTGATTCCGTTAGGCCAAACCGCGGCCGGCTTCCCGAGTTTTTCCGCAGCGGCGGCGAGCGGCGGGGTCGAGACTAATGCGCAGTCGGCCGCAAGCAGGCTTTGCCGCCAACCGGCGACGTTAGCCGACCATCGTTCGCGTCCTGTGGGGTTCAGAGTGCGCAGGTAATCGAAATACGGCTCCCGCATGTATTCGGGTTCGAAGACAAGATCATCGATATCAAACGCCACCCTGATCCCACGCGCGCGGCAGGCGGCGTAGAGCGCGGCGACTCTTGCGTCCCAGGCAGCGCGGAAGAGCACCACCAGCGTCACCCCGGCGAGATCTTCCGCCGCAAAGGCATCGAGTGCGCACCAGCGCGCGCGCAAACCGCCGGCCTGCAGGGCGGCGGTGTGATGTTCGACCCGATAGATATGACCGCGGGTTTCGGGTTGGGCGGAAACGAAGAGGACCCGCACGTCGTCCCGGAGTGAAGCTCGCGCGCGGCCCACTTCGATGAGCGCGGAGGAATAACCGGACGAATAGGCGTGGATCGACTTTTCGTTAGGCGGAGCATTCGTCCGCTGCGTGGTTTCAAATGCTTCCCGGAAAGAGTCGAGTAAGGCGCGATCGACCTCGCCGCGCCGGGCAATCTGTGCGGCCAGTTTCTGGTAGAGATCCATCGCCACCCCGGGCCAGCCTAACGAGATCGATTCCTTGCTGCGCTGGCGCTTCAGCCCACGTGCCACGACCTGCTGGAGGGTGTCGTTCGCGGCGGCAAGGGAGAGCGGATAGTCGATCTGGAGCGCGTGGGCGATGGACGCCAACTGCCGCGGCGCATCGTCCAGCAGCAGCTCGTAGGTCAGGAGCGCGCGCGGCAAGTCGCGGCTGTGGTTTTCCGCCTCGAGCACGTAGCGCAGCCAAAGCCAGTGCGCCCGCGCGATCGAGAGCGGACCGCCCGGCCGAGTGAGTTCGACAAGCACTCGCATCTGGAGCGAACGAGCGACTTCCCGCGGCTCGCGCAAGATCAGCACGCTGCCGAAGGTAATTTGCAGATCCGTCAGGCAGTCCCGCCAAAAAGGAAGCAGGCGGCAGAGCCGCGGATCTTTCAGCACAATCATCGGCGAGCCGACGAGAGCTTTGTTGACGAATGCCGCCGCGCGTTCGCGGAAAGCCAGCGCTGCGCTTGAGGCAAACCAGTGCGCCGGGATCGGGGACGGATCGTGCCACGACGTGCTTGCGGCGACGAGAATCTCTTCGTTTAGTCGGGTGAGATCTTTCGATTCGAAATAGCCCCCGGGATTGTCGGGCGCTGGAGGAAGAAGATTTTCGGGAAGCCCGAGGCCGAGAAGGTGAAGGGCGCGCGCCAGGGCAGAGGTGCCGCTGCGATGCATCCCGAGCACGAGCACGACCTGCTTCATGATCGCTGCGGCAAAAATCGGCGCGCCTCGGGCGAGAGCCGGCCGAAATAATGCGGGGTGAATTGCGGCGGCGCATACGCTTTGCCGCGCAGGCGAACATATTCCTGATGAAATTTCTCCCAGGGGTGTTCCGCCATCTGCACGTTTGTCGCCACCCCGCCGTGGATTTGGTGGAAGGTGCCTTCCCCCAGCAGCAGCACCGGAGTCATCTCGGCCGCGGAGCAGGCGAGGGAAAAGAAATCGAGGTTCACCAATCCGCCGCCGGGCGCCTGAAATCCTGGGTCAAATCCGCCTAGCCTAACGAACTCCGACTTGCGCAGGGCAAAGCAATTGCTCTCCGCCACGGTCGAGAACCAGCCCTCGCGACAGGACAAGGCGAGCGCCGCCACGGAAAAGAGCGCGTAGCCGTTACCGCGCCAGTCGATTGATTCCAGGAGGCGATCTTCCGCCGCTTCGTCGTAGCCGTTCTTGATCGAGAGGTTCTGGACTTCGGTGCCGAGATGCCAGCCGAGGGTGTAAACAAACGGATTGGGGAAGGCGCGAAACGCCGCCAGCATGTAATGCACGATCCCGGGGGAAAGTATGCGCGCTCCATCGACACAGATGGCGACGCGCTCGCTTCGCGCGAGCTCAACGCCGCGATCGATCGCCTCGACCGGCGAGGCAGAGGCCGTTTCGTGCCGATGGTAGCGGAAGTTGGGCGCGATGCCTTCCACCTCTTCCGCGGATAATGAATCGCCCGAGCCGTTTTCCACCACGACGACTTCGTAATCCTGCGCCGCCGCGCCGCGCTGATATTCCGGCGAAAGAGAAAAGAGCGTCCGTGGCGCTGCACGACGCATGTCATGCACGATAACAATCACCGAGAGCGTTGGCTTCATGCGGCAGGCAGTGGCACGGCTTTATTTCGCTGACCGCTGCGTCTTCGGCAAGAAGCGCCCGCGGCGACTCCGGGGAGCACAGGCCGCTGGCCTGTCGTTCGCGGCGGCTCGCCGCGAACCGCGCGGCCGGACAATTTGCTCGCCCTAACGAAGCCCACCTTCGCGGGCGCTGCGCGCAAATGCGTTCGGCGAGCCGCCGAACGCGACAGGCCGGCGGCCTGTGCTCCCCGGAAAGATTGCCGCGACGGGTTATATCATCCTCCTAGAGTGCGCGGTTGATCTGTGGTTCTGTAGCGCGACATGAAACTCGTCATCGCCGCGACCGGAGCCAGCGGCACGGTTTATCTCCAGCGTCTGCTCGACCAGATCGATGCTTCGGCTAACGAAGTGCATTTGGTCATGAGCGGACATGCCAAGCAGGTTGCCGCCACTGAGGTCGACCGGCTCGACATCCCGCCCGGAGTGCAGAAGCATGGCGAGAATGATTTGAATGTGCCTTTCGTCAGTGGCTCGGCTCGTTTCGATGCCATGGTCATTGTCCCCTGCTCCATGGCGACACTGGGCCGCCTCGCCGCCGGCACGAGCGAGAGCGCACTCCTGCGCGCAGCGGATGTTTTTTTGAAAGAAGGCCGCAAACTCATCCTCGTCCCGCGCGAGACGCCTTGGAGTTTGATCCATGCCCGGAACGTCGTCACCCTGCTCGAGGCCGGCGCGATCGTGCTGCCCGCCATTCCATCGTTTTACAGCCGGCCGCAATCCGTTAGCGATGTCGTCGACACTGTGGTCTGGCGCATCCTCGACCAGATCGGCCTGCCGAATCCGCGCGCCTATCGTTGGAAAGACGAGAGCGGCCAGACCTCCAAGCCTTGAAAATCGAAGGTTGGCGCGCGCGATGGCTTGTCGCGTTCGGTCATGGCTTGTTGCAAGTCTGGGCGCGCACCCTGCGTTTCCAGATCGAGGATCGGGCCAACGTCGTCGGGACTCCGCCTAACGAGCGCTACATCGGTGCCCTTTGGCACAACCGGCTGCTTTTGCTCCCATTTGTGATCAAGCGTTACCTGCCCGAGCGGCGCGGCGCGGCGCTAATCAGCGGCAGCCGCGATGGGGCGCTCCTCGCCGACCTGGTGGAACGGTTTCATTTCGACGTCGTGCGGGGCTCAACTTCCAAGAAAGGGGCAAGCGCCATCCGGCAATTGGCCGAAGTGATCGAGGGAGGCAGGGATGTCGTCATCACCCCCGATGGTCCGCGCGGCCCGGCCTACGAACTGGGCCAGGGGATCGTTTTTCTGGCCCAGCAATCGGGCGCGGAAGTCGTGCCGATCAATTTGGAATACTCGAGCTGCTGGCGAGTGAAGAGCTGGGATCGTTTTATCCTGCCGCGCCCGTTCTCGAGCGTGCGCGTCATCTTTGGGGCACCGCATCGGGTGGAGGCGACTTCGACGGACGAAGAATTCGAGCGCGAACGCTGGCGGTTGCAGGAGGCGATGATGCAGCTAGTGGAAATGCGATGAAGCTGATTGATGGCAAACAGACGGCCGAAAAAGTTTATGCGGAGTTGCGCGACGAAATCGAAACGCTGAAAGCAAACGGCACTACGCCCGGGCTGGCGGTGGTACTGGTCGGCGATGATCCGGCCTCACGCGCCTACGTTCGCTCGAAGGACAAGGCGTGTCGCGAGCTGGGCCTGCATTCCGTCAAACTGGAATTACCTGCCGACACGACCCAGGAAGATTTGCTCGCCCGGGTCGAAGAGCTGAATCAAGACCCGGCGATTCACGGCATTCTCGTGCAGTCGCCGCCGCCGAAACAGATCGACGAAGCGGCCATCATCCGCGCGCTCGATCCGGCCAAGGACGTTGACGGTTTTCATCCGATCAACATCGCCAAGCTCGCGCTCGGCGACTCGACCGGTTTTGTTCCGTGCACGCCGTTAGGCTGTTTGCGCCTGCTGCGCGAGAGCGGGGTCGAGCTCAGCGGCGCGCATGTCGTCGTCCTCGGGCGAAGCATGATCGTGGGCAAACCGCTCGCCCTTCTCCTCATGCAAAAAGGGGTCGACGCGACGGTGACCGTGGTGCACTCGCGCACCAAAAATTTGCCCGCCGTCACGCGCTCGGCCGACATCGTGATTGCGGCCATCGGCCAGGCTGGATTTGTGAAGGCTGATCATGTGCGCGAGGGCGCAGTCGTGATCGATGTCGGGATCAACCGGGTCGATGACGCCGCGGCAGCGCGCGGTTATCGCCTGGTCGGGGACGTGGCATTCGACGAAGTCGCCCCGAAAACAGCGGCCATCTCCCCGGTCCCGGGCGGCGTTGGCCCGATGACGATTGCGATGCTGATGTCGAACACGGTCAAGGCCGCACGACTTTCCGGGTCAGCAAAGCCAGAACTCGCTTCTCGTTAGGCAGGAAACGGAGCAGGCCGGTGGTGAGCCGCGGGTGCTCGACCGCGTGACGGGCAAGAGCATTTACCCAGAGCCGGCCGGCGTAGAGTTTTCGATGCTCCGCCGGGTAGCGCCGGTGATCCCCGGAAACGATGGCGGCAGCGGCCAGCTCGCCGGACCGGAGCGCGTAAAAAATCCCCTCCCCCGTAAAAGGCTCAACCACGCGCGCGGCATCGCCGACCAGGAACAGACCGGGACGTCCCGGCGGGAGCGCGGCGCGGACGAGCGGCGCGATCGTGCGCCAGCCGTGGCCGGCGCTGACGGCGAATACTTTTTCGGCCCAGCGCCGAACGGCGGGGAGGTCGTTAGGCCGGCTGACCAGGCAGAGATTGAGCAGACCGTCACCGACCGGAGCCTGGCCGGAATAGCCTTCACGCAGAAGTTGGAGCACGATCCGATCGCCAAAGTTTTCCGGCAGCGGGACGTGCGTCTGAAGCGCGACACGGTCGCGGCCTTTGCGCGGCATCAGCTTGCAGAGTTGGGCCACGCTCGAGTTCCGTCCGTCCGCCGCGACCAGTACCCGGGTTTTCTCTTCCGACTGGTGCGTCCGCACCGTCCAGAAGCCGCCGTAAGAAATCGCGCGCACGGTTTCTCCTTCGCGCACTTCCGCGCCTAACGATCGGGCGCGCTGGAGGAGAAGCTGATCGAGCACGCTCCGCCGCAGCGCGATCTCCGCCCTCTCGCCCGCGGGAAGCGGAGAGCTGATCACGCGGCCGTCGACACCGATGAAGTCAACACGCGACAATTTCCCATGCGGCGCCGCCCGCACTTCCGCCGCCACCCCGAGACGCTCGAAAACGGGCCAGCAGCTCGGGTTGAGGCAATCGCCGCAGACCTTTTCGCGCGGGAAGACCGCGCGTTCCAGGACGAGCGTGCTCAGACCGGCCTGAGCGCAAAAAGCCGCGCAGCTCGCGCCGGCCGGGCCGCTTCCGACGATGGCGACATCCCACATTATCGAGTACTCTCCCACGGTCGTGCCGCTGTCGAAAGAAAAGCCAGACCTGAACAAAAAAGTCCACGAGGTCCCGCACAAGCCGGGTGTGTATCTGATGCGCGACCGCTTTGGCCGCGTCATCTACGTGGGCAAAGCGCGCGACCTGCGGAAACGAGTTGGCTCTTATTTCATGCCGTCGAAAATGGCGGTGGCCGACCTGAAAACGCGCGCCCTCCTCGAAGCGGTCTGGGATTTCGAAACGCACACCGTGGCGAGCGAACCGGAATCGCTTCTTCTCGAAGGCAAGCTGATTAAGGAATACCGGCCGCGCTATAACATCTCGTTCCGGGACGATAAGCGCTTCCTCGTGGTGAAATTTGATCCGACGGAAGAGTGGCCGCGTTTTCGTTTGGCGCGTTTCAAAAAGGATGACGGCGCGCGTTATTTCGGCCCGTATGCGCATGCCGGGGCGTTGCGGCAAACGCTCAATTTCATGCGCAAAAAATTTGGCGTCCTGACATTTGGGCGCGGTTCGCCGACCGAGCGCGAATTAAAGTCGTCGACCTACCAGGTGCCGATGCGGCTGAGCGACATCAGCGCCGAGACCTATCGGCAACGCGTCGCGCAGGCGGCGGAATTTCTCGAAGGCCAGTCGCGCGAAATGATGGACGGAGTTGAGGAAGAGATGCAGAAAGCGGCCGCAAAGCTTGATTTCGAGAAGGCGGCCGAACTCCGCAACATGCTGGAAGATTTGCGCCGGACGACAAAACCGATGCGGCGTTTCACCCGCCACAGCCTGCCGAGCACGATCGATCCAGTGGCCGATGTGCAGGCCCTGGCCGACGCCCTGCAGTTGCCGCACCTGCCGAAAGTGATGGAGTGCTTCGACATCTCGAACATCTCTACGACTCACGTAGTCGCCTCGATGGTTTCTTTCCGGGATGGGGTGCCGGACAAGAATAATTACCGGCGTTATCGCATTCGCACCGTCGTAGGGCAGGACGATTTTGCGAGCATGGCCGAGGTCGTTCGGCGGCGTTATTCGCGCGTTCTCCTGCAGGCCCGCGAGGAAAATCCGGACGCGGCTGAGTATTCCCAGGAAAACCCGGTCGATGCCTTGCGCCCCGCGCGCGCAGATAATTTCGTCGCGGTGCGTCTGCCCGATCTGATCATCGTCGACGGAGGCAAAGGTCAGCTCTCCTCCGCCTGCCGCGAGCTGCAACGGCTTGGGTTACACGACCTCCCGATCATCGGGCTGGCGAAGGAGTTTGAAGAAATCTATCGACCCGCTCGCGCCCTCCCATTGCAGTTGCCGCCGGACTCCGGGGCGCTTCGTTTGCTCCAGCGTATCCGCGACGAAGCCCATCGCTTTGCCAACGCCTATCACCAGCTCCTGATGAAAAAAAGGATCGGCGAGAGCATTCTCGACGATTGTCCAGGAGTGAGCCAGAACCGGAAAAATCTTCTCCTGCGCAAGTTCGGTTCGGTGCAGCGGCTGCGAAAGGCGAGCGTCGAAGAAATTGCATCGACCGAAGGGATAGGCCAGAAGTTGGCGGAAGAAGTGCATCGCTTCCTGGAGCGACACTAAGCGCTCAAGACCGGAAGAATTTTGGATTTCGCGGATAACACGGATTTAGAAGAATTTTGAATTCCAACCTCTTCTCCAATATCCGTGCCCATCCGTGTAATCCGTGGTTCATCAAGAATTTTAACCACGGATTTCGCGGATAACACGGATCAGAATGCTTTGAATTCTAACCTCTTCTCCCACATCCGTGCCCATCCGTGCAATCCGTGGTTCATTCTGCTTCTTCTAGCGTGGCCGATCGCGGCTCTGGCGCAGGAGCCTTCTGCGACGCCTTTCGAGGAGACGATCAAGCCGACCTTCGAGACGCAGAAACAGGCGCGCACTTATCTCCTGGATATCCCCGCGCCGCGGGGTCAAATCACCGACCGGAATGGCAACCCGCTCGCGCAAAACAAACTCAGCTATAACCTCACGATCAACTTCCCCACCCCGCTCGACTTCTCCGATGCGCGCGCGCTCGAATACGCCCGGGAGAAAATTCGCGCGGCGGAGAAGCGGCTCGACCGCTCGTTCGCGGTGAGCGATGGCGCCATTCTCCGGCATTACCACAACCGCGGTTTTCTTCCTTTCGAGATCGCGCAAAACCTGAGCGACGAAGAGCAATCGGAGCTGAAGGACAACCTGCCGGCCGGGCTCTTCCTCAAGCCGATCTACATGCGCGTCTACCCGAACAAGAGCGTGGCGGGGCAGGTCATCGGTTACACCGGTCGCACCAGTCGCAACGCCGACGGAATCATCCAAAACGGGCAGGTCCTCTGGCCCGAGACGGAGGGTCGCGAAGGTCTGGAGCAGACTTTCAACAGCATGCTCACCGGCCGGCATGGGAAATTTAAGGTGACCTTTGATCGCGACGGGCGGAAAACGTCGGAACGCATCGTGGAGCCGCCCGTGCCCGGCTACAATGTCGTCACCACCCTCGATCTCAAATTGCAGGAGATGGCGGAAAAGGCTCTCGCGGCCAAGGCCAAGCGCGGCGCGATCGTGATGCTCGATCCCAATACGGGCGACATCCTGGCCCTGGCTTCGTGGCCGACTTTCGACCCTAACGAGTTCATTCCCTCCATCTCTACGGCGAAGTTTAAGAAGTTGCAGGACGATCCGAACATCCCGCTCCTCCCGCGCGCTTATCGCTCGGCTTATCCGCCCGGCTCCACCTTCAAGGTCGCGGTCGGGTTGGCGGCGTTTGAGAGCAACACGATCACGCCCTACGACCGCTACGACTGCGTGCCGGCGATGGACGTGGGGGACACCACCTTCCACAACTGGAAAAAGACCTTTCGCGGCTCGCTCAATTTCGTCCAGGCGCTGACCGAGTCGTGCGACACCTGGTTCTACCAAGTCGGGATTCAAACCGGCGCCGGCCCGATTCTCGATTGGGCGGCGAAACTCGGCTACGGCGCGAAAAGCGGCATTCCGCTCAAGGGCGAAGCGGATGGGCGTTTGCCTAACGACGAATACATGAAGGCGACGCACGGCCGCAAAATTCTCGGCGGCGACATCGCCAATCTCTCGATCGGCCAGGGCGACGTGCTGACCACGCCGCTGCAGATGGCGCAGTCGATGGCGATCGTGGCCAATGGTGGGACGTTTTATCAGACACGCCTGGTCGAGCAGGTCCAGACTGTGGGCAAGGAGATCGTGACCGCCTATTCCGTGCGGGCGAAAAAGACAATCGGCGCTTCCGCCGCGGTGATGGATCAAATTCACACCGCGATGGTGGACGCGGTGAACGCCCCGGCCGGGACCGCGCACCAGGCGAGCCTGGATAAAGTTTCGGTAGCGGGAAAAACCGGAACGGCGCAATGGGGCCCAAAGGACAAAGAGCGGACCGCCGCCTGGTTCGCGGGCTTCGTTCCGGCCCAGAATCCGCAATATGCCTTCGCCGCGCTCTACGAAGGGGACGTCGGAAGCAAAGCCCACGGCGGTTCGGCGGCGGCGCCGATGATTGGGCGGATCCTGCGCCAGGTCTACGGCGAACAAGGTGACAAGGCGGAGTCCGAAGAAGATTCGGCCGACTGAACAGGTCCTTGACCCGTTTCACCGGGTCGGTCCGCCGCCTCAGCGTTTCAGGGGTTCTCTCGATAAACCTGGATCCGGTCCTTGAAATTCAGGGCCGCCGTGCCCGGGACAAACGCGCCGACCGAATCGAAACCGAAGTTAAACCCCGGACTGCCGGGAAAGGTCGCGAGCAGATCGAGCGAAGAAGAGTCGTAGGCATAGGTGTCCTTATCGGAGTAGACCCAAAGCACGTTCCCCGTCAGGGCGGGAGTGCTCCCGTTGGCGAAGGGAAACGGGATACTCTTAATGGTGGAGCCGTCGTTAGGATCGATGATCGCAATTTCGCCGCTGCCCACCGCATAGAGATTGCCGTCGGAACCGATAGCCACCATTCCACCCGACTGATTGAAGGGCGTGACACGGGTCCAGAGCAGCTCGATCGATTCGTTGCTGTTGTAATGAAATGCGCGAACACGGGTCACTCGTTCGGTGTTGTAGTCGAGTTTGACGTAGAAATCTCCGCGGCGCGAGTTGGCCGAGGCTGGCGCAGACATGAGGCTCGGCCCGCCGTTGAAAAAGACGGATTTTGCTCCGGTCGCACGCACAAAAGCCGAGCCGGTGCCACCAGCCCCAAAGGTAATGACCGAATCTCCGACGATCGTCGCTTCGGACAGCCCGATGTCCCCCGTCTGCGTCCACAGGATATTAGCCGCATCCCTTCCCACCTGCACCGCCGCGAGCGTGCCGCCATCCGTGCAATACGCGACAAATCCGCCTGGTTCCTTCACCAGATTGGGCTCGGAAAAGGAAAACTCGAGCGGCAGATCAATGCGGTAACGCTCCTGACCGGTCGCAGCGTCGAGCACGACGAGAACGTCGCTGAAGCCGCCGTTGTAATTAAAGCCCTCAAGGATGAGGAAATCTTGTGCGACCGCGAGGTTACCAAAATAGACCCCATCTCCGAGCGTGCTCCACTTCTCCTGACCATCGGCAAGGGAGAAGGCAGACACGCGCGTCGACAGGCTCTCCCTCTTCCGAGCGTAGAGTGTATCACCGAGGATCCGCGGCTCGATAAAACCCGTGGCTGACCAGACCGGTGCGAGGGCCGGCGGGTTGATACTGACGTTGGATTGGCCTCTGTGACCTCCGTCATGCTGATACTGGCGCCAGTGCTGCGCCAGCGTGTTGTCTGCCGAGAGACCGAGGAGAACAAGCGCGATGAGGCTGAGGCTGATTTTCATGGCCCCGCATTAGCAAAAAAAGTCGTTGGTGGTCAAGAGTCTATTTTGGGGCGGTGACAAATGATCTTCCTGAGTTTAGCTACGAAGGTGACTATCTCATCAGCATCGAGCGCGCTTTTGATCGTCGGCCACGGCTCGACCGTGAACCCCGATTCGAGCGCGCCCAGCCTCGCGCAGGCCGCGGCGATTCGGGAACGGGGAGTCTTTCGCGAGGTGGCTTGTTGTTTCTGGAAAGAGGAACCGAGCCTGCGCGACGCGCTCTTTTTCTTTGCTGATCCCGAAATCCGCGAAGTCTATGTGGTCCCGAATTTCATCAGCGAAGGGTATTTTACCCAGACGGTGATCCCGCGCGAGCTGGAGCTGGACGGCCGCCTAACGACTCGGGCGAATGGACAGGCCTGGAAGTACTGCGCCCCGGTCGGGAATCATCCGGCGGTGACCGAACTGCTCCTGCAGCGTGCGCGGGAGATCGCGCCCGGGGTTCCCGAGGCGGAGACGTCGCTCCTCATCGTGGGGCACGGGACGGCCTTGAACGACAACAGCGCGGTGGCGGCGAAACGCGAGGTGGAAAAGATCGGCGCGCTCGGGCGTTACGGCTCGGTCCAGAACACCTACATGGAAGAAGCGCCGCTGATTTCCGACTGGGTCAGCCTAACGACCACGCCGAACGTGGTGGTGGTGCCTTTTTTTATCTCCGACGGCCTGCACAGCTACCAGGACATCCCGGTTTTGCTCGGGATTGAGCCTGAGCCGACCGCGGCCGCGAGCCAGCGCGAGGTCTTCCGGCACAACCCGCATCGGGTCCAGGAGCGGGCGCTTTATTACGCGAGCGCGCTCGGGACCGAGCCGCAATTTGCCGAAATCATTCTCGCGCAGGCGGCAGCTTTCGACGGCGCGGCCCTTGATCTCAGCCCGATTGGGTAAACTGTTCTTGTTACCGGCATTTTGAAAACCGACTCCACCAAACTCTTGCAGGATTTCGCGGCCTTCCTTTTGGCCGCGCCCAAGACCCCGCAGACCGTCAAGCGGGCGGCCGAGATGGTGCGCAAGGAACGCGGTTATCGCTGGGTCGGCGTTTACAAAGTCGATCGGGACGACTTCATCATCGTCGCGGGCACGGGCGATCACCCGCCGACTTACGCCCGGTTCCCGGTGACGCAGGGACTTTGCGGAGTGGTGGCGGAAACGCAGGAGACGCTCATCGTCGGCGACGTGCGCGAGGACCCGCGCTGGCTGCCGGCCTTCTGGACCACGCTTTCTGAAATCGTGGTGCCGATCATGAGCGAGACGAACGGGAAAGTCCTGGGGATCATCGATGCGGAAAGCGACAAGCTGAATGCCTTCAGCGATGACGACCGCGATTTCCTCGAGCACGTCGCGGTGCTGATGGCGAAGAAACTCTGCACGGCGAAAAAGAAAAAGCATGCTCCCGCGCGTTGAGCGGGTGCTCGGCGAGTGGCTCGCGTCCGGTGCCCGCGGGATCGGACAAGTCTTAATCGTCCGTCAAGACGAAGGTTTCGCGCTCTGCCATCGGGAGGATGAAGCCTGCGCGGAGTTTGAAGTCTTCCGCTCGCCTAACGACGCGGCCGAAATCGCGCGCCTGGATGATGCCGGAAAATATCGGCCGCTGAAGACGGCGCCGAACCTGCGCCACGGTTGGCGCCTGGAAGTAGCGGACCTGCCCGCGTTGCACCTCGCGATGGAGGGATTTTATCCCGGGCGGCTGGCCGTGCTCGCGGCCTGGGAAGCGAATCGTCTTACCACCACTCCTCTGCGCGCGACGCTCGACCGCCAGACCGGCATGTATCGCGCGGCCGCACAGCTTACCGATGAGGAAGCGGACGGGTTAATTGGACGTTTCTGCCGTTCCGGGGGCGGCGAGCCGGGATGTCTCCGGACGATTTTGTGGGCGCGCGATGAAAGCAAAGCGCGGCCTTCTCTGCGCCTGCCGCTCGATAAATACATCGCCCCGATCGACCAGACCGGTCGCGGCGAGAACGTCATGCCGCTGCTTTGCCAGGAAGCGTGCAACCTGCTCGTGGCCGAGGCCCGCGAGGTGGTGAAGGGGCGTCCCTCCCTGCAGGCAAGGTAAACCGGCGCGAAAGGTAATCGCAGGATGATCTACCGCGCTCGCACCGTCGTGACGATGGTTGGCGCGCCGATTGAGAACGGCGCGGTCGCAGTCGAAGATGAGAGAATCGTCGATGTCGGCAGTGACGCGGAGGTGCGGTCACGCCAGAGCGGACCCGTCAGCGACCTCGGCGAAGTGGTCTTGCTGCCGGGCCTGATCAACGCGCATTGCCATCTCGATTTCACCGTGCTGCGCGGCGCGATCCCGCCGCAGCGTTCCTTTGCCGATTGGGTCCTGCAGATTAACGGCCGGCGGCGCGACCTGACGGACGAGGACTACCTGGCATCGATCGCGAGCGGTTTTCGCGAAGCGCGCCGTTTTGGAACGACCACGATCGCGAACGTGGAATCGATGCCGGCGTTGCTCGAGCGGATGCCGCCACCGCCGCTCCGGACATGGTGGTTCGCGGAACTGATCGATGTGCGTCCGCGGTTGCCGGCGCCAGAGATGGTGAAAGATGCGCTCGCCCGTTTCGAAGGAAAGGAAGCCTGGCGGGGCGGCTTTGGCTTGAGCCCGCACGCGCCTTACACCGTTTCGCCGGAGCTGCTGGGCCTGGCGCGGGAAGCAGCGCAACGGCGTGGCCTTCCGCTCATGATGCACCTCGCGGAGTCGAAAGAAGAGATGGAGATGTTTCGCGAACGGCGCGGGCCGCTCTTTGATCTCCTGCAAAGCCTCGGCCGCCGGATGGATGATTGCGGCGCTGGAAAAACGCCGCTCGCAGTCATGCTCGACCGGGAAGTGATGGACGAAAATTGGATCGTCGTGCATTTGAACGAACTCACGGAAGAAGACTTCGCGCGGCTGGAGCGCGGGCCGCGTTTTCACATCGCGCATTGCCCTCGGAGCAGCCGCTACTTTCGGCATGCGTCGTTTGCGTTGCAGCGCCTCGACGGGTTCGGGTTCAACATTTCTCTCGGAACCGACAGTCTCGCGAGCAATTCCTCGCTCAGCCTTTTCTCAGAAATGCAAACGCTGCGCGACGCGCATCCGTGGCTCGCCCCGGAACGGATCCTGGACATGGTAACCACCCACCCCGCCCGTGCGCTCCATCAGGAGGGACATCTGGGGAAAATCCGGGCCGGCTTCCAGGCGGATTTGATCGCTCTGCCGCTGGAGAATCCAAGGGGCGACCTTTGGGAAAGGATCATCGGCTGGGGCAAAGCAGTTCCGTGGATGCTGGTAGGCGGCTTGCCGGTGCCTCTGGACCCGACCCCCTGATTCTCATATTTGTCTTTTCTTTTCTCATTCCTGAAATAGTCTCCGCCCTGCGAATATGGCCAAGATCATCATCATAGACGACGAGCCCGCAATGGTGGAAGTCATCGTGACTCTCTGCCGGGAAAAAGGGCACCAAGTGTTCCCCTTCAACTCCGCCGCGAAAGCGGTCGAGCAGATGGAGTCAATCGAACCCCAGATCGTCATTACCGACGTGAAGATGGAGTCGATGAGCGGTTTCGACGTCCTCCGGCACGTGAAGGAAAATCATAAGCAGACGCTGGTTATCCTGATCACGGCCTACGCTTCGGTCGACACCGCGATCGAGGCGATGAAGATGGGCGCCCACGGCTACCTGCCCAAGCCGTTTAAGATCGACGAGCTGCAAATGACGGTGCAGCGCGCGCTCGAGTTCCAGTCCGCCCGCCAGGAGAACACTTTCCTGCGCAAGGAACTGAAGAATAAATACAAGTTCGACAACATTATCGGCTCCAGCCGCAAAATGCAGCTCGTCTATAACCTGATCAACAAGGTGGCCGACACCGACAGCACGGTTTTAATCCAGGGCGAGAGCGGCACGGGCAAGGAACTGGTCGCGCGCGGGCTGCACTTCAACAGCAACCGGCAGCATCACCCCTTCGTCGCGATCAATTGCAGCGCGCTACCCGAGAATTTGCTCGAGTCGGAATTGTTCGGGCACAAAAAAGGCGCCTTCACCGGCGCGGTCGCGGATAAACGCGGGCTCTTCGAGGAGGCCAACCTCGGCACCATTTTCCTCGACGAAGTTAATTCGATGGCCACCTCGCTCCAGACCAAGCTCCTCCGCGTCCTGCAGGAGCGCGAAGTGCGCCGGGTCGGCGACAACAAAAGCGTGCCAGTCAACGTGCGGGTCGTCGGCGCGACCAATGAAGCGCTCCAGCCGAAAATCCGCGACGGTTCCTTCCGTGAAGATCTTTATTACCGGCTGGCAGTGATCCCGGTCGAAATTCCACCGCTGCGCGACCGGCTGGAAGACGTGCCCTTGCTGGTGAAACACTTCCTGGAAAAGCAAGCCGCCCAGACCAGCACCGAGCCGAAGAAGATCGAGCCGAAAGCGCTGGAGTTGCTCTGCAGTTATGATTATCCCGGCAACGTGCGCGAGCTGGAGAACGCAATCGAGCGGGCCTGCGCGCTTTGCGAGGACGACAATATCACTCCAGGCGACCTGCCGCCGCAGATCGTCGAGTTTGGCGACGAAGAAGCAGCCCGCAAAGCTCGCGGCATCAAAGCGGTGGGCAAATCGCTCGACGAATTCATCCAGGAACAGGAGCGCGAATACATCGAGGCGACGCTGGCGAAATTCAAAGGCGCGCGCGAAAAAGCGGCCAGCGTGCTGGGCATCAGCATGGCCACGCTCTACCGCAAGCTCGAGATCAAAGGGAAGAAGTCGGGCCGTTCTCGGGGCCTGTTGTAGCGGTGGCCGTGTCGCCGCATACCTCCGGCAGTCCCGTCGCAGCATCCACCAGAGCGGCCGACACGCCCGCCGCTACAACAGCCACCCGCCGCAAATTCTTTGCATTCCTTGATTCTGCCTCCCCCGAATGGGATAAACACGCTTCTCTCTTATGACACCTGTTAAAGTTTGGCTCGGATATCCCTATCCACTCGGCG
>JBBPZS010000007.1:0-19877 GCA_038198605.1 Chthoniobacterales bacterium | reverse complement strand
GGGAAAACGATTGGTGGTAAGGCGAGCCCAACCTCCAGGCTCGACGGAGTCTCGCCCTACCGGGGGCAGAAGCCGAGTTAATCGCCGTAGCCGTGGGGGAATTTCTGGTGCCAGCGCCAGGCGCTCTCGATGATGGCGCGGATGCTTTCGAACTGCGGTTTCCAGCCGAGCTCGCGTTTGATTTTTTCGGAGGCGGCGATGAGCCGCGGCGGATCGCCCGGCCGGCGCGGTTTCTCGACCACGGGGATGTCCTTGTCCGTGACCGCGCGGCAAACGTCGATTACTTCCCGCACGCTGGCGCCGCCGCCGGTGCCGAGATTGTAGAAGGCGCTCTCCTTCGCGCCGAGGGCGAGGATGTGGGCGCGGGAGAGGTCGAGGATGTGAATGTAATCTCGGATGCAGGTGCCATCCGGCGTTTCGTAATCCGTCCCATAAATTTCGACCTGTGGTTTCTGGCCGAGCGCGACCTTGAGGACGTTCGGGATGAGGTGGGTCTCGCAGCGATGATCTTCCCCAAATTTCGCCGTCGCCCCGGCGGCGTTGAAGTAACGCAGGGCGACAAACTTGAGCCCGTGGATTTCGTCGTACCAGCGCAGAACCTTTTCGAACATGAGCTTGGATTCGCCGTAGGGGTTAATCGGCCGCTGCGGGAGCGTCTCGTCGATCGGCACCCGGTCGGGCGGGCCGAAGGTGGCGCAGGTGGAGGAGAAAACGAAGGTGCGCACATCGGCCTCGAGCATGGCGTCGAGCAGGTTGATCCCGGCGCCGACGTTGTTCCGGAAATATTTCGAGGGATTTTCCATCGATTCGCCGACGAGCGCGTTGGCCGCGAAATGCATGACCGCGTCGGGTTTCGTTTCCTGGAGAGCGCGACTGATTTCCTCCCGCCGCGCGAGGTCGCCGCCGATAAAGGCCGCCCGCTCGTCGACCGCGAGGCGATGGCCTTCGGTCAGATTATCGAAAACGATGACCTCATGGCCTTCGTCGAGCAGGAGCTCCACGCAGATGCTTCCGATGTAGCCCGCCCCGCCCGCGACGAAGATTTTCATCCGCCGACTGTGCGGCCTCCCTCGCCGCTGTCAAAAGAAAGTCCGGCTAGAACTGCCGAAGATTCGAGGTGCGATCCTCGGCTTGGTCCTTGGAAAGGGCGAGGATCATTTGGCGCACCCGGCGGTTGCCTTTGCGCGGGGCGAGCACTTGCAGGCTTTTCTCGGCCGAGCCCCATTCGATGACGTCAATGTCGACCGAACGCACGCCCCACTTGTTCATGGCGAGGCGATTGGTTTTATAAAGATCGATCGTGCCGGTGCCGATCAAGGCGCTGCCATAATCGTCGATCTGGAAGACCTCGTCGGTGTCGACGATCCGGAATTTCGTCCCGAGCGGCCAGCGCGACCAATCGGAGGCGGCGCTTTTGACATTCTTGCCGGAAAGCCTCGTCCCGATGGCGTTGCGGCGGCCGCCCTGCTCGGTGTGGGTGTAGGCGGTCGTGCGCACCTTGCTGATGCGCCGGGTGTGGCTGCTGCTGGCGGTGGTCGTCGGTTGCTGCATGGAGCAACTCGCGGTAAGCAGAGCCAGTGCACCCACCAAGGTAAGTCTCAGTGCGGTCGTCATTTGGCTGAAGTCGCCTGCTTACCGGTTGAAGGGGGCGATGGCAAGCGATAATTTCCGCGGTCGCCTATGCCTTACCCTGCCGCCAGTCGCGTCGCCGTCACGCCTCATGTCCTCCTCGACGGCCGGCTCGCGCTTTTCCATACCGCGGAACGCTGGCTGGCAGTGGCGGATTTGCACTTCGGCTACGAGCTGAGCCAGCGCACGGCCGGGCGCCTCATGCCGCTCTGGGGCATGACCTCGGTCGAGGACAGATTGATGGAGCTTCTCTTGGAATATCAACCGCACCAGTTGCTCATCGTGGGCGATCTCGTGCACGACAAAGCTTCCGCTGCCGCCGCCCAAGGGCTGCTCGGCCGCCTGCGCGAACATTGTGAAGTGATCGCTCTCGCCGGGAACCATGACCGGCATGTCGGTCGCGCGATCGAGTTTGCGCCGCGCTGGGAAACGCCGGACTTCGTTTTTCAGCATGGCCACTGTGAGCCCGAGGAGACCGACCGCATTTGCATCATCGGGCATCATCATCCGGCCGCGAGCATCACCGACGGAGCCGGGTTGCGGCTCAAATTTCCGGCCTTCATCCAGCAGGAAAACACGCCTCTGCGGCGCTGGATTCTCCCCGCTTTTTCACCCTGGGCCGGCGGGGTGACCTGGCCCGACGATGGGGAAAGCCGGATCTGGCTTTGCTCGCCGCGACGGGTCCTGCGGATCGACGCCAACCGCGCCGCCGCCTAGGCCGTCGCCAGCTCGGAGGTGCACTCCGGGCAACTGCGTTTGAAAATCCCGGCCTTCGTTCAGCAGGAACGCCGCTGGGTCCTGCCCGCATTCTCGCCTTGGGCTCCAGGAGTGGCATGGCCAGATGACAGCGCGAGCTGCATCTGGCTCTGCACGCTACGCCGCGTCTTGCGAGTGGGTGAAATGGCTCCCGCTTAACCTCGTGCCGCCGCCAGATCGGATGTGCAGTGCGGGCAGCGCATGGCCTGGATAGGAATGGTCATCGCGCAGGCCGGGCAATCCTTTGCGACGGCCGGTGCATCGGGCGCGGGGCGCTTCATCTTGTTCATCGCTTTCACGATAAGGAAAATGCATAACGCCACGATCAAGAAGTTGATGACCAAGGTCGCGAAGACCCCGTAGTTCCAAGTGACAGCGCCTGCCTTAGTGGCATCAGCCAGAGTGGCGAAAGTGCCACCTCCCGGCGGGGCTTTCAGAACCATGAACTGGTTGGAGAAGTCCAGCCCGCCTAGGAGCAGACCAATCGGCGGCATGATGATGTCTTTGACTAACGATGCGATGACCGTCCCGAACGAAGCGCCAATAATGACGCCGACGGCGAGGTCGACCGCGTTCCCCTTAATTGCGAACTCTTTGAATTCTTTCCACATAGTTCGGCTCTTTTATTGGTTAGCCACGACGTTGACCAGCTTTTTGGGGATCACCACCACCTTGCGCACGGTGAGCCCGGCGATGAATTCCTGCACCCGCTCGTTGGCGAGGGCGATCGCTTCCAGCTCCGCGTTTGTCGCCGCGATCGGCACTGTCACGCGGTCGCGCACTTTGCCGTTCACCTGGAGCGGGATTTCGACCTCGTCTTCCACGAGGTATTCCTCACGATATTCCGGCCAGGGCTGCTCCGTGATCCCGGCGGGCGCGCTCGGAAACTTCGCGCCTAACGTTTCCCACAGCTCGGAGGTCAGGTGCGGTGCGAAAGGGTTGAGAAGAACGAGTAGCGTTCGCAAAGAGGCGACCGGGACCGAGCGGGTTCCGGGGAGCGCACGCGACTCGCGTGCCGGAGCCGGCGACTCGCCGGCGACCTCTGGGCTTCCGCGCAAGGATTTTCCGGCGGGGTCGCCGGAAACAGCACGCGAGTCGCGTGCGCTCCCCGGAGGAGAAGTGAAGGCATTCACAAAAATCATCATCTGCGCGATCGCAGTGTTGAACGAAAGCGCCTCGATGTCTTCGCTCACTTTCTTGATCGTGGCGTGGATGACCTTGCGCTGCGCGCGGGTCGGTTCGACCTCCTGCACCGTGGGAGAGAGAACCCATTCACCCGCTTGATTTTCCTCCATCACGAGCCTCCAGACGCGGGCGAGAAAACGCGAGACACCCTCCACCCCGGTCATGCTCCAGGGTTTCATCTGCTCGAGCGGGCCCATGAACATCTCGTAGCAGCGGAAAGCATCGGCGCCGTATTCCGCGATCACGTCGAGCGGGTCGATCACGTTACCCCAGCGCTTGGACATTTTGCGGCCGTCTTCGCCGAGGATCATCCCCTGGTTGACCAGGCGATGGAAGGGTTCCGTGGTCGAGAGGTGGCCGAGATCGAAGAGAACTTTCTGCCAAAAGCGGGCGTAAAGGAGGTGGAGAACGGCGTGCTCGGTGCCGCCGACATAGAGGTCGACGTTCATCCAATAACGTTCCGCTTCTTCTCCCACGAAACGCCCGGCGTTGCCCGGATCGCAAAAGCGCAGGTAATACCAACAGGAACCGGCCCACTGCGGCATCGTGTTCAGCTCGCGCGTCGCCGCTTCGGAATAACGCACCCATTCTTTCGCCCGCGCCAGCGGCGGCTCACCGGTGCCGGTCGGCTTGAAATCATCGAGCGGTGGCGGAACCAGCGGCAGCTCGGATTCGGCGACGGCTTCATGCTTGCCGTCGCGCCAGATGATCGGGAACGGCTCGCCCCAATAGCGTTGGCGAGAAAAGAGCCAATCGCGCAATTTGTAATTGATCGTTGCGCGCCCGAGGCCCTTTTCCACCAGCCAGTCGGTGATCTTTCGTTTCGCTTCCGCGGTCGGCAGACCGTCGATCAGCGGGGAATTGACCGCGATTCCCTCGCCAGTGAAGGCCCCCAAGTTCCCGGGTAGGGTGGGCGTCTCGCCCGCCGGGTTTGGCGTCTCGCCAAAACAATCTTTGGGGAGAATGCAGGACCGGGAAGTTTGCGAAGGCGAGACGCCTTCACCGGCGGGCGGGACGCCCACCCTACCCGGGACCTGCGCGACCACTTCTCTGATTCTCAAATCGAATGTCTGGGCAAACTCAAAGTCGCGCTCGTCGTGTGCGGGGACGCCCATGATCGCGCCCGTGCCGTAACCCATCAGGACGTAGTCGGCGATCCAGATCGGGATGCGCTCGCCGCTCGCCGGGTTGATCGCGTAGGCGCCGGTGAAAACGCCGCTTTTATCCTTCGCGAGGTCGGTCCGCTCCAAGTCGCTCTTCGCCGCGACCTGCATCTTGTAGGCGTCGACCGCGGGATGTTGTTCGGCGGTCGTTAGGCGATCGACCAGCGGGTTCTCCGGCGCCAGCACCATATAGGTGGCTCCGTAGAGAGTGTCGGGGCGGGTAGTGAAAACGGTGATGTTGTAGCCGGGGACGCTGTCCCCGGTCATGCGCGGGTCGCCAGCGCTGCCGGGGTCAGCGACCCCGGCTACAGGAAAACGCACTTCTGCGCCTTCGCTTTTCCCGATCCAGTTGCGCTGCAGGAGCTTGATCCCTTCCGGCCAGTCGAGCGGCTCGAGCTCGTCGATCAGGCGCTCGGCGAAGGCGGTGATGCGCAGCATCCACTGGCGCATCGGCCGCCTAACGACGGGGAACCCGCCCACTTCGCTCTTGCCATCGACCACTTCTTCGTTCGCCAAAACCGTGCCGAGTTCGGGGCACCAATTCACCGGCACCTCAGCGACGTAAGCCAGGCGCACACTGTCGGGATCGTCGCCGCGGTAGGTGGCGATGGGCTCGGCCCGCTTCGTCTCGGGGTTAAACCAGGAATGGTAAATCTGGAGGAAGATCCACTGCGTCCAGCGGAAGTAGGCGGGATCGGCGGTGCTGATCTCGCGCTGCCAATCGTAGGAAAAACCGATTCGTTTCAGCTGGGTTTTGAAGCGGGCGATGTTCTCGCGCGTCGTCACTTCCGGATGCTGGCCGGTGCGGATGGCGTATTGCTCCGCCGGCAAACCAAACGCGTCCCAGCCCATCGGGTGGAGGACGTTGAAGCCGCGCAAACGTTTGTAACGCGCGACGATATCGGTCGCGGTGTACCCCTCGGGATGTCCGACGTGCAGACCCGAGCCGCTGGGGTAGGGGAACATGTCGAGGACATAGTATTTCGGTCGCGCCGGATCGAAGCCCGGCTCACCCGGATTGGACGCGTGGAACGGGCTGAGTTCTTCCCAAAGCGCCTGCCACTTGGGTTCGAGGAGATCGAAAGGATACGGTTTACGGCGTTCGCTCATGCAGGAAGAACGAGGAACACAGGAACGCAGGAAAGAAACTGAAATTATTCGCACCTACTCGCGCGGAAAGTTTGATCTCTGCCCGAAAACCTTGCTAGCCTTTCCTTGTGCGTCTTGAGCCGAAGAATATTGAACAGATCGGGAGCGAGCTGGCGATCGAGTGGAACGACGGGAGCGAAACTTTCCTTCCCCTCCGCTTCCTCCGCACCGCCTGTCCCTGCGCCGCCTGCGGGGGGGAGCCGGATGTCATGGGCGATGTCGTTAGGCCAAACGTCAGCTACACCGACCAGAGCTTCGAGCTGCGCAGCTGGAATCTGGTGGGCGGCTACGCCCTTCAGCCCACCTGGGGCGACAGTCACAACAGCGGAATTTACTCCTATCAATACCTGCGCCGGATCGATCCGGCCCGCGCCGCCTGATCATGAGCCGCCCGCTGAAAATTTCGTTCCTCCTTTTTTTCTTCGCCCTCTGCGGGGTGGCCGCGGTCGTGACTCATCTACACCAGCGAGAAACGCCACCACCGGCCGCGCGCGAGTTGTATTCCATCGTCAACCAACAGCTCTCCGCTCTGCGGGCCGACGACTTCGACAGCGCCTACCGCCATGCCGCTTCCGGAGTGCACCAGAAATTTTCTCGCGACCAGTTTGAGCTCATGATCCGGCGCGATTTCGCCTCGATGACGGAAGCGCAGCGAATCGAGTTCGGCATCGTCCAGGTCGCGGGCGGGGTGGCTTATGCCCAGGTTTTTCTGACCACCCCGGGCGGCGCGCGGCGGGGTTATCTTTACAGTTTCACGGCGGAAACGGATGGCTGGAAAATCGACGGCGTGCAGCCAATCGGTCCCCAGACGATGCGGCCGGCGCGCGGCCTGTCGCTCTGAACCTTTATCAGCGGGGAGGCTGCGTGATGCGCAGCAGGCTGGTGTTTTTCGACCCGGGCTGGAGCCTGGTTTCATGCGCCGCCGCGGGGACGAGGAAAAATTCGCCCGGCTGCAAGCGCGTCTCGCCCATTTCCACTGCGCCGCTCAGGCAAAAGAACAGTGCGAAGAACGGCAGATCATGCGCGCGTCGCGGCTCCGCCAGCTCCCATTTCTCCACCGTGAACTGCGGGCAGCGCACGATCACCTCGCCGTCTGGCCTAACGAGCGCCGGCTCGAAGTCGCTGAAATCGATCGCCTGCATCGCCTGCTCTCGATGGAGCTGGCGCGGCTCTCCCCCGTCATCCGCCCGCGCCCAATCGTAAACCCGATAGGTGGTGTCGCTGTTTTCCTGGATCTCGACGATGAGGTTGCCCCCGCCGATGGCGTGGAGCCGGCCGCTCGGGACGAAAAAGCTGTCGCCCGTCCGGACCGGAAAACGCGGGACCAGATCCGCCACGCGCTCGAGGTCGAGCGCCTGGCTAAATTGTTCTGGCGTCACGCCCCGGCGGAGACCCGCGAAAATCTCGGCCTCTGCCTCCGCGTCCGCGAAATACCAGACCTCGCTTTTGCTCTGCCCGCCTAACGAAGCGGCGACGGAAGCGGGCGGGTGCACCTGGAGCGAAAGCGTCTCCCGCGCATCGAGCAGCTTGGCCAGGATGGGGAAGCGCGGCGCGTCGGGCAGCCCGTCGCCGAAGATTTCCGGACGATGCTCGAGCCAGAGTTCGTGCAGGGTCCGGCCACGCCACGGTCCTTGCCTAACGACACTCTGTGCTTCCTCGCGGTCGGTGATTTCCCAGGATTCGCCGATCGATTTCCCGGGCGGAAGCTGTTTCCCGTAGAGACTCTCCAGGCGCCGCCCGCCCCAGACGCGCTCCATGAAAAGCGGTTCGAAAGTGAGGGGTGAGAGGAGCGGACGCGTCATTTTTCGGGCCGAGGGTAACCCGGGAGCGCCCGTTTGTCAGACAACCTTCGCCGTTTAAACTCCCGCCTTGAAAATGCGCGAAATCGCCAAGGCCTGGCTGCCGGTCGTTCTTTGGATGGCGCTCATGTTCTTTGGCTCCACCGACCTGATGTCGGCCGAACACACCTCGCGTTTCCTGACTCCGTTTCTGCGCTGGCTCAATCCGGAAATTTCATGGGCGGCGATCGCCCAGGCGCATCTCTTCGTCCGCAAAGCCGCGCACGTCACGGAATACGCCGTGCTCACCGCGCTGCTTTTTCGCGGCTGGCGCAGTGCGCTTTCCGCTCGTTCGAGTGTCGCCGCCGCGCTCGGGACCGCGATCCTGTTTGCCGTCGGCGATGAATTTCACCAGACGTTTGTCGCCACACGGACGGGAGCGATTGGCGACGTCCTGATCGATGGCAGCGGCGCGCTCCTTGGCGTCGTCGTTTGCTGGATCTGCGGGTTCTGGCAACGTCGTTCTCGAGATGGAAACGGAATCCCCCACGCCTGATCCCCGGTGGCGGAAGCGAGCCCGGCGGGCGCTGGAGCGCTATTTCGCAAAACGCAGCGCGCCGCGCTCCATTCTCAGCCTCCTCCTCATCCTGACCGGCTTCGCTGGCTTGGTCGTTTCGTTTGCGCTTCTCCGGGCCGGGCTCTTTGCGATGTGGATTCGTTATCCCATCGCGGTCCTGGCCAGCTACGGCGTCTTCATCGGCTTGCTCCGCCTCTGGCTCGAATTCGAGCGCTCGCGTTTCAACCCGCGCCCCGGCGAGATCGAAGAGGAGGCGTCAATCCCGGCGGAAACCTCCGCTTCAAATTCATACCACACACGCTCTCGCGATCGTGGCTGGTTTGACTTTTTCGATCTGCCCGGCGCCTTCGACGCGGACGAAGGGTGCGTGATCGCGTTATTGGTGGGCGTCGTCATCGGGCTGATCAGCCTCGCGGTTTTTGCCATCCTCTCGGCCCAGGCTCTCCTCGCCGAGGTTTTTCTGGATGCTTTTATTGTCTCCGTCCTCTACCGCCGGCTCCGCATCGCGGCCGAGGGCGGCTGGCTTGGAACGGCCCTGCGCCGGACTTGGCTACTGGCTTTGCTCACGGCCGCGCTGCTCTCGCTCGCCGGCTGGTGCCTCGAAGCGATCACGCCCGGCGCCCGTTCCATCGGCCCGGCGCTGGAGAGATTCCTGCGCGATGATGGACAAAAATCGCGCCATCCTTGACCAATCCCAAATCACCCGCCACTGTTCCGTTCCTCCGGCGCACCGGGCCTGTAGCTCAGTTGGTTAGAGCATGCGCTTGATAAGCGCAGGGTCAAAGGTTCGAATCCTTTCAGGCCCACATCTCCGCGCACGCCGCGCTCCCATCGTCCCGCATCCTGCGACGATCATGCCTTAATGAACGCGAGCAGGTCGGTGTTGATTGTCTCGGCTTCAATCGTGGGCATGCCGTGGGGAAAACCCTGGTAGGTTTTGAGGGTGCCATTCTTGAGCAGCTCGGCCGAGAGCGGGGCGGAATCGGCATCGGGCACGACCTGGTCGTCGTCGCCGTGCATCACCAACACGGGCACGGTGATCTTCTTCAGGTCTTCGGTGAAGTCGGTCTGGGAAAAGGCGACGATGCCGTCGTAATGCGCCTTAGCACCGCCCATCATGCCTTGGCGCCACCAATTCCAGATGGTGGCCTGCGAAACTTTTGCGCCCGGCCGGTTGTAACCGTAGAACGGACCCGCCGCCACATCGTAATAAAATTGCGAACGATTGGCCGCGAGCTGAGCCTGAAATCCGTCGAAGACCTCCTTCGGCAATCCGCCCGGATTCTTCTCCGTCTTCAGCATCAACGGCGGCACGGCGCTAAGAATGGCGGCTTTGGCCACCCGGCTTTCGCCATGGCGAGCAATGTAGTGAACGACCTCGCCGCCGCCGGTGGAGTGACCTACGTGCACGGCGTTCTTGAGATCGAGATGCGCGGTGAGCGCCGCGAGATCATCGGCGTAGTGATCCATGTCGTGGCCATCGCTGGTCTGGGTTGAGCGGCCATGGCCGCGCCGATCATGCGCGATGACGCGGAAACCTTTGCCGGCGAAGAAAAGCATCTGCGCGTCCCAGTCGTCCGCCGAGAGCGGCCAGCCGTGACTGAAGACGATCGGCTGTCCGTTGCCCCAGTCTTTGTAATAGATGTCGATGTTTGCTCCGTTTTCTTTTCCGACGGTGACGTAAGCCATTTGTTTTCCTTTCGGTTGAGGTTGGGTGCGGAGAGATCCCGTCAATGCGGCATTTGCGCCGCCGGAACGTGAGCATTTCGAGCAATGGCGTCACGTTACATCTCGGTGAATTCCGGAGATCGGGATCGGCGCTGAATCGACCGCGCCCGGGCCGTGAAAAATAATCTTTGCCGTCTTGCGGCTGGCCTGCTAAATACTTAACCAGATGGTTAAATATTCGCAAAAGAGTCTGGACCGAACCTTCGCCGCGCTGGCCGATCCCACGCGGCGGCGCATCCTCGCGCATCTCGCCCGGGGCTCGCGCCGGGTCACGCATCTGGCCCAGCCACATGACATGTCGCTCCCGGCGGTCTCGAAACATTTGCGTGTCCTGGAGAAAGCCGGCCTGCTCCGGCGCCGGCGTTACGGCCGCGTGCACGAGATGGAATTGGACGCCAAGCCGCTGCAGCAGGCCGCGCAATGGGTCGAAGAGTACCGCAAGTTCTGGGAGGGATCGCTCGATCATCTCGCGGCCTTTTTGGAAAAGGAAGGCAAAGCAATCACGAAGAAGGGAGCGAAGTGATCGCCTTCTGTCCGGCCTGCTTGGCGAGCATGGTGCTGGTCGCCGCCGGCGTGACTTCAGGGAGCGGACTCACGGCCTTCGCGGCGAGCAAGATTTTCAGAAGAAACAAAACCAACAAAATCAGAGGAACTGGAACGATAGGAAAGGGAGGGAGAAAAAATCATGACTGATCACAGCATTGGCACCCGCAAACAGTGGCTCGCCGCGCGGCGCGAGTTGCTCGAGGCGGAGAAGGAACTCACCCGCCGCGGCGACGAACTGGCGCGGCGCCGGCAGGAACTGCTCTGGGTTCCGATCGACAAGGAGTATCGCTTTGAGACCGACAACGGCAGCGCTTCGCTGGCGGACCTTTTCCAGGGACGCACGCAGCTCCTCATTTATCACTTCATGTTCGGCCCCGATTACACGGCGGGTTGTCCGGCCTGCTCGGCCATCGCGGACGGGTTCAATGGGTTCGCAATCCATCTGGCCAACCATGATGTGTTGCTCTGGGCGGTGTCGCGAGCGCCCATGGAGAAGTTGCAGGATTACCAGCGCCGGATGGGGTGGACCTTTCCGTGGGCGTCATCTTTTGGAGACGACTTTAATTTCGATTTCGACGCCTCCTTTACTCCAGAGCAACAGCGCTCAGGCATCGAATACAACTACCAGCTGGAGGAACCAATGAAGGTTCCGGAAAATGCACGAATCCCTTCGGACACGACACCTGACGGGCCGACGAAGTTTGCCGCGATGAGCGGCACTGACGTCGCTACCTACACCCGCGAGCGGCCGGGCATGAGCGCGTTCGTGCTCGAGGACGGCGTCGTCTACCACACCTATTCTTCTTATTCGCGCGGACTCGACAGTCTCTGGGGGATGTACCAGTGGCTCGACCGCGCCCCGAAAGGACGCAACGAGGCCGGCGTCTGGTGGCTCCGTCACGACGAATACGAGACGGCTCCGCAGAACGCCGGTGCGTGTTGCCAATAATCCAATATGAAAACGCAACCAGACATTCGATTAGAGATCACGCGATTCATCAACGCGCCGCGGGAGAGGGTTTACGCGGCCTGGACGGATCCGGCGCAATTAAAAGAATGGTTCGGACCGGAGAACGTCCAGACTTTGAACTTCATCGCTGACGTGCGCGTTGGCGGCCGATATCGCTGGGACTTGAAGAATCCGGACGGCGAAGAAATGACGGCGTTCGGTGAATACCGTGAGCTCGTTCCAGGCCGGAAAATCGTCTTCACCTGGAAGTGGGACGACGATGAGAATTGGACGACGCACGACAGCATCGTTACGGTCGAACTTAGCGAGCGCGACAATGGCACGGAGGTGCGCCTGATTCACGTGCAACTGCCCAGTGAAGAATCGCGCGATCGCCACAGTGAAGGCTGGAACGGCGTGCTCGAGAAGCTGGAGAAATTCGTCGGCAAATAAACCGACGAAATTCCTTTTCCGGCGGTAGCGGGCCCTGATCTACGGGAGACCCGACAATTCCTGATTGTTTGCAACGAATCCTCGTCGAGGATGTCGAACCAAACCGTGAAATTTTCTCTCACCCTCGCCGCCGCCGCGTTTTTTCTCTCCGGCATTTGTGCTCTCGCAGAGCCGGAACCGCCGAAGTCTGCTTCCACCTTCGCGCCAGCCGCCGTCGCGGAGAATGCGAAACCTGCCGTCTCCGTCCCGCCGCTCAATTTTCAACACGAAACCCTGCCTAACGGATTGGAAGTTTACTCGGTCGAGGATCACTCCAGCCCGACGGTCGCGGTGCAGGTGTGGTATCACGTCGGCTCGAAGGACGATCCCAAGCAGCGGAGCGGTTTTGCGCACCTTTTCGAACACATGATGTTCAAGGGAAACGAGCGCCTCACGCCCGATGCTTTCGATAACCTGACCGAAAACATCGGGGGCGAGAACAACGCTTTCACCGCCGCGGATGTCACCGTTTACCACGAGGTCGTGCCCTCGAATTATCTCAACCCCATCCTCTGGGCAGAAGCGGAACGGATGTCGTCCCTCGCTTTGAACGACGCCAATTTTAAATCCGAGCGGGATGTGGTGAAGGAGGAATATCGCCAGCGCATCCTGGCCAGTCCTTACGGCGATTTTTTTCTCGATACGGTCAAGAATTCCTACGCCGTCCATCCTTACAAGCGGCCGGGAATCGGCAGTATCGAGGAACTGGACGCTTCCAAGCTGCCGGAAGTGCGGGCTTTTCACTCCACCTTTTACCGCCCGGATAACGCCACCCTCGTCGTCGTGGGCGATTTTCAGCCTAACGAGATGCAGGAATGGGTGAAGAAATATTTCGGCGCGGTCAAGAAACCGGCAGAAAAAATTCCGCGCGTGACGGACAAGGAGCCGGCCCGGAAGGAGGATAAGCGGATCGTCAAATACAGCCCGAAAGTCCCGCTGCCCGCGATCGCGATTACTTATCTGGCGCCCTCCTTGCGCAGCGAAGACGCTCCGGCCCTGGAGCTGGCTGATGAAATTTTATCGGGGGGCGATTCCTCGCGACTTTACCAGGCGCTGGTTTACGAGCAGCAGGTCGCGCAACAGGCGTCTTTCAGCGCCGACCTCAGTCAGGATCTCGGGCTGCTCGCCGTGCGTCTGATTCTCGCGAGCGGCAAGACGCCGGAGGAAGCAGAGAAAGCCTTGCAGGTGGAGCTCGACAAGTTCTTAAAAGAGGGCGTCACCCCGGCGGAGCTGGCGAAGGCCAAAAATCGTTTTCTGACTGGCAAATTGATGGAGCGCGAGACCAACAACGGCAAAGCCAGCGCGCTCGGCGAAGCCGCTGTTCTCTACGGCGATCCCAACCGGGTCAATACCGACCTGGTCAAACTCCAGGCAGTCACCGCCGACCAAGTAAGAGAAGCGGTGGGCCGTTACCTGACGAATAAGAAAAAAGTCGTGATCGAATATCTGCCGGAAGCGATGAAGCCTGCCGCTCCCGCCAGGGAGGCGAAGAAATCCTGATGAAGCGTTTAATCCATCTCATCCCGGCGCTCGCTTTTTGCGCGGTTGCTTCCTCGACCTGGGCCATCGGCGGAGTCGATGCGCCGCCTCCGCCCTCGGAACGGCATGAAGTAAAGTTCGCCACTCCGAAAGAAACACGGCTCGAAAACGGGCTCCGCGTCATCGTGGCCGAACGTCCGGGCCTGCCGCTCCTCGCCGCCCAGTTGCTGGTACGCAACGGCTCGGAAATTGATCCCGACGGGTTCGCGGGCACCGCCAGTCTAACCGGTGACCTCTTGACCAAGGGCACGGAAACGATGTCGGCTCCTGAGATCGCAAGCGCGATCGAATCGTTAGGCGGTTCGATCGATTCCGGCGCGGGCTGGGACGCCTCCGCCGCGAGCGTTGTGGTCATGTCGGACAAGGCAGATGAAGCGCTCAAGATCCTCGCCGACACGGTGCGCCATCCGGCTTTCAAACAGGAGGAAATCGACCGCCTCAAGAGTCAGCGGCTCGATGGCCTGCGCGTCGCCTTGCAACAACCCGGTTCGCTCGCGCGCTTTGTCACCACTCGCGTGGTCTTCGGCGCGGGCGCTTACGGTCACGCGTCTGGCGGTACTCTGGAAACGGTGCAGGCGATTGGGCGCGACCAGATCACGCAGCTCTATCAAAAATATTATCAGCCGCGCAATGCCGCCTTCATCCTCGCCGGAGACATCACGCTGGAGCAGGGGAAGGCTTTCGCGCAGAAGTTTTTCGGCGACTGGAAAAACGGCGAGGCTGCGCCTAACGAACAGGTACAATCCGGCGCGGCCGACTGGAAACCGAGCCAGGTCGTAGTCGACATGCCGGAAGCGGGCCAGGCGGCGGTGACGGTGGCCCGGCCGGCGATCGAACGCGCCTCGCCCGACTATTATTCTGCGCTGGTGGCCAACGCCGCACTCGGCAACGGCTTCGTCTCGCGTCTTAATCGCGAGATCCGGATCAAGCGCGGGCTGAGTTACGGCGCCGGCAGTTCGCTCGACCCGCGCCGCGAGCAGGGACCGTTTGCGGCCTCGGCCCAAACCAAAAATCAGTCGGCCGCGGAAGTGGCCGGCCTGATGGAGTCCGAACTGAAACGCCTCATGAGCGAGCCGGTTCAAGGGGACGAATTGAAGTCCCGCCAGGCAGTTCTGACGGGTCGTTATGCGCGCAATCTGGAAACCAATCGCGGCTTCGTTTCTCAGATCTCCGATCTCGCGACCTACGATCTGCCCCTCGATACGTTGGATAAATACATTCCCGCGATCGACGCCGTCACGAGCGAGGGAGTGACCGATTTTGCGAAGAAATATCTGTCCGAGCCGACCAGCCTCATCATCGTCGGCAAAGCCGGGGATTTCCTCGAACCGCTCAAGAAAAGTTTTCCTGAAGTCAAAGTGATCGAGCAAAAAGATCTCGATCTAAATCAGGCGAGCCTGACGAAGGCGAAGTAGCCTGATGCGAATTCGGTAGGGCGAACTCCGTCGAGCCAGGGGGCGGCGTATCCTTCTCGCGAAACCACGCTCAGGCTCGACGGAGTCTCGCCCTACCGAGCTACCCGGCCTCGATTAACCGGTCCGCGTAGAGGGCGCTCCAGCGCGACTGGTTCATCGCGCACATCGGGACCGCTTCCCAATCCCCGGTCGCGCGATTTTTGACCGCTCCCTTAAAAACGCAGGCGTCGAGCCGCGCCTGAACCACCGGATCGTTAGGCGCGTTTGCCACTTGGCGCGCGTCCATGAAATTGTGCGTTCCAATGTTGATCGTGTGGGCGCGTCCGGTGATGAGCGCGCGCAGGAAAGGGGCTGGGACTTGTCCGGAAGCGATCAAGGCAGCGGCCCGCCACAAGCTCCGGGCGGCCAGCCGCGGATGACGCGCAAGGGAGAGGCGCCCTCCGAGTCGGTCGTCATGGTCGAGAGGGCGCCCACCGTGGCCAGGATGTCGGCGAAGAGTCGCTTCGTTTTTTCGTCGTTAGGCAGGAGAGGAAAGTAGCGCCCGCCGTTTTGCTCGACCAAGAGGCTCGCTCCTTGGTTGCAGTCTGGATGACCGCCGAGGTAAGCGCTCCGTCCAGTTGCAGGCCCATCCCCTGGCAGAGTTTTTGCCAGACGATTTTGGGAGTGACCGGATGGGCGGAAAAGACCGTCCGCCCAGTATCCGCCTCCGGCTGAAAACTCAGAATGCGCCAAATCCGCGAGCGCGCCGGATCGGCCAGAAACCAGCGCACGATCTCCGCGACGGAATCGATATTTCGCTCCGTCACGGTGCAGTTGTGGGCCAGCTCCAGCGGCAGACCGGTGCGCTGGCGAATGTTCGAGGCCAGTTCCGTGAACGCTTCCCGCAGCGGATGCAGATCGCGCTCACTCGTTAGGCGATTGATCGGATATCCGTGCCGGCCGGCTTGGGTCATATCGATGTGGACTGCGACCTGGCGCAACCCGCCCACGAGCACGAGCGCCTCGAGAAACTCCGGATGCTCGAGCAAAGTCTGGCCGTGCGTCATGAGCATCGGCACGAGACCGACGCGCACGGCGTAGCGCACGATCTCGATCAGTTCCCGCTGCCGGCCGGCGCGCCAATAGGCGTCGGCCACGGTGATTTGCAGCCCGCCGCCCGGGCCCTGGAACCGTCGATTGGCCTCGATCTGTTCCTTCATTTGCGCGAGCGAGGGGATCGGAACTTCATTCGCGTTCGCCGGCAGATAGCAGTGGGTGCAACGGAATGAGCAATAACTGGCGCCGGTCGTGAATCCGCAGTGCGTGAGATGACGGCCGGCCAGCTGGTTCGGCGTCCGCAGCTCGTTAGGCAAGGTCTCCCAGCGCTGGCGCAGCAGCGCCTCTTTCTCGCGGTCGATGGGAAAACGAAAGGCGTTCCAGCGCGCCCCCCAGCGAGACACTGCACGGGCTGAACCAGCAGGCGAGGCGTTTCCCATCATGGTTGAGTCACGCCGCCGAGTTTCTATTCCGCAAAAATCTCGGATATCGACCCGGTGGGGCGAGACTCCGTCGAGCCTGGGATTGGCCCGCGCGGCTCGACAGAGTCTCGCTTCACCGCTTCAGTCACCTTGTCGCACCGCCTCGGCAGAGGCGACATTTCCAGTTTGCACATCAAGTGCCACCTCCGCCGGCGTTCCAAAAATGCGGGCTCGTTTGTCATCGAACTCGCCTTCCCAGCGCGCGACCACAATCGTGGCGAGGCAATTGCCGATCAGGTTCACGCAGGTCCGCCCCATGTCCATCAGTTCATCAACGCCGAAGATCACCGCCACGCCGATCGGGCCGAGGCCGGCGGGGAGAAAACTGTTCAAGGTCGCAAGCAGAACGACAAGCGAGGCGCGCGGCACGGCGGCGACACCCTTGGAGGTGATCATCAAGGCGAGCATGATCGTGATCTGCTGACCCAGGCCGACGTGATGCCCCGTGGTCGTCTCAGCCGCTTGCGCGACGAAAACGGAAGCGACCGCGAGATAAAGAGTGGAGCCGTCGAGGTTGAAAGAGTAGCCCGTTGGCATAACGAGTCCGACGATGTGCCGCGGGACACCGATCCGTTCCATCGCCTGCATCGCCTTGGGGAGGGCGGACTCGCTGCTCGTGGTCGCGAAGGCGAGCGTGGCCGGTTCGCGCACCGCGCGGATGAATTGCCGCAAAGGGACGCGAACGAGGAAGATGACCGTGCCAAAAACCACGACGATGAAAATAATCAGTCCGAGATAAAGCGTGAGAATGAGATTCCCAAGATGGACGAGCACGCCGAGCCCCTGGGTGCCGACAGTGTGCGCCATGGCGGCACCCACGCCGATGGGCGCGAACATCATGACGTAGTTAGTGAACTTGAACATCACCTGCGAAAGACTTTCCATCGCGCGCACGATCGGTTTGCCGCGCTCGCCCACGGCGGAGACGGCGGCCGCGAAGAGCATGGAGAAGGCGACAATCTGGAGGACGTCGCCGCGCACCATGGCGTCGATCACGCTCGAGGGAAAAGCGTGCACGACGGTCTCGAGCAATGTCTTGGGATGAGTGTGCGCGATGGTGTTAATGGTGTCGTTAGGCCCGGCGACCAGCTCTACGCCCATGCCCGGCTTGGTGAAGTTCACCACCGCGAGACCGATGAAGAGCGCGGCGGTCGTCGCGATCTCGAAGTAGATCAGCGCTTTCACGCCCATCCGGCCGACTTTCTTCAAACTGCCCGCGCCCGCGATCCCGACGACGATGGTGGAGAAGACGAGCGGCGCAATGATCGACTTGATCAGATTAAGGAAAATGTCGCGCAGGAAATAGACGGCGTTCCCCCAATCCGGCCGCAGCCAGCCGATGAAGCCGCCGACAATCAGACCGATGAAAATCTGGATCGTGAGCGACGGCCGATACCACGGGCGAGCTAGGGGCGATGAGGTGGCGGCTGTTGGCTCCATACGAGATTGCGATCCGCAGATTACGCAGATTCACGCAGATGGGTGGAGGGCAAAATCGCGATTTTATTAATCGGCCAAAATCTGCGAGAGAGAAACCGCCATGTTTTTCACACACCTGACCTGTACTGCGTGCGGGCTGCGGCACGAATCGTCGCAACTGCAAAATCTCTGCACCGCCTGCCAGAAGCCGCTCTTTGCCGTTTACGACCTGGCGGCGGTGGGCCGCACTTTCACGCGGGAGGCGCTCGTCGGGCGCGAGAGATCGCTCTGGCGCTATCGCGAAGTTCTCCCGCTGCCGCTTGAGGTCGAACCGATATCGTTAGGCGAAGGCGGCACACCGCTGCTGCGCGCAGACCGTTTCGGTGCGGACCTTGGATTGTCCGATCTGCGGGTGAAAGATGAGTCGCTCAATCCGACGCAAAGTTTCAAGGCGCGCGGCATGGCGGTCGCGGTTTCGATGGCAAAACATCTCGGCGCGACCAAGCTCGCGGTCCCGACCGCGGGCAACGCGGGCGGCGCTCTCGCCGCCTATGCCGCGCGTGCTGGACTCGAGGCGCACATCTTCATGCCGAGCGACACCCCACGGGCCAATGTCATCGAGTGCCGCGAGTTGGGCGCGCACGTGACCATGATCGATGGATTGATCACCGATTGCGGCGCCGAGATCGCGCGGCGGAAAGCGGCGGAAGGGTGGTTCGATTTGTCCACCTTGAAGGAGCCCTATCGGGTGGAGGGAAAGAAGACTCTCGGCTATGAACTGGCCGAGCAGCTCGACTGGGAACTGCCCGACGTCATTCTTTACCCGACCGGCGGCGGCACCGGGTTGATCGGGATGTGGAAAGCGTTCGACGAAATGAAAACGCTCGGTTGGATCGGAGCGAAACGGCCGCGGATGTTTTCGATCCAGGCGAGCGGCTGCGCGCCGATCGTGCGCGCTTTCGAAGCCGGCGAAAAGTACGCGGCGGAATTCCCCGATGCGCAAACGCGCGCTTCCGGCTTGCGGGTGCCGAAGGCGGTCGGCGATTTCCTCATGCTCAACATTCTGCGCAAATCGAACGGCGGCGCCCTAACGGTGGATGACGACGAAATGATCCGCATGACGCGCGAGGTCGGCGCCAGGGAAGGTCTCTTCGTCGCGCCGGAAGGCGCGGCTTGTTTCGCCGCCCTGCGCACCCTCTGCACCGATGGCAAAATCGCGCCGGACGAACAGGTCGTGATTTTCAACACCGGCTCGGGGATCAAATACCTCGAATGCTACGAGGGCTGACGGCAGAGAAAAAGATTTGGAGGCAAGGGGATTCGAACCCCTGACATCCAGCTTGCAAAGCTGGCGCTCTACCAACTGAGCTATGCCCCCGGTTACCGAATGCGGAGTTTAGATTGCGGATTGCGAATTGCAAATCTCGGGTAGGGTGGGCGTCCCGCCCGCCGGTGATCGCGTCCTCGCGATCACGAACTTCGAAGATTGTTTCGGCAAGATGCCAAAACCGGCGGGCAAGATGCCCACCCTACCCGAAACGACCCATAGCGACGCGTACATTAAAAATGCCGGACGGCAGTGCAGCCATCCGGCATTTTAGAGTCAGCAATCAAACAAAAACTGAATTGTGCGTTACCGTTTCGATTCTCTCTGAGCCTCGGTTTCTTTCGATTCCGAGGGCTTAACGGCATCTTCGAAACCCCGAAGGATTTCGAGTTTAGCCGTCGACCTATTCAAACCGATCCAGCCAGAGCAAGCTCGAGCTGTCCGATTGAATTTCTCCTTAGAAAGGAGGTGATCCAGCCGCAGGTTCCCCTACGGCTACCTTGTTACGACTTCATCCCAGTTACCGCTCATAGCGTAGGGCACTGCTTCCCTTGCGGGTTGGCGCGTGCACTTCGGCTACAAGTGACTTCCATGATGTGACGGGCGGTGTGTACAAGGCCCGGGAACGTATTCACGCCGTCGTAGCTGATACGGCATTACTAGCGATTCCGGCTTCATGGAGGCGAGTTGCAGCCTCCAATCCGAACT
>JBBPZS010000006.1:0-15534 GCA_038198605.1 Chthoniobacterales bacterium | reverse complement strand
GTCGCGATGATCGTGGCGACGTTCAAGGCCGGGCTCGTCGCGTATATTTTCATGCACTTGTCGGCGGAGAAAAAACTGATTTATCGGATCCTGCTCTTCACCGCGATTTTCGTTTTCGGACTCTTTTGGCTAACTTATCTCGCCTGGTACGATCCAGTGTCTCGTTAAATGTCACTCAAAGCCTTTCACATCATCTTCATCACCTTCTCGACCCTGATGGCGTTTGGCATCGGGATGTGGTGCCTCTGGGTAAACAAGGTGGCCGGAACCTCCGCCTATACCATCGGGGCAGTCATCTCTTTCGCCGCCGCGGTCGCGCTAATTGTTTATGGCTGCTGGTTCTGGCGTAAAATGAAACGGCTCCGCCTTATCTGATGAAAACGCGGCTCACTCTTTTACTGACGCTGCTGCTCGTCTCGCCCACAGTGCAGGCTCTCGCCTGCGCGACCTGCATGGGGGCGAAGGGTTCGCAGTCGAACGCGAACATGGCGATCGCGATCTGGGTTATGCTCGGCGCCATTATGTCGGTGCTCGCCGGAGTCAGCGCATTCGGCATTCACCTCTGGCGTCATGCCAGCATCCCGCTCGAACCGCACGAGCAGCTGATCGACGAAGATCTCGATAAATATGACTAGTCTGGCTCTGATCAACCAATTTCTCGGACAGCAGCCCAATGCTTCCGAGCACGGCTACCAGATCGATCACATCATCGAGTTTTCGCACTGGTTCATGGGTGCGCTTTTTCTCGGCTGGTCCGCTTTTTTCATCTTCGTCCTCCTGCGTTTCCGCAAGAGCCGCAATCCAGTCGCAAATCACGAAGGCGTGACTAGCGGAATCTCGACCCACCTCGAGTTCGCCGTCGTTTTGATCGAGGCGGTGTTGCTCGTCGGTTTCGCCATCCCGCTTTGGGCGAAACGGGTAAATGCTTTCCCGGAAACCAGGGACGCCATTCTCGTCCACGCGATCGGGCAGCAGTTTAACTGGAACTTTCATCTTCCCGGACCCGACGGCGTCTTCGGCCGGCGCGAACTGGCGTTGCTCAGCAACTCGAATGCGATCGGATTGGACAGCACCGATCCGGCGGCCAAGGACGACTTGGTCGTGCTCGGAGAGCTGCATGTCCCGGTCGATCGCAATGTGATCATCGACCTTTCTTCCAAGGATGTGATCCACAACTTTTGTCTGCCCGACATGCGTATCGCGCAGGACGCGATTCCGGGGCAAGTGATCCCGATGTGGTTCAAGCCGATCAAGACCGGCACCTATGAGGTGGTCTGCGGCCAGCTCTGTGGTCTCGGCCATTATGCGATGAAAGGGACCGTGGTGGTCGACACGCCCGACGAATATCAAGCCTGGCTGAAGGAACGGGTCGAACTTTCCGGCGGTCAAAGCGCGCCGCCTCCGTTGCAGCGTCCTCCGGGCGAACCACCGGTCGGGCCCACGCCCGGCTCCGTCGCGCCGCCGGGCGCGCCGAAAACAGCTAACCCGGGCGGCGGATAAGAAAGGCGGCCGGCTTCGCGCCGGACTCAGCCCACGAACCGATGCGCACGCCCGCCGCTGAACCGAATCCCTTCCTCCACCGTTTTGCCTGGCTCCTGGTCGGGGCCACGCTTTTGCTGATCTGCAGCGGCGGCATGGTGACGAGCAAGGGCGTCGGACTGGCCGTGCCTGATTGGCCGACGACCTTCGGTTACAACATGTTTTTCTTTCCCGTCTCGAAATGGGTCGGCGGGATTTTCTTTGAGCACACCCATCGCCTGATCGCGTCGGTGATTGGGTTCCTCAGCATCATCCTCGCCTTCTGGCTCGCCTTTTCTAAGGCGGCACACTGGGTCAAGACGCTCGGCTGGGTGGCGTTAGGCGCGGTCGTGCTCCAAGGCGTTCTCGGGGGTTTGCGAGTACCGCTGCTCAAGGATCAGATCGGTATCTTTCATGCCTGCCTCGCCCAGGCGTTTTGGGGCATGCTCGTGCTTATCGCCCTCGCCCTCTCCCCCGTCTGGCGCAGGCTTGCCCAGGCGCGGAACCCTATTCCGCGACGCACGCTCGCAATCCTGGCGCTGACCGCGACCACACTGATCTACGCTCAACTTGGCCTCGGCGCGACCATGCGGCATCAGCATCGCGATCTTTCCATCCTCGATTTCCCGCTCGCCTACGGCCAGATCATTCCCGCGACTGATCCGGCAACGATCGCCCGGATCAACCAGGCCCGCGACGCGCAGGCTCTTTCCGATGTCACGCCCGGCCAGATTTGGCTGCAAATGGCGCATCGCGGCATGGCCGCAATCATTGCCCTAACGATCGCGGCATTTTGGCTTCTCGTTAGGCGAGAAAAAAACGCCGCGCTTTTTCTGCGCCGGTTCGCGAACCTTTGGCTCGGTCTCGTCATTCTGCAAATCACTCTTGGCGCCTGGACCATCTGGAGCAATAAGGCGGCCGACATCGCCACCGCCCACGTCGCGGTCGGCGCCGTGACCTTTGCCACGGCAATCGTCATTTCCGCCACCGTCCTGCGCCTCCGCCGATCGGCCACGGCGATGTCGCCCTTCTTACCAAAACAAGATCTGGTGGAGATCGGCACCCGATGAAGGCGGCAGTGATCGAGCCGCCTGCCGTGCCGCTGGAGAGGGGCTGGACGATGTCGGATCTGGCCCAGCTGGTCAAAGCGCGACTTACTTTCTTGGTCCTGATCACGACTGCTGTCGGCTTCTACATCGGCTGGCAAGGACCGATGGATTTCGTTGCCCTCCTGCACGCAGTTTTCGGAACGGCGCTCGCGGCCGGAGGAGCCGCCGCCCTCAATCAATGGTGGGAACACAAGTTCGACGCTATCATGATTCGGACGCAAATGCGGCCAATCCCTTCCGGGCGGATGTTGCCACGAGAAGGATTGATCGTCGGTATTTTGCTGGGCCTGGCCGGCGTGATCTACCTCGCCTTCGCCGTCAATCTGATCAGCGCCGCCCTCGCTGCCGCCACCATCGGCATTTATCTCTTCGCTTACACGCCGCTGAAAAGGATCAGCACTTCAAATACCCTGGTTGGAGCGATCCCGGGCGCTCTCCCCCCGCTAATCGGTTGGGCCGCGGCCCGCAACGATCTCGCTTTTCCGGCCTGGACGCTGTTCGCCATCCTCTTTTTCTGGCAGTTGCCCCACTTTTTTGCCATCGGCTGGATGTATCGCGAGGACTATACGCGGGCCGGCTTTGTCATGCTCTCCGGTCGCGACTTGGAAGGTGCGCGGACCGGCCGCCAGAGCGTTTTCTTCACCGTTCTGTTGCTCGTCGCCAGTATCACCCCGGTTTGGTTTGAGCTAGTCTCCCTTCTTTACCTGCCAATTGCACTCTCGTTAGGCGCGATCTTTCTCGGTCTGGCCTTTCGCTTTCAGACTCACCGCACTTTGACCACAGCGCGCCAGTTGTTTTTTGCCTCGATCATTTATCTCCCGCTCTTGCTCGGGGCGCTGGTCATGACCAAACGATGAGTGGGGCCACGACTCTCGCACCGACCCGCGCTCCTCTATCCTGGCGCGCGCTCGCCTGGAAGGCCACGCTCATCCTCATCCCGCTTCTGACTGCGGCCGGCCTCTTTTTTCTTCGGCAGGCCCAAGTCGCGCGGCTGTCCAGTCATGAGCTCCCGAAGAATGGGATCGTGCCGTCATTTCAACTGATCGATCAGAACGGGGGGTCGTACGGCTCGCAACAGTTGTTAGGCAAGATCTGGATTGCCGACTTCGTTTACAGCACCTGTCCCGGTCCCTGCCCCATGATCAGCAGCCGGATGGGGGAGTTACAAAAGCCGCTGCGAGATACGGATGTGAAGCTGGTTTCCTTCAGTGTCGACCCGCAACACGACACCCCGGCGGTCCTACGGGATTACGCGGACAAGCTAAACGCCCAGCCAGGCCGCTGGCACTTCCTGACTGGAGAGAAGGATATGATTTACCGCTTGGTGCGCGAAGGTTTCAAACTCACCACCCTGGAGGGCGAGGCGGCCGGTCCGATTCACAGCACGCGCATGGTCTTGGTGGATCGGAGCGGGACGATCCGTGGATATTATGACGCAACGGACGCAGATGCGGTCACAAGGCTCCTGGCCGATACGAACCATCTCCGGCGCGAGCAACCGGCGCCCGCGACGGCCGGGAGTGGTTCCTGAGCCTTCGCCGGCTGCGCCACTCGTCTCCTAGAGATTTTGCCAGCTATAGAGGCTGCGATGAAATTCCGCCCGCAGCGCCTGATAACTCGATTCCCGGCAGTTGAGCCGGAATGTCAGTATTTCGGGCACGCGATCAAGAAAAAGCGAGTAACAGGAAAACCGTTCGCCGTAGTAGACGTAACTCAATTCAACAAGGTAGGTCTGCTTACCGTCGATCTGAAGCGGATTCAATTCCTCTGAAAGAACTTTGACCTGCTCGCTCCCTTCAGGAAGAGAGGCGATCACTTTCTCGGTAAGGCGTTTGCGACCTTCGGCATCGAAGGAAAAATTCGGCGCGGCTGGCGACTTGCTGACTCGCGCCTTCACTTGGGCCACTCCGTCCGGCTGCAATTCGAGGTAATCGCTCCCACCCGAGTATTTCCACGCGCGGGGCGGCTGATACGTTGCCTTGGTTCTGTTTCCCGTATTGAAAGCCAGTTGCGAAATGTGCATGCCATCGAGTTCGAAGGAATCTTCCTGCGGATTGAGATCGAGGTTGGCGCGAGCCGCAGAGGTGAAAAAGATGGCTGCCAGCGCAACTGCCGGGACAAGAGCAAGGCGTAGTGGCGAGAAAAGTGAACGGGTTTTCATTGGGCAAGAAACCATCTGCCCTTCGTATAACTGTAAACCGGAAGGCTCCCGGGGGGAGTATAGACCTGAAGGTTGGTATCGAAAAACCACTGACGCTGCGGCGGGTTCTAGACCTTGGGGCTGCCCCACCGGCCGATTGATTGCCGGCTGGTGTATAGTTCCACCATCGAGCCGTAGTAGGTAAATGTCTTCCCACTCCAGCTTTCGAGGAAGCGAGGAAAGTTCTCTACCCCGCCGCTGTAATAATTATTGATGCTGGGAACAATGCCCGAAACGATGGCGGTGTTAATAGTGGTGTTACTGGCGGTGCGCGAACTTAGACTGGAGGAGGAGTTAGAGTCATTCCAGGCGTTGGAGAGGATGCTGACCGCATCGGCGACGACGGCACAGGGCTTCCGCGTGTAACCATTCACCTGCGGCTTGCTAAAATCGCCCGAATTGGACGGAGGGTTACTTCCACCGGTATTGTAATCACCCTGGATGTAGACGGGGTTCGCGCTGGCCACAGTGATCCCATTGTCGGGCATGATCGCACCGTTCTTCAGACGAATCCCGCGTTTCGGGCTGACGCCGGTCCCACTCGCACTCGTGTCGCTGATGTAGATAAGGTTATTAAAAGGAGCAAGGGTGCCGTCACGAATCTTGGAACTAACCGCGCCCATGTCGAGTGTGGCCAGACGCACGGAAGCTCCTTCGCGATTGTCCTGGATGCTTTCGTCGGTTGTAATCGCACTCTGAAAGGTCGAGTAAATCACGCCGCCAACCCCCGGGCTGGCCGCGGTCAGAACGTTGTCGTTTTGGTCTTTAATCGTGACGTTGTTACTTGAGTCGATCAAGATCTTGACTCCCGCCTGATCATAATAACGTTTGCCGGCCAACGGATCGTCGTAGCCAGCCGTCGGGGGTTCGATCAGTTCGTGATAACTATCATTGTTTGGGTTTCCGTCCGTCGTGGTAAAGATCCGGGTTGCATCCAGGCCAAACGGTTGGTGGGCGACATCAAACGCCGGCGGGAGGTTGCTCGGATAGTGTGGCGAGGTGGGTGTCTCAGGGTTACTCCCGCCAGGGGCGCGGGCGTCGCCCGGACGGAAACCGATGATCCAATCGGTGCCATAAGTGACTTTGCTCTGAAAAGTGAGCAGATCGTGCCCGGTGTAGAGGCTGGCGTTGGTGTGGACCCACCCCGTGACACTCATCTGGGCACCCGGATGGATCTCCAATGGATCGACGTAAAAGATGGCCCAGTTCCAGGGCGAGAGCTGCTCCTTTTGGAAGACGCGACGGACCTTCGCCGTGACATTGCCGCCCAGGACCGGCAGAGTGACGTCTGCTTGTCCAATATAGGCGTAGGTCGCGGTGATGGGCGACTGTCCGATTGCCGGGACGAGTGGCGAACCGCTGTCCACCAGCCGTAACTGCGGATCGATCGCAAGGACCTGGAAGTTTGAGACGGTCGCTACCTGGCCTTGACTCAGATCGGCCGCCGCGCGTTGTGCGCTGAAGTTCGGGATGTTGGGAAACTGGGTCTGGCTCGGCAGCGGGATATTCTGGAATGAGCTGTTGTGCAAGGAGGCGTCGGTGTTACTGCGGGAAACCTCACGCCAGTAAGAGAAAGCATGCTCCAAGGCGCCATCCCCGATCGAAATAGCGGTCTGGAGAGAATCGCTCCTTTGCACGTGATGCCGCACCGTTGCCGTATACTCCATGGCGAGCGCGACGGTAACCGTGAGAGTGACGATGACCGAAAGAACAACAATGAGAGCGGAACCCTCTTCTTGAGACGTGATCGTGCGGTTCATTGGAAGGTAGTAAGCCGGGCTCGCATCGGGACCTGTCCATTCAGAAGAATGTTAGCCGACTTGAAGCCGCGATTGGTAGACTTGGTATCGGCGGTGGAGAGATCAATCGCCGCGACAAATCGGTAGTAGAGAGCGCCACCAGGCGTGCTCGGAAAGGAAAATGGAGTCGGACTAATGATGTCGTTCCCGAGAAGGGCGAAGGCTTTGCGCTGAGTCGGACCATGCCATTCGAGGGCACCGTTCTTCACGACATAGGAGCAACGATCAGCAATGAAACAGGGGATGTTGTAAAAGGTCGGGGAACCAGTTCCTTCGATCGGCACCCCGATCGGGGCGGCGAGAGTGAGATTGTATTGTGCGCCGCCGAGAGCGGCGACCGCGGTGATATCCTGCTCGATTTGATGACTCTTAACAATGAGGCGCTCGCCCACCTCCGGGATCACGTCACCCGCCTGTAACTGAACCTGCACGACCGAAGCAGTCGCAACAGCATCGGCGGAGATCTGATAGGGGCCGCCCGCCCAGAGCTGAAAAGAGATGCCCGCGGCCTTCGTGCCTGGGGTCGGGCTGGCGATTGGGACAGAGTTGGCGTCGGTCAGGGCCGGAAGCGAGACGGCGGAATGGATATCCTGGACTAGTTTCAACATGGCGATGCGAGCCTGCTGGTGCGCCGTGTTAACCGCGGCATTTTTTGCGCCCAGGATCATCCCGACATTGAGCATGGAATAGATGGCGAGACCGATCGCGCCGATCAGGCTCATGGCGATACTTAGCTCGAGGAGAGTCGCTCCCAGCGACGTGGTCTTCCGTCTGATCATATGTCGGAGGCCCGCAGGGTGCTGCGAGTGAGAGTGTAATCGCGACTCCGATAATTATAACTCACACTCACGACCGCCCGATAAATCGGCATCGTGAATCCGCCGAACGTAGTGCTCATATCGGCGATCGTGGTCGTCATCGTCCCGGAGACCACGATCCCAGTGGTGGTTTCGCGATAAATCGGGACGTTGGGCGTGATGTGAGTCCCGACGACTAGCTCGGGTGGTATCTGGGGCGTGCCGTCTTCGTTCGTTTTCTGGGGATTGAAAGGCCCATCGGAAAGAATCAGGTCAATCTGATTTTGGATCGCAGCGGAGGCGCCGGTGGCATTGCGGGCCACGCTGGCAGACTCGTTGAGCCGGCTCATGGTCGTGAGAAAGCCGGTCATGGTGATCGCGATGAGCGAGATGGCGATCGCGGCCTCGGTCAAGGTGAACGCGTTTTGCGAGTGGCGGGTAGAAAGCGTGATCACACTTACCCCGAAGAGGAGCAATCGACATGCCCGTGCGTTATAATTTCCATAACGCACGCAGAGGGCAGATTAGTGCTCCAAAAGCTGCCTGGGCTGCCTCTTCCGGCCCTGTTCGGCGCGCACCGCCTTTAGGCGAGCTCTTCCTCCGCGACGAGGCGCAGGTAATCCCGATACTCTCCTTTGGGCACTCGATCGACCAAGCGATTCATCTGCGCGTGGTCGATGAAACCCGCCCGCAGCGCGACCTCTTCCAGGCAGGCCACCTTCAGGCCCTGGCGATGCTCGATCGTGGCGATGTAGTTAGCCGCCTCGAGCAGACTCGTCTGGGTGCCGGTATCGAGCCAGGCCATGCCGCGGCCGAGCAGGCGCACTTGGAGGGTATGGTCGCGGAGATAGAGGAGGTTGAGATCGGTGATTTCCAATTCGCCGCGCGCCGATGGCCGCAGGGAGCGGCAACGTTCCACCACTTCGCCGTCGTAAACGTAAAGCCCGGGAACGGCGTAATGGCTTTTCGGCTTCGCCGGTTTTTCCTCGAGGCTGATGACCTTACCGTCGGGCGCGAACTCGACCACGCCGTAGCGTTCCGGGTCGCGCACTTGGTAACCGAAAATGCAGGCGCCGCTCTCGAGCGCGAGTGCTTCGCGGAAGAAATCGAGTTTCCCGTAAAAGATGTTGTCGCCGAGGATCAGGGTCGCGCCGTCGTTGCCGAGAAAATCAGCGCCGATCAGAAAGGCCTGCGCGATGCCTTTCGGCTCGGCCTGTTCCGCATACTCGAGGCGGATGCCGAGATGCGAACCGTCGCCGAGGAAATCGCGTAGCATCGGAAGATCCTTCGGGGTCGAGATGACGAGAATGTCGCGGACGCCGCCGAGCATGAGCGTGGCCAGCGGGTAGCAAATCATTGGCTTGTCATAAACCGGCAGGAGCTGTTTGCAGACGATCTTGGTCAACGGATAAAGCCGGGTGCCCGCCCCGCCCGCCAGGAGGATGGCCTTCTTATTCATCGGGAACGTGTCCAGCCGAGGAGTTGCTCAGACCATTCCTCCCAGAACGGGCGCGCCCTGGTCCATTCGATCTTCGCTTTCCGGGTCAGCCAGGGACCGATGTCGTTGAGGGACGGTTTGTCGAGTGTCTGGTCAAAAAGAAAGCCGGGCCCGCGGCGGGCGAGAAGCTCGCGATCGTTGCTGCGCCCGCCGACGCATTGATCGAGCGCCGTGAGCAGGACCGGCTCGGAGAGGATCGGCTTCGCTTCGATCGCAGCGCTGATCGTTAGGCCAAAAAGTTTTTTTAACATCACCGCGCCTAACAATGTCCGGGAACTGGTGGCATGCACGTGCCCGATGTTGTGCTGGCGGAATAATCTGCGCAAGACCAGAGCGCTCCGGGCCTGGGCGAGAAAAAGATCGGACGGCGGCCGATGTTTTTGATCCGCCCGCCCTGCTTCCAATTCGCGCCACTCCGCGCTGCTGGCCTGCCATTCCGCCTCGATCACCATCGCATCGGGCAAATACTCAAAGCTCGTCACGAGATCGTTACTCTTCGGCTGAAGCTCGGAGGCAACGGGTGGATGCAGGACAAAGACGACGTGCGGGACGTTGTTCCGGCGCAGTGCCCGCAATTCCATTTCCAAGAAGGGGAGATCCGGGTCGGGCCAGCGATCGAGCAGGTAGGCGGTCTCTTTTTGCGCCGGCGCACCCGGTTCCGCGGCCGCAGGGTGGATCGGCGATTTCGAGAGACAGTCCGCCAGCAATTGCTGCAATGGTTCGATCGTTTTTGCGACATTGAATTCGCTCGCGAGGCGTGCACGTCCCGCGCTGCCAAGGCGCGCGCGCAAGACGGGATCGCGAATCAGCTTGTCCAAGGCATCGGCCAGCGCTTCCCAGTCTCTCGGCGGCACGAGGAGGCCGGTTTCACCGGCGGCAACCGACTCCGGGATGCCCGCCAGCAACGTCGAAACCACTGGCTTCGCGCAGGCCATGGCCTCCATGATCACGGTCGGGAATACGTCGCTGGCTCCCTCGTCATCGAGCACGCTGGCGAGGGCAAAGATGTCGCAGTGGCGCAACTTCGCGTAGACATCGCCCTGAGAAAGAGAGCCACAGAGCTCGACCCGTCCGCCGAGGCGGAGATCGGCGATCATCTTTTCCAATTTCTCGCGCAACGGACCGTCGCCCACGATCTGGCAGCGGAAATCAAAATTCCGGCGGTCCAGTTCCGCACAAGCTTCGAGCAGTATTTCGAATCCTTTGAACGGGACCAGCCGTCCGACGCTGACAATGGTCGTCGGACCAGGCGGTCGATCTTCTCCGGAAGGCGACGGCAGGTTCGCGAGGTCGAGCCCGTTGTAAACTCGATGAATTTTTATTGCTGCTTCCGGGCAGCGCTCCTGCAGCAGGCCGCGACTGTAGTCAGTCTCGACGGCGACGAATTCCGCCGCGTTGCAGATTTCGCGCAGCAGCTCGTCCTGGCCAAGATCGGTCATGAAATCCTGGCCATGCGCCGTGATGCTGAAAGGAATGCCGGAAATCTTCTTCACGAAAAGCGCGGTGTGCGCGGCGCGGTTGGCAAAGTGGACGTGAAAATGGCGCACTCCTTTGCGCTGGAAAAGCTCGGCAAAATAGGCGGCGTTCCGCGCTCGCAAGGGCGCCTTGAAATCCGGCCCGTATTTACGGTCGTGCTGCTCGATCAGCGCTTCCGGCCAGCGCCCCGCTTCGCGCGTGATCTCTTCCCACAACGTCATTACCGCCGCGGGCGGCGCATAGTAAACCGGCGCTCGAAAGCGCGCGGAATGTTCATGCCGCAGGCTGGTCAATGGCGGATGCACCGCGCCGATGACTAGGTCATAGCCGCGGCGCTCCAGCTCCAGCATTTCCATGTCGCAAAAGGTCTGGGAGATGACCGGATAGCGCGAGTAGAGGTAGCCGAGTTGCATGTGGAAAAATCCGGACCGGCTGGATCAGGACCTAAAATAAAAGAGCAAGAAGCCAACCGACGGCCGCCGCAAAAACGTCGTCGTCGCCGGGCGACGCCCTTAGGAAAGGTTAACGTCCTTGCCCGGATCCATCTCATAATCCAAAGCGAGATACTCCTCGGTCTTGGGCTTGATCACTTCCTCGACAAATTTGATGTAGATCGGGTCCTCCCGAAAAATCGCCTGTTTGTCCATCGACTCAAAATCGATCGCGATGAAGAAAGGCCAGGGGATTTGGGGATCGACCCGCTTCCCGCATTTGATGCTCAAGACCTCGTCGATCTTGAGCAGCTGCATGCGCGCGTTCATCATCATCTCCTCGGTCTCCTCCGGCGTGATCCCGGGCTTTAATTTATAGAGGCCGATATGATGAACCATGAGCGGATAGCTTATTAGGCGTTGCCCGTTGGCCGCGCAAGCGAGAATCGCCGCGGTCTCGGCTCGCCTCGCAAATTCACGCGGCTGTGACCGCCCGAGGCTATTTTTTCCAGTCGAGCGCGCCTTTTTTCAGGGCATAGACGTAGCCCACCATCAGGATCGAGACGAAGCTAAGCATGCTCCAAAGAATGACGTGGCTGTGCGCGATCGCCTCACGGTAAACCACCGCCCACGGATACATGAACACGATCTCCAGGTCGAAGAGGATGAAAAGCATCGCGACGAGGTAGAATTTCACGCTGAAGCGCGGCTGGGCTTCGCCTTCCGGCACCATGCCGCATTCGTAGGCGGAATCTTTCGTCCGGGTGCGACGGCCCGATTTCCCGAGCAGAACGCTCACGATCAACGCCCCAGCGGCAAAGCCGATGGCCACGATCGCCTGGAGCAGGACCGGAATGTATTCGTGGATCATTTCTTTCTGGCGGCGCCGAATTGACGCCCAGCAAGTGCTTAGCGGGTCGCCGCCGTCGGGATATATCCGTTCGGAGGGAGCAACGCCTTGGCCAAGGCCGAAGGGAGCCCCTTGTATTTCTTGCCGGTCTTTTTCACCATGCCGCGCCCGACCAGGTTCTGCAGCTTTTCGTAAGCGCGCAGACGGAGCATTTCCTCGCCACCACTGGCCGCGTTCCGGGGCCGGAGATTTTCGTGCAGAATCTCGAAGAGCTGTTTGAACTCGAACGAAGTCCGGCGGGAAAGCACCGCAACCAGTTCTTCAGTAACGAGATCGGGAACTCGGCGTGAAAAAGCGTTCTTTTTTAGGATGGCCATAGGGCGCCAAGTCTAACATATCTTTCCAAATCCGCAGCAGGATAATGTCGTTTACGCGAAAAATTGCCGCTTGCGGAAGGCGTTTCGCGGTGGGTCGCAATGTCCCGCTAATTCCGCTCTCTGTTCGCCTAAAAAGGGCTCGGAGAAGGCGAAACAGTGGGCGATTCATCCGGCGCCGGAGTGGCATTCGCAGGCGCGCTTTGCCACGGGCCTCCGGCCTTCAGTCCCTCGCGAAAATAGACCACCAAGCCGCCCACCGTTCCCGCTAATCCGAGCGTTGCCTGTCGGAACGTCACCGGGCCGACCGATTCGGTCACGTAGCCGTCCTCGTCATAGCGCTGCGACATCACGATCGGCGACAGGTGTTTCGCGATCGTCTCCGGCGGCGGCATTTTCGAGAGGTCGACCGTCTTTCCCAACGCGGGATAAAAGGTCGCCCCCATCAGCAACAGGGGCCGCAGCGACGCGTCGACCCGCTGGTAGAGCAGCTTGGTATCGACATAATTGAAAGCTGAATCCGCTGCCGGCACCTGGATCGACGCTTCGTGGAAAGACGCGCTCTTTTCCAGTTCCCGCGCCGGCGACGCGACCCGCGCCAGCGCCTGTTCCACCATCGCGGCGTCGGACCCTGCGCAGATAAATTTATCCGAAACCGCGAGCACCGGATTGACCGGCACGAACCCGCCAAAGGGCTGCGCGCGGTAGTAGGTGGCGCCGCTTTGATCGGTCCGCGTCCAGGGCGTCCCGCCGATCTCCACAGAAGTCAGCGCCTCGGCGATCTTCTTCGCGCGTGCCGCGTCCTTCACCGGCAGCGTCGCGAGCAGAGTCGGGAAGCGCGCGTCGGCCGGCCAATCGCCGACAATCTCCAGCTCTTCGCCAAACGCCTGGCGCAGATCTTCCAATTCGACGCTGCGCGCCTTCATCCCGGCGAGGAATTGTTGCACCAGCGCGGGCAACCCCACCGCCGCCGGCGCCGAGGAGGCGAGGAGTTTGTCCGACCAATGGACCCGCGAATCAGAATAGAAAAAAGTGTTCGTCCCGGCGGCCCCGAGCAGCGGACTTTGCAGTTTTTTTTCCGCACTCACCTGCGGCATCAGCACAAAATCGGTTTCGCGCATTTTCCCATGCTCAAACCCGATCGCAGTCGCCACGCTCTGGACCTGTCGCAAACGCTGCAACTGGTCCAGCGGGAGAGACTGACCGGTCATCGCGACCAGCGGCATGAGCTTTTCGACAAAGGGCCGCGGGTCGATGAAGAGCATGCCGGCGTAGGTCTTGGGCAGATGTTTCACCGCCGCGCTGAAAGCGGCATTTGCCTCCAGCGAACCTTCCGTTTTCTCGCGCCGATGATCGACCCGGTCGAGCAGACTTTTTAGCAAAGCCACGTCGTTGGCGGCGAAATACCATTGGTTGTCGTAAACGCTCGCGAAAACGAATTGCGCCACTGTCACGGTCTCAATCTTATGCTGTTCGTAGACGATCGTTTCCCGCTTCGCCCGCGCCGTTTTTGAGAGCAGATCACCTTCGCGCCGGCCGATAAATTCCCGCGCTTTCTCCGGCGTGACGTCGAAATGAAAACCGCCGATCAATTTCGGTTCGTTTTTTTCCAGCGAGGTCAGGGCAAGGAAACTATTTTTCGGACCGAGGGCGAGAAATTCCTCCAGCATCCGGCGCCCACCGCGATCGGCCGGGAGGCGGCTGAGCGGTTGCTTGAGAAATTCCTGCAGCGCGGGCTCGCGCCAGAGCTTGTAGAGATCGCTCTCGTGCCACTCACCGCGGGTCCGATGCAAATCCGGTGCCTCGACCAGGATGAGAGTGGTTTGCGGTAGGAGCGAGGGCACGGTGGCGAGCCGTTTCGAGATCTGCATCCGCACCACGATCCAGACGGTGGCCGCGACCAGGAGCGCGATCACGAGCAGAGCGACCAACTTCTTCATCGGCGCAGTCTCGCACTAAATCGCCCGGCCGCGAACCTGGCCGACGCTCGACTTTTGCCCGAGCATCGACGATCTCCTTGCATGGAAACGTGCGCGGGTTCTCGTCTTGTTCTGGGAGAATTCCAGGAAAGCGCCGTGATCCAGGCGGCCCAGGAAGCGCTCGAAGAATGCGGTGGCCAGCCGACCTGCGGTTTCCTATTTCTCTCCGCCAGCTGGCTGCCCCAGATGGCGGAGGTGCTCGATCTGGTCCGGCTCCACGGGCGCATTCCGCTCCTTGTCGGCTCGCTGGGGGCGGGCCTCATCGGCCGTAGCCAGGAAGCCGAAGGCGCGGCGGGAATGTCGCTCCTGCTCCTTAGTTTGCCTGAGACGAAGCTCACGCCGGTCCTTATTTCCAACGAACAGATCGAGGAATCGACCGGCCCGGCCTATTGGCAAATGGAGAGCGGGCTCAGCCCGGAGGAGGTCGATTCCTGGATCGTGCTGGCCAATCCCTACGCGCCGAATCTCGAGCGTTGGTTGCAGGAGTGGAATGTCGCCTTCCCCGAGGCGTCGAGCATCGGCGGCCTGGCCAGCGGGAGCACGGAAAGTGGAGAAATGGCGCTCATTCTCGATGGCAAACTGATCGACGCCGCGGTCCTCGCGCTCGCGGTCAAGGGCGGCAAGATCCGCACCATCGTGAGCCAGGGCTGCAAACCAGTCGGCGAACCTTTCACCATCACCCAGGCTGACGAAAACCTCGTCTACGCCCTCGGCTCGCGGCCGGCCTATCAGGTCTTGAGCGAGACTTTCAACGGACTGTCCGACGACGAAAAGGAGCGCGCCCGGGGCAATCTCTTCGCTGGCCTCGCCGCTTCCGAATATGTCGCCGACCTGAAGCGGGGCGATTTTCTCGTCCGAAATTTGTTAGGCGCCGATCCTCAAACCGGCGCGGTCGCCATCGGCTCACGCGCCCGCACCGGGCAGACCCTGCAGTATCAGCTGCGCGACAAAATCACCGCCCACGCCGATCTCGTGGAGCTGGCCAAAATCAATGAAGTGCAGGGCTGCCAGCCTTTTGCCTCCCTCGTATTTTCCTGCAATGGCAGAGGCCATCGTTTCTTCGGCGTGCCCGATCACGACGCCGCGACCCTGGCGGAAATTTTCGGGCCCGTCCCGAGCGCCGGACTTTTCTGCAACGGCGAGATCGGGCCGATTGGCAACGCCAGCTACCTCCACGGTTACACCGCCTCGGTCGCGCTTTTTTGCAAGTAGCTTTCCTGTAGACGCCTCCCTGTGGGAGGCGCGGCGGGAGACTCCGCGGCAACGATTACCCCCGCGCTTCGCAGAGCGAAGCGTCTACATCAAGAGTGCTAGGCCCGCGGGTGAAACTTGTGGTGCACTGCCTTCAGGCGCTGCTGGTCGACGTGGGTGTAAACCTGCGTCGTGGAAATATCCGCGTGTCCGAGCATTTCCTGGATGATGCGCAGATCGGCGCCATTGCCTAACAAATGAGTGGCGAAACTATGCCGGAGTAGATGCGGGTAAACATTCACCTCCAACCCC
>JBBPZS010000005.1:0-12135 GCA_038198605.1 Chthoniobacterales bacterium | reverse complement strand
CTTGGAAAGCCGCGTCAGGATTTCGTCCTGCATGCCATTGGCAAAATAGGCATTCTCTTTCTCCGCGCTCAGGTTCTCGAAGGGCAATACCGCAATGCTTTTCGGCGGTGCGTTGGAGGGCGCTCTAGCCGGTCGCGTTTCCAGCGTATGAAGAATCCATATTCCGCCTCCGATAAGAGCGGCTACGACGGAGACGAATGCGGCCCTTCGCAGCGATTTTCCAGAACCGCTAACTTGCGCTTGAATCCTTTCCAGGCGGTCCGCGAGCTCTCTCGTGCCCGGTCGAGCCGCCGGCTCAGCCGCGAACATCGTCATGAGGAGAGAGCGAAGGCGCGCAGGGACATGTGCCGCTTTGAGCTGCTCAAGTCGCGGAGACAATGGCCTTGAGCCATCCCCGTTCTCACGCGGTGCGCCATCTCCGACAGGAAGCGTGCCGGTAATTAGGAACCACATTGTCGCACCTAACGAGTAGATGTCAGAGCGGACATCGATGGACTTGCCCCGGAGCTGTTCCGGGCTGGCAAAGGCGGGTGTTCCGACAAAACCTCCGTGCGTCAGGGTCCGCGCGTCCGGCGCGTCCTGGAGAGCTTTGGCCACGCCGAAGTCGATGACCTTGACTGCGATCTTCCCGTCCTCGCTTTCGCTCGCAACCATGATGTTGCCCGGCTTTAAGTCGCGATGGACCAGGCCCCGGGCTTCCGCGGCCGCGAGCGCCGCGGTGACCTGGCGGGCGATCTCGACGACCGTCGGGGAATCGAGCGGACCGGTCCGCCGAACGCGTTCCTCGAGGGTCTCGCCCTCGACCAATTCCATCGCGCAAAAATATTGGCCGGTCTCGTCGTCCATCCCGAATTGATAGACGGTCGCCACATTGGGATGCCGCAGGGCCGCAGCCGCGCGCGCCTCACGCATGAAGCGTTCTCGCGCGTCTGAGCCGCTCTGACCAAAATCGGCCTTGATAATCTTGAGCGCGACCGGCCGTTGCAGAGAAACGTCTTCGGCGAGAAAGGTGATACCCATCGCGCCCCGACCCAGCTCGTGAGGCGAACCATCTTCGCGCCGTCGGATGACGTAGACCCCAAACGAATCCGGCATTCCGGGCGTCGCCGCCGTCAAGTTGGGTTCGTCGTCCGCGCCCGTGCGCAGAAGGCAAGAGAGACAGCCAAGATCGCCCGAGGCGGTCGTGACGATGCTGCTGCCGCAAGTCTTGCAGACTCCGCTGGCAACGCTCGAGGAAGACATGGTCTCGCTAGGCTTGAGCCAGGACCTGGCAGAGGTAACGCAATTCGTCCGCGACTTCGGCCGGATCACTGAGCGTGCCGCGGACTTCCTCGCGGAGAATAGCGCGAAAACGGGAGCGCAAACGGCCGACGTCGCTGCGCAGGGTGACGATGCCCCGGTTAAGCTGCCGCGCGATTTGCTCGTAGGGGATGGCGTCGTCTCCGCCGGTTGGGAGGTAGGAGCGCAAAGCCTCGAAAAGCGCCGACTTTCCCTTGAGGGCGGATTCTTGGGCGACCCGGTCCAGGGTCTGGCGAAGGAGCGCCGCAGCCCACTCGCGTTCGTAGAGGGCATCGGCGCTGCCGCTTGAGACGGAGGGGAATTGACTCTCGATTTCCTGGAGCGCTTCCTCGTCAAGCGGCTGGAACAGTTTTCCGCCGCCGCGCTTGAGGGCGTGCGCCCGATCATGCTCATCGGCCACGAAATGTTTCAAGGCGCCGAGGAGGAAGGAACGGAACCGGCCTTTTTCCTGCGTCGCCCGGGCGTAGGAGCGGCTCTCGATGAGGTCGGCGAAAAAGCCCTGGGTCAGATCCTGGGCGTCGGCCGGGGCATGGCCCTGACGGCGCAGAAAAAGATAAAGCGGCCGCCAATAAATCCGGCAGAGCTCGGAGAGCGCGCTGAGTGACTGCTGGGTGGCAGCCTCGTCGTCGCCGGCGGCGAGCACCAGCGTCCAGCGGGTCGAATGAAAGGAGCTGACGTCTCCCTCGGGGTCGACTTGCGAGGGATACATGCGGCGTTTGTAATGCCGCGTGGGGAAAACACAAGCAACAAAAACAGTCGTCGAAATCTCAAATCTGCGTGCTAATTAAGTACTTGTAAAACTGAAGCGCAACGCCTGACGCAAGCGCGAGGGTAGGGCCGGCAAATGGCGGCGCTCGATCAGGAAGGTGATGACGCCGGCCAGCTCTTTGTAGATGTAATTGCGATTGACCGCGCCCTGCAGGTATTGCTCGCCGCTGCTGCCGCCGGTGCCCACTCGCGTGCCAATCATGCGCCGGACCATTTGCAGGTGACGATAGCGAAAGGTGGCCAGTTGTTCGTCGATCTCGATGAGCGAGTTGAGGAGGGCAAAAGGAAGCCGGAACATCGGCTCATCGCGGTAAAGCATGATGAAGAGCGCGGCGCGTAAGGCGGTCGGACGGAAGGCTCCCCAGCCGGTCTTGAAAAAGATGTCGTCGAATTTCCCGAGTAAGTCCGGTTTGTCGTCGCGCTCGGAGAGGCTCTGCTCGTAGAGGAGGCGATATCGATTCCAGAAAGGTGAGCGCCCCGGCTGCGACACTGATTCGTTAGGCGTATCCTTCCAGTCGCTCCAGAATTCCTCCTCGAAGAAGGGCATCCGTTCGAGCCAGTTCTCGACCAGCTCGAGGATGCTCGGCTTTTGTTCAAACTCGGTGATCTCGGCAAAGTCCTGCTGGTTAAAACCGCCCAGCTCGGTGTGTTTGTAGTAGTCGGGCCGGAAACGGTTTTCCATCTTCAGGCCTAACGACGCCTCGATCTCGCGGAATTGCTTGCTTTGGAACCCGGACGCGCCGTGGAGCAGCTCGCGGAACTCGAGAAAATCGAGCGGGGTCATCGTCTCGAGGACATCGACCTGGTGGTTGAGGAGCTTCCAGATTTCCACCACACGTTTGAAGCGGTGCACGACCACGTTCATGTCCGGGCCGTCGTCGTCCGCCGCCGGTTTGCTCAAGACTTCACCGCAGGCCGTGATTTCGTGCAGGATCTGTTTGAACCAGAGTTCGTAGGCCTGATGGATGATGATGAAAAGCATCTCATCGTGCGCGATCAGCTTTCCTTCCTGCAGGCTGAGCGGCTTCTGCAGCTCAAGCAGCCGCTCGATCCCGAGGTAATCGCCGTAATACTGCGGCGCGCGCTCGTGATTCATCGGGCATTCCATCGCCGCAGTCTCGCGCAGGCCGCTGGCGCGAGTCAATCCATGGTGCGTCCTGGTTATAAAAAGGGAATTCAGATTTCGTTCCGCGAAGAGGGGGAAAGTCAGGTAAGGGTGCATCGCCTGTGACCGCTTCGCCGGGCGAAGCGCGGGGCAGACTCGGTTGCACCACGATACTGAGGGGACTTGCCCCCGCGCCTCTCACAGAGAGGCGGCTACAGCGCCTAACGACGGCGCCGGCCGAAGGAATAGCCGCGATGGGTCCGGCCGCCGCCGATGGCGCGCTTGCCGCCGGCCGTCTCCGGTTCGAAGAGGACGGTGTAGATGTAAGGGAAATTCTCGATCTTGAGGCGCGGGATTTTTTGTCCGATGAAGCGTTCGATTGCCTGTAGCGCGGGCAGTTCCTCGCCGTTCATGAGGGTAAAGGCGTCGCCAACTTTTTGAGCGCGGCCGGTCCGGCCGATGCGATGGACGTAATCTTCCGGATGCTCCGGCACGTCGTAATTGATGACATGGCTGACGCCGGCGATGTCGATGCCGCGAGCGGCGATGTCGGTCGCGACCATGACTTCGTATTTCCCGCTCTTGAATCCTTCCAGCGCCTCGACCCGCTCGCGTTGAGTGCGATTGGAATGGAGGACGGCGACGGAATGCCGCGCCTGCTTGAGCTGCGAAGCGATGCGATCGGCTCCGTGTTTCGTCCGGGAAAAAATGAGCGCGCTGTCAAAATTCGTCCGCTCGAGCAGGGCCATGAGCAGATCGAATTTCTGTTCCGCCGCGACCGGGTAGACGGCGTGGGTGACGGTCTCGGCCGGGGAACGCCGGGCGCCGATCTCGATCACTTCCGGTTCGCGCAGGACCCAGGCGGCCAAGCGCTCGATCTCCGGCGGAAGCGTGGCTGAGAAAAGCAAAGTCTGCCGGTCGGTCGAGATCTGATCCACAATCCGCCGCACGTCGGGGAGAAAGCCCATGTCGAGCATGCGATCCACTTCGTCGAGCACGAGGATGTTGACGTTGCGGAAATTCATCGCGCGCTGCTCGAGCAGATCGAGCAAACGGCCGGGCGTCGCGCAGACAATATCGGTCCCGGCGGCAGCCTCCTCCTTCTGTTTGCCGTAGCCCACTCCACCGTGCACGACCGAAACGCGCAAGTCGGTGAAGCGTCCGTAATCGCGAAAGGCCGTCTCGACCTGAGCCGCCAGCTCGCGCGTTGGCTCCAGCACGAGACAGCGAAAAGCGCCGTGCTTGGCCAGCAAGGTCATGATCGGCAGCGCGAAGGCGGCGGTTTTACCTGTCCCGGTTTGCGCGGTGCCGATTAAATCTTTACCGGATAAAATGATTGGAAATGCGCGGAGCTGGATCGGCGTCGGCTCGGTAAAGCCCATCGCCTGTGTTCCCCGCACGACTTCCGGGGAAAGCCCGAAGTTGTTGAAAGACACAGGCGCTACCCTAACGCCTCAGACAAAGGACGCAAAGGATCACGCGAGATTATGATGGTCAGCGGTCGAGAATTGCTTTTCATTTCTCCACACCACTCTCACTATGATTACTTCTCCGATTGGAAATTGCCGTCTCCTTCTTGCGCTTGGCGTTGTCGCCGCTCTCACCAGTCTGCGCGCCGCGCCTAACGATGCCGCGTCGGTCCAGATAAGAGTTGTGCCGGTCGGGATCACGCCGGCGCAATTGGATGCGGTCGACAAAATGCTTCCGCAGTCCACTTCGCTGGCAGCGCTTTTAAAGGGATCCAACTATCGGCATCTGTATACCGAAACGATCGAGTCGAATGAGAGTGGCTTTCGCGCGGTTTATTTTGATTACACCCAGCGGCGGACAATTGTCGCGGAAGGATCGTTAGGCGAACCGGGCGCGGCGCAGGCGCGGGTCGAACCGGATTGGACGCCTACGACGGTGGATGATGCCGAGTTCCAAGACGCGGTCGGAGTGCTGACGAACGATCCGAGTTTTCACTCCGCTCTTTTGGCCGGCCAGGCCACTACTTACCGTCCCATGCCGCCGGTCCAGAAGCTGAACGCGAATGGTAGCCGGATAGAGGACCGGATTGTGAATGTCGGGTTCCTTCCCAGACCGGGCGTCGAAAATCTCCGGCACGAGATTGTCGGAGTGAATTTGGGCACGAACAGCGTCGTGCGTTACCCGGGCCGCGCGCCGCGTGAGGCGAGCGCGATCGACGAGGCGACTTGTGGGAACCCCGAGGCCGGGCAGTCCACCACCCAGCGCGGAACCGCCGGGCAATATCAACTCACCGTCCTCGACAGCAACGGCACGGTTCTTTGGGACATGCTGGTCCTGCGTCCTTCGATTTCCTCGGGCACGAACGCTTCTGCAATCGAGATCCGCGACGTGAAATACAAGGGCCGCTCCGTTCTGAAGCGGGCGCATGTGCCGATTTTGAACGTGCAATACGGCAACGACGAATGCGGTCCATATCGGGACTGGCAATATCAGGAGGGAATGTTCCAGGCCGACGGGACCGATATCGCGGGCGCGCCGGGCTTCCGCGACTGCGGCACGACGCCGGCCACGACCCAGGTGGAGACTGGAAATGACGCCGGTAATTTTCGCGGCGTAGCCCTTTATCGCGAAGGGACCGAAGTCGTGCTCGTGACCGAGGTGGAAGCAGGCTGGTATCGCTACGTCCACGAGTGGCGTTTCGATCTCAACGGCACGATCCATCCACGTTTCGGTTTTGGTGCGACCGCCAATAGCTGCACCTGCTACGACCACACGCACCACGCTTACTTCCGTTTTGATTTCGATGTCGACGGGACGAGCAATCAAATTTATGAACTTCCGCTCGGCGCGAAGCCCGACCGAAACGATATCCGACTCGCAACTGAGCGGAAAATTTACCGGACCGGGAGCGCGGCGAAGTATTATCGAATTCGCGGCGGCAAACGCAGTTACTTCCTCTATCCCGGGCCTAACGACGGCGTGGCCGATGCTTACGCAGGCGGCGACATGTGGTTCCTGCATTGGCACGACGGGCCCACCAATCTGGCGGCCGAAATCGACGATGGACACGACTTTTTCGATCCGACCGCAGCCGACCTCGACCAATTCCTAACCGGCGAATCGCTCCGCAACGAGGATTCCGTCGTCTGGTATCACGCCAGCTTCCTACACACGCCCGACAACGCAGCCGACGGCCAGCTTACCGGCTCGAAAACGAGCCCGCGAATCCTGACCGGGCCGGAGGTGGTCGGGCCGGATCTGGTTCCGGATGGCTACTAGAGCGGTGAGTTTTTGAAAAGCAGACGCAGTTGAAGGAGCAGGCCTGAGGTCTCGGTCGAGTGGGATTCCGTTTATCGGAAAAATTGTTCGCTGACCGCAGCTTCGCGCGCCACCCCCGCGGCGCCCGCCACCGGGCAATGTAGACGCTTCGCTCGGCGAAGCGCGGGTGTTGATTCGGAGCGGAGAGCAAAGTGGCAACCGGGCTTGCCCCCGCGCTTCGCCGAGCGAAGCGTCTACATTGGCAGCGGCGGGCACTGCCTTGCTTCCTTCGTTTCCCCGACGCACTTTCCTTGCACATGTCGTCGCGGCCGCTGCGCATTTTCGTCCTCGCCGACACGCACAATCATCTTCCCGCCGACCTCGAGGCGCTGGCGGAGGGAGCGGACGAGATCTGGCATCTGGGCGACGTCTGCGCGCCGAGCCTGCTCGTTAGTCTGGAAAATCTCGGGCCACCGCTCACGCTCGTGCGCGGCAATTGCGACGGGAATTACGAATGGCCCATCGTCGTCGACCTGACCCGGAACGGCCTCCGTTTCCGCCTCCAGCATCTCCCGCCCGCGCACGCGCCGGAGAAGGTCGACGTTCTGCTGCACGCTCATACCCACGTGCCGCGCCACGAACGTAAAGGCGGCGTGCTCTTTCTTAACCCCGGCTGCGTCACCCGTCCCAACCGCGGAGCCCCGGCCAGCGTGGCGCACCTCGAGATCGCGGCCGATGGCACCCTGACCTGGCGCCTAACGATGTTGCGCCGCTAAGCGAGCGTTCAGAGGTAAACGGCGGCGATCTTCTCCGCGTAGTTCACCCCGATCTCGGCGATCCTGATCGGCTCGCGGCCGAACTGCACGATCGCCGCGACGGTGGCGAGGACGAGCAGGAGATAGACGAAGGCTTCGAAAACTCCGCGCCCTTTCTCCTCGGATTCAACCAGGAGTTGGTAGGTGCTTTCTTCGTGCAGGAGTGTGGCTTGAGTTGGATTTGTCATGGCGTCCTTTCTTTGAACACCAATCTCTTATGCAGTCCCCGTGCCACCCGGTCATGACTGCTTTTAACTCACACGCGAGGATGAGTTTATGAAAACGCGATCGGCCGCGCTCCCGCCCTCGTTGTCACGAAGGCGGGATGCGGGCGTATCGAAAACGGGACGCAGGAAGCGCTATTCTTCCGCGTCTTTTTTCTTGTCGTTAGGCTCGCTTTTCTTCGCCTTGCCGGCGGACTTTTTCTCGGCGGCGGGAGCGGCCTCGGTCTTGGCGGATTTGCTTTTCTTGCCCTTTTCCGCGGGCGTCGCTTCCTCCACCACCACCTCCGCGGCGTCGACCCATTCCAGGAACGCAACCGGAGCCGAGTCGCTCTTGCGCTGGCCGAGCTTAATGATGCGGGTGTAGCCGCCTTTGCGCTCCGCGCTCCGCGGCGCGATGTCGTCGAATAATTTTTTGACCGCGTCCTTCTGCCGCAAAACGGCGAGGGCAGTGCGGCGCGCGTGGAGCGAGCCGTTCTTGCCTAACGTCACCATTTTTTCGGCCAAGGGCCGAACCGCCTTGGCCTTGGCCAGGGTGGTCTTGATCCGCTGATGCTCGATCAGGCTGCAGACCTGGTTAGCGAGCAGCGCTTTCCGATGCTCGGCGGTGCGGCCTAATTTAACGGTTTTCTTTTGATGCCTCATAGCTGCTTACTCCCGGCGAAAATTTTCCCTAACGATTTATTCTTCGTCCGCCGACGAGCCATTGGCACCGTCGACATTGAGCGGAATCTCGACCAGACCCGGATCGAACTTCTGGCCCAGCCCGAGACCGAGCTGGAGGAGTTTGTCCTTGATCTCGTTGAGCGATTTTTTGCCGAAGTTGCGATACTTGAGCATCTCCGCCTCGGTCTTTTGCGCGAGCTGGCCGACGGTGGTGATGTTGGCGTTGTTCAAGCAATTGGCCGCGCGCACGCTGAGCTCGATTTCGTTCACGCTCATGTTGAGCAGTTTCTTCAGCTTGACGTTTTCCTCGCTCACGCCGGCAGGCGTTTCGTCGAACTCGATCACGTCTTCGTTGAAGTTGACGAAGACATCGAGGTGATGACGCAGAATCGCAGAGGACTGGAGCAAGGCGTCGTCCGGGGTAAGCCGGCCATCGGTCCAAACTTCGAGGATCAGCTTGTCATAGTCGGTGCGCTGACCGACACGGGTGTTTTCAACCGCGTACTTCACCCGGGTCACCGGGGAAAAGATGGAGTCGATCGGGATCAGACCGAGTGGTTGATCGGGCCGCTTGTTTTCATCGCCCGTGGCAAAACCGCGGCCAACGCGAACGTCGAGCTCGGCTTCAAATTTGTGCTTCTTGTCGAGTGTGCAGATGATCTGCTTGGGGTTTAGCACCTCGTAACCCTGGACGAGCGTGATGTCGCCGGCGGTCACTTCCCCTTCCTTGTTCACCGTCAGAGCGAGCTTGCGCGCCTCGTGATCGGTGGCCTTAAACTTCACCCGCTTGAGGTTGAGCACGATGTCGGTCACGTCCTCGACCACGCTCGGGAGAGTGCCGAATTCATGTTGGGCGCCGGTGATTTTCACCGCGGTGATGGCGGCGCCTTCGAGTGAGGAAAGGAGGACGCGGCGAAGCGAATTTCCGACCGTGTGTCCGTAGCCGGCTTCAAAAGGCTCAGCGACGAACTTGGCGTAGGTTTCAGTGGATGACGCCTCGTCTTTGACGAGGGTCTTGGGCATTTCAAAACGACCGTAACGAACTGACATAGCTTTAAATACGGAGAGCGGAGACACGCGCGGTGAAAGACCGATGCCTGAAATCCGAAATCCGAAACTCCTAAAGCGCCGGGTTCCCCCTGGCGAGCGCGGTTTCACGTCATGAAACGGAAACCCAGGGACCAACGGCGCAACGTGTATAAAAACTCGCTGCGGGACGGGGAATGAACACCATCACGCCCGCAATGCAAGTGGGCGGGCTAACTCTCCAAAACCGTATCCGGAAGCTCGTTCCGATCGTCCGGCCGCCGCGGGAAGTGCGCCGCCAGAAGCTGACCGGTTTCGCGGATCGCGTGCACGACCGCGTCGGTGAAATTTTGCGCCTGGAAATGCGTCCGCATCGCCCCGGTCAGAGTCTGCCAGAAAGGATCGCCGCATCTCTCGTGCACTCCCTTGTCCCCAATGACCGCGAACTTCTGCGCGCGGGGCGCGACAAAGATGAGGACCGCGTTTCGCTCGCGGGTCTGTGTCATGCCGAGCCGAGCAAATTGTTCTCGCGCGGCGCCGACTGGATCGGGCACGTCACCATGCTGCACGAAGACGCGAATCTCGCCTGAGGTTGTCGCTTCGGCACCGGCAATCGCTTTACTGATGCGCGCATGTTCCAGCTTCTCGATGAATTCTTTTGTTCGCATAATTTTACCAACTCGATCCCGCACCGCCGCCGCCAAAACTTCCGCCTCCGCCGCCAAATCCGCTGAAACCTCCGCCGCCTCCACCGGAACTGCCGCCGCCGCCGCCGAAGCCGCCGATATAAGGCCCGCCCCAGCCGCTGTAGCCGTAGCCGCGCTTCTTCTTGCGACCGAAACGCGAGGCGATGATGAAAATGATGATGATCAGGAAAAAAATCAGCCCGACCGGGATCGGCGACGAATTCCCACCTTCCTCTTTGCGAGTTTTGCCGGTGCCTTTGTATTCCCCGCGCACCGCCTGCATCATCGCGGTCACGCCCGCCTTTAGGCCGCCGGTGTAATCCTCCTTCTTAAAATGCGGCGCGATGACGTTGTGCGTGATGTTGAACGCGGTCGCATCCGGGAGCGGGCCTTCGAGCCCGTAACCGGTCTGGATAAACATCTGGTGATCGGCCACGAAAACGAAAAGGACGGCGCCGTTGTTGCGGCCTCTTTGCCCGACGCCCCAGGTTTGCGCGATGCGCTGGGTGTAGTCGGCGACCGATGATTCGCTCTGCATCGAGCGGTAAATCACGACCAGGAGTTGATTCGAAGTGTCACGCTCAAATTGCGCCAGCTCTTCGTTCAGCTCCGCCGCCGTCGCCTGGTCGACCACGCCCGCGTAGTCGTTGAAATAACGATCCGGTTTCGACGGCATCGTCTCCGCCTCCAGCGCGCCGATCATCCCCGCGAAAATCGCGAGGAAGACAAACCATGAACGCAGTCGCGTCATCTTCCACCCCGAGCGCTCGCGGCCCGCGGACACAATCCTACGGCGTCGCTGCGGCAGTCGCGGCCGGAGCAGGCGCGGGACTTCCGAAATCAAATTTCACCGCCGGCGCTTTCTCGCTCCCCGGCTGCGCGGTGAAGAATGGCCGCTCTTTAAAGCCAAACATCTTGTTCAGCATGTTGGTCGGGAATCTCTCCATGTAGGTGTTGTACTCCTGCACCGCGGCGTTGAAATTGTTTCGCTCCACCGAAATCCGGTTCTCCGTCCCTTCGAGCTGCGCCTGCAGCGCCTGGAAAGATTCGGTCGCGCGAAGTTGCGGGTAATTTTCGCTCACCACCAGCAGGCGGGAGAGGGCGTTGCTCAGTTGCCCCTGCGCGGCTTGGAATTGTTCGAGCTGAGCCGCGTCCGTCGGCGCCTTGTTCGGATCGAGTTTCACCTGCCCGACACTGGCCCGCGCGTTCGTCACCTCGGTCAGGGTCGACTTCTCGAAGTTCGCCGCGCCCTGCACCGTGCTGACGAGATTTGGAATCAGATCGGCCCGGCGTTGATAGACCGACTGCACGTCGGCCCACTTTTTGTTCACGTTATTCTCGAGCGTGACGAGCTTGTTGTAGCTCCCGCAGCCGGTCAGTCCGAACAGCATCAGCGCTGCGAGCAGCGTTCCAAGAAATCTAAGAGTTTTGTTCATCGTAGGATATTTAACGGGAGAATCGCTTTCCCGGCGGAAATGTCACGCTTCAACTGCTGGCGAAGAATCGGCCGGTTGGCTTTCGGTTTCGGCCGGCACTGCATCCTCCGCCGTTTCCGGGGCTTCAGTTTGGATTAATTCCGGCGTTTCGCTCGCAGCTGGGACCGGCGCCTTGGGCAAATCGCGCCGCTTCAGTTCCTCCGAGTTCGGGAGTTCGTCGAGATTACGCAAACCGAAATGCTCGAGAAAAAATTGCGTCGTTTCGTAGAGCAACGGGCGCCCCGGGATCTCGGCCCGGCCCGCGATTTTCACCAACCCGCGCTCCATGATGGTTTGGAGCACGCTATCGATCGCGACGCCGCGGACGGCTTCGACATCGGCCCGGGTGATCGGTTGCCGGTAGGCGATGATGGCCAGGGTCTCGAGCGCGGGCGGGCTAAGACGGGACGGTTTGGCGGCCGGGAAAAGCTGCCGCACCCAGCGGGCAAATTGCGGGTCGCTCGCCAGTTGCCAGCCTTCCGCTTTCTCGAGGAGCTGAAAGGCGCGCTGCTGCTCGATGTATTCGATCTTCAACTGCTCGAGCGCAGCGGCGACCTCGGCCTCGCTCGTTTTGGCAAATTCGTTAGGGGTGAGCTCGTCTTCGGCCCCCGCCCCTTTGATCGCGACGACCAGCTCGCGCGCGGTCAGCGGTTTTTGCGCGCTGATCAGGAGTGCTTCGACGACTTGGGTGAGGTTCATGAAGGCGCACTAGAAAAGCAGGCGGCGGGGTTGGGCGCAAGAGAAGCGATGCATTTGTAGACGCTTCGCTCTGCGTAGGGCGGGATGAGGAACGCGGCGAGTTCACGTGCGGGCAGATCCCACGGCCGCGGGTCGCAGAGCGTCGCG
>JBBPZS010000004.1:0-2434 GCA_038198605.1 Chthoniobacterales bacterium | reverse complement strand
CGCCGGCGAGGGCGTCTCGCGCTCGCACACTTGAAAAGATTGTTTTCGCGAGACGCGAAAACCGGCGGGCGGGACGCCCACCCTACCCGAGATTCGCTCGCAGACGGTTCCGTGTATAAAGGAAGACGTGATGGAGCCCTCGGCCGATCTTTTTCCCAACGTCGCGAAGGTTTTCTCCGTCGCGGAGTTGACCCGTTCCATCCGCGGGCTGCTCGAGACACGCTTCGGCGCGGTCTGGGTGCAGGGCGAAATTTCTAACTACAAGAAACATCCTTCCGGCCACCAATATTTTACCCTCAAAGACCAGCGCTCCGCGATCTCCTGCGTGATTTTTCGCAACACCCTGCCGCCTGTCCCCGGCCCGCTCACCGACGGCATGCAGGTCCAGGTTTACGGCGGCGTCACGGTCTTCGAAGCGCGCGGGCAGTATCAGCTCAACGTCCAAATCCTGCAGTCGCGCGGGCTGGGTCTGTTGCAGGCAAAGTTTGAAGCGCTGAAGCGGAAACTGGAGGCGGAAGGCCTTTTCGTGCAGGCGCGGAAACGCGTGCTTCCGAAATTCCCGCGCCGCATCGGCATCGTCACCTCGGCCAGCGGCGCAGCGATCCAGGATATTCTAAACGTCTTGCAACGGCGCGCGCCGAACGTCGAGATCCTGATCAGCCCGGTGCGGGTGCAGGGCACCGGCGCCGCCCTCGAGATTGCGACTGCAATTCGCGAGCTGAGCGCGCCTAACGAGGCTTGGAAAACGCTCGACGTCCTGGTCGTGGCGCGAGGCGGCGGGAGCATCGAGGACCTTTGGGAGTTCAACGAAGAAATCGTGGCCCGGGCGATTTTCCACTCGGCCATTCCCGTGGTCTCGGCGGTAGGCCACGAAGTCGATTTCACGATCGCGGATTTTGTCGCCGACCTGCGCGCGCCGACTCCGAGCGCAGCGGCGGAGCTGATCGTGCCCGATGTGCGCGATCTGGACCGGCGGGTGCGCGAATTGCAAAATTGTCTCGGCAAATGCTGGCGCGAGTTTGTGGCCCGGGCCCGCAGCCGCTTGAGTGCGGCCTCAGAGAAGGCGCTACTCCGCGAACTAAGTGGCCGGCTGCGCGACTCTCAGCAACAGCTCGATTTCGCGAAGGAATCGATCGCGCGCACGCTGGAACGAAGGCGCACCCAGGAGCGAACGCGCCTAACGAATGCTCTCCTGGCCCTAAAGGCACACAATCCCGCCCGGGAACTGGCTGCCCGCCGCCAGGGCCTGCAGGAAATTCGTCGCCGTCTCGCTGAGTGCGCGAAACAGCGCCTAACGGAAGTGCGCGAGCGCTGGGACCGGGTGGCGGGAATGCTCCGCATCCTCGGCCCGCAGGCGACCCTCGAGCGCGGCTACAGCATCACCTTGAATGCGAACGGCAAAGTGATCCGCCGGGTGGCAGAAGCCAAAACGCGGACGCAGGTGAGAACCCGCGTCCGCGATGGTGAATTTGAATCTACGGTTAGTTAACCGGGCCGCTTATTGCGGGTTCAGGACCGGGTTGTTGGTCGCGTCGAGCCAGTCGGTGCCCGCGACAAAGAGGCCGGTCGTGTTGCCCGGACGAATGACGGTCTTGGTCGTGGCATCCACTTTCATGATCTGACCGCTGGCGTCGGCGAAAATGACGATCGCTTTTTTGGCCGCCCAGACGCCGCCCTTGTTCGACTTGTTGGTGTCGTAGGTCGGAATGCTGGTGCTGAAGCCGTCCGCGACGAGCGGGAAGGCCGGATTGGAGGTATCGGTCAGGCCGGCGACGTAGGCGTAGGTGTTTTCCCCTGCCTTGAGAGTTTCGGTCCGCGTTCCAGAAGTTGCAGGATCAATCTTGTTATCCGGATTCTTCGGCGTCCACTTCGAGGAAGCGACCGTGAAGACGTCCTCGCTCTGAAGGTAGTTGGGGAAGAGCCACCAGAAGGCGTCGTTTGAGAGAGTCGGCAAGGTGTCAACTTGGTTGTTGTAATCGAGAGCCGGCGCCTTCGACGGGAAGAAGCCGTTGTTGTCGCTGGCAAAGAGTTTCAACGCCACGCCGACTTGTTTCGCGTTGGAGAGGTCCTTGGTTTGGTTGGCGCGTTCCGTAACTCCGTTAAAGACCGGCAGCGCGATGCTGGCCAAAATGGCGATGATCGTGATCACGACCAGGAGTTCGATGAGTGTGAAGGCTGAGTTGGTTTTTTTCATTTGCGGTGGTTGTGGCGCCGAGAGTGCGCGATTGCCGGAAACCGGTCAACAGGAAAATACGATGCTTTTGTTAACCGGTTAACGCCTTGGGCTTTGATCCGGGCTCGCCGCTCAGTTCGACCCTGTTGCAGCTGGGGGGTGCTGAACCCCGGCCTACACGGTAGGGCGAGACTCCGTCGAGCCGTGGGGTGCGCCGCGGCGACGAAGAAACGGTCGTCCCACCGGCTCGACGGAGTCTCG
>JBBPZS010000003.1:0-20026 GCA_038198605.1 Chthoniobacterales bacterium | reverse complement strand
GGCTGGGTTGCGCACGCTTCCCGGGGGCCGGATGTGGGGGCTGCTCGCTGGACGCTTGCGCTACCCTACAGCTCCCATTTTTTCGGCAACTTTTGTTTTAATGTTTCGACCTCGCCGAAGAGGTTGCCCATCTTTTCCACCCGCTTGAGGGTTTGTTCACAGTGAAAGACAAGCTGCTTCGCCTTCTTTTTTTTCACCGTCTCTTCCACTTCTTCCCACGTCACCGGAGTCGAAACGGTCGGCTCGTCTTTCGCCCGCAGCGAGTAAACGCAGATGGTCGTCTTGTGTTCGTCGTTCTGGCTCCAGTCGACAAAGATTTTTCCGTTGCGCAAGGCCTTCGCCATCTTCGAGACGACCAGTTTCGGATGCTCGCGCTCGAGATATTCCGCCAAGGCGTGGGAGAGGGCCTTGGTCTGGTCGTAGGTGACCGAGGTGTTGAGCGGGACGTAAAGCTGGAGGCCTTTGGAGCCGGAAGTCTTGGCGAAGCTCTTCAATTTCATCGCCTCGAGAATTTCGCGCAGCCACAGCCCGACCTGGCAGCACTGCACGATGTCGGCCGGGGCGCCGGGATCGAGATCGAAGACCATCATCGTCGGCTTTTTCACATCTTTTTTGCGCGAGAGCGAAGTGTGCAGCTCGATGTCGGCCAGGTTGGCCGCCCAGACCAGCGTGGGGAGGTCCTGGGCCAGGCAATAATGCATGTCGCGATTGTTGCCTTCGCTCCAAACCTTAGCCGTCTTGACCCAGCTCGGCCGATGCGTCGGGCAATTCTTTTCGTAGAAAAATTCTTTGTCCACCCCGTTGGGATAACGCTTCATCGTCAGCGGCCGGTCCTTCAGGTGCGGGAGCAGGACGGGCGCGATCTGGATGTAGTAGTGGATCATCTCGCCCTTGGTGAAACCGGCCTTGGGCCAGAGAACCTTGTCGAGATTGGAGACCGCGAGGGTGCGGTTTGCGACAACCAGTTGGGCTTTCTTGCTCATTGTTTAACCACGGATGACACGGATTTCACCGATGGAAAAGGAAGTGTTGCGATCTGGCACCTGTAGCGGCGGTCTATGACCGCCGAGGGCTCGATGCCATGGCAACCTTTCGGCGGTCACAGACCGCCGCTACAGCGCTCTCCTATCCGTGTCATCCGTGCAATCCGTGGTTAAGAAAAAAATCTCTCCGGCGAAAGCATCGGTTGTGGCTGACAGATGCGGGCCACGCAATGTTCCCAGGTCTCGTGCCCGCTCAGGATCAGGATTTCGACCCGCAAAAAATAAATCGGCACTTCCGGTTTCGTCAGGCGAGGAAACCGAACGGCGTCCTTTTCCGTGGTCACGATCATGTCGACGTCGCGCCGAATGCAGCGGTTGATGAAGCTCTGCAGTTCCGCCTCGCTGTAGCGATGGTGATCGGTGAAACGTTTCGCCAGCTCGATTCGGGCTCCGAGTTTGCGCAGACCGTCCTCGAAACTCTCCGGGGCGGCGATGCCGCAAAAGGAGCCGATGTAAGTGCCAGTCAGGCGGTCGAGCGGCAGTTGCTCCGCGCTGTAGACATGCTGCAAATAAAGCGGCTGATGCGCGCACTCGATGATCTCGGCCGTGCGATTGTAGTGCCGGATGCGGGCGATCAGCTCGTCGTTAGGCTCGCCCGTGCTTTTGGTGATGAAGATGTAACTGGCGCGGCGCAGATTGCGCGGCGGCTCCCGCAGGGTGCCGCGCGGAAGGAGGAATTCATTCCCAAACGGCGCTTGCCGATCGATCAGGACAATGTCGAGCCGATGCTTGAGATGAAGATACTGCAGGCCGTCGTCGAGCAGCAAAGTGTCGGCTTTCATCTCGCGAATGGCGTGCAGCCCGCTTTTCACCCGGTCCTTGTCGACCAGAACGATGACGTCCTTCAGGTTATTGGCCAGCATGTAGGGCTCATCCCCAGCGGTCAGCGAGTCGAGCAGGAGCGATTGGCCGTCGGAGACAATCCGCGGCGGATCGGGCGCCACTCCGCGAATGCGATCGAACCAGCTGCGCTTGGAAGGTTTCGCCACGCTCTTGTAGCCGCGGCTAAGAATGGCGACACGCCGGCCGCCGGCCTGGAGGGCGCGGGCAAATTTCTCCACGATCGGCGTCTTGCCCGTGCCGCCGACGGTGAGGTTGCCGATGCTGATAACGAGGCAGCCAAGGGCGCGCTCGCGCAGGATGCGTTTACGGTAAAGAAATAGCCGGAGCTGGACGATGCGGGCGTAGACTAACGACAGGACGAAAAGCAGCCCGCGCAGCATGGTCGCACGCGCCCCGTGCTGCCGCCCGAGGATGACGTCGATCGCAAACTGCTCGAGATTTTCAAGCCAGCGGCGCATCGGGAGCGAGGATCGAAATGACGATGCGGACGCCGTCGTTATCGGCCGCAGTCACGCGCGTTTCCGCGCCGGTCAACCCGGAAGCCTCGAGCATGGCGGCGGCGACCTCCTCAGGCGAACGCAGGGTGAGACAGGCAATGGTCGAACCGGAACCGCTGAGGAAACCGCCGAGCGCGCCGGCTTTCTCGGCGGCGGTGATGACGCGATCGAGGAAAGGAACGAACTTTGCTCGAAAAGGCTGGTGCAAATGATCGATCAAGGTCCCCTGGAGGTTTTCGTAGTTGCCGCTGGCGAGAGCGGCGGTGATGAGACAAGCGTTGCCGCAGGACTCGACTGCGCGCAAGCGATCGATTTCGTTAGGCAAAACCCGCCGCGCTTCCGCGGTCTTGATTTCGAAGGCCGGAATGAGGAGGACGAAGTGAAGCCGGCGATCGAGCGGGAATTTCTGGTGGCGATTATTTCGGGCCACGACAAAGCCGCCAAACTCGGCCGGGGCGGCGTTATCGGGATGCCCCTCGAGTTCGGCGCAGAGCCCGAAAATCTGCGCCCGCTTGAGCGGCCGGTCGACCAGCGCATTGAGGGCGTGGAGGACGCCGAGGCGGATGGTGACACTGCTGCCGAGACCGCGCGAGCGCGGCACTTCACCGGCAACCGTACAGGAAAAAGCGAACGGTTCGGAGCGCGCCGCGCTGAAAAATCGGCGCGCCGCCTGTTGCGCCATCGTCCCGGCCTGGAGCCGTTCGGCACGGGTGACGGTGACGAAATTGTAGAGCTGCAAGGCCACGCCGAGGCAATCGAAGCCAGGGCCGAGATTCGAGGTGGTGGCAGGAACGCGCACCGTAATCTGTTGCTTTTTCAAAGGAAACCGCCTGAGAATACCGGCGAACGAATAATGGCCGCCCTGATTCTACCGCGGGAGGTTACTGCGGCAAGAAGCGGGCCGCGCGAGTGATGAAAGACTGGATCGATTTTGGATTGGTGCGCGATTTCGCGGCGGAGAACACCGCCGCCTACCGCATTTGCACCAAAGCGGGCGGCTGGGTCGAGCGCTACGGCGGCGACGTTATCGTCTCCTACAAAAACGAGTCCGCCCGGGAAGAAATCCTGCACGAGCTGGGCGAGTGGTCCCTCCTCGCCGAGCAACCGTGGCAACGCGTTTTTGGCCGATTTTTGCCCAGGCAAAACGACGAACGAAATCCCCCCGTCCTTCTTTCCGGCCCAGCCGATTTGTCGCTGCAAACGACGGTCCTGGAACGCAGCGTTTGTTACGGGCTGGATTTTGGGGCCGGTTATTCCACCGGTCTTTTTCTCGACCAGCGCGAGAATCGCCAATTTGTGCGCCGCGCTGCTCCACGGCGGCTCCTCAATTGTTTCGCCTACACCTGTTCCTTCTCCGTCGTCGCGGGAATGGCCGGCGCGGAAACGCTCAGCATCGATCTTTCCAAGAAATCGCTCAATCGCGGTCGCGACAATTTCATGCTTAACCGGCTCGCGACCGACCGGCACCGCTTCATGGCCGACGATGTCGTTTCCGTCCTGCCGCGGCTGGCGCGGAAAGGCGAACAGTTCGACGCCATCATCCTCGACCCGCCGACTTTCTCGCGCTCCAAGACCGGCCGCGCCTGGCAGGTGGAACATGATTTTGAAAAGCTCCTCCTTTCCGCCCTGGAGGTGGCGGCGCGCGACGCGAAGATCCTGCTCTCGACCAATTGCACCCGGCTGAACGAACGCGCCCTCGAGGTGATGGGACGCTTTTGCCTCAAGGCTACCCGGCGCGCCGGAAGCTTCCAGGCGACACCGCGGCTGCCCGATTTTCCGGGCGGGGTGGCGGCCCGCTCAATCTGGATGATATTGCGCTAACGATTTTTAGGACGCGCAAAAGGCCGTCAACATCCGAAAGATACATATATGGACAGGGAACAAATGACCGGAGCTTCCGGGGATATCGCTGAGCGGGGACTTCAATACACCAAGGACCAGTGGGACGAGCTCCTCTCCCAAACCGAAGACTTCGTTCGGGCCAACCCGACGCGTTCGCTCCTTTACGGTGTCGCCGCTGGGTTCATCATCGATCGGCTGCCCGTTTTCCGGATCATCAGCGCGTTCCTGCGCCTTTTCCTCATGGCGTTTAAGCCCGCCATTCTGATCTACGGCGCGATGAAGCTGTATCAGACCGCGAAAGAAGACTGATGCCCGCGGGGATTTCTCCCCGTTAGAATTTGAAGGCGGTTCGTAGAAGCGGCCGACACGGCCGCCGCTAGACCGGTTACTTGTCGAGGGTGAAGCCGACCTTCACTGTCACCTGCCAGTGATTGATCTTGTTCTCCTCGATGTGCCCGCGCGTTTCGACGACCTCGAACCAGCGCATCTGACGGATGGTCTTGGCGGCGAGGGAAAGCGCATTTTGGACGGCATCCTCGATGCTCGTCGTGGAGGAACCGACTAACTCGATCTTTTTGTAAACGTGTTCGCTCATCCCCGAAAATCGGCGGGGTCGTCGAGAACTCAAATGGCAGTTTGGCTGCGCTTCGCCGCAACTCCGGGGAGCACGGGCTGCCAGCCCGTCGTTGGAGGCAATCTGCCTCCAACCTTCTGCGCGGAGTGATAGGCTCGAGGTTCCCCCAAACTTGGCCGCCATCTGAGATCCACACGAGTTGCGCTTGCGCGCAAACGTGGCCGGCTGACAGCCAGCCACGGACGGGCTGGCAGCCCGTGCTCCCCCGGAGAATATCCTCCCGCACGCCACGCGGGAACTTTGCGTTGAGCCAGTCGCGACGGCTGGTTAGGGTGATTCCGCGCTCATGGAAAAAAATATCGAGTCCCACCTCAAGGAAACCCGCGTCTTCAAACCGGCCCGCGGCTTCGCGGCCAAGGCCCGGCTCGGCAGCCTCGAGCAATACCGTCGCCTCTATCGGGAATCGATTCGCCAGCCGGAAAAATTCTGGGCCCGCGAAGCGCGCGAGCTGACCTGGCAGCAACCGTGGAAGAAGGTGCTGGAGTGGAAAGCGCCCTTCGCGAAATGGTTCGTCGGCGGCAAACTCAACGTCTCGGAAAATTGTCTCGACCGTCATCTCGACGGCTCGCGCCGAAACAAGGCGGCCATCATTTGGGAAGGCGAACCGGGCGAGAAACGCATCCTCACTTATCAGCAACTGCATCGCGATGTCTGCCGCTTCGCCAACGTCCTGAAGCGAAACAAAATCCGCAAAGGCGACCGCGTTATCATTTACCTGCCGACGATTCCGGAGGCGGCGATCGCGATGCTGGCTTGCGCCAGAATCGGCGCGGTGCATTCGGTCGTCTTCGGTGGTTTTAGCGCCGACAGCATTCGCGACCGGATCGCGAATTGCGGCGCGACCGCGGTCATCACGGCGGACGGGAGTTATCGCCGCGGAGCCGTTGTCCCGCTCAAGCACAACGTCGACCAGGCGCTTGCGGGCAAGACCACGATCAAACGCGTGATCGTTTTCCGCCGGGCCGGGAACGAAGTTCACATCGAGCCGGGCCGCGACGTCTGGTGGCATCGCGAGCTCGAATATGTCGACGCCGATTGCCCGCCGGTCGCGCTCGATAGCGAGCATCCGCTTTACATTCTCTACACCAGCGGCTCGACCGGCAAACCGAAGGGCATCCTGCACACTACCGGCGGTTATCTGGTCGGCATCCACAGCACCTGCAAATACGTTTTCGATCTGCGCGAAGACGATCTTTATTGGTGCACCGCCGACGTCGGTTGGGTCACCGGCCACAGCTACGTCGTTTACGGTCCGCTCGCCGCCGGAGCGACGGTGTTGATGTACGAAGGCGCGCCGAATTGGCCGGAGTCGGACCGCTTCTGGCGGATCATCGAGGAATACGCGGTCACCATTCTCTACACCGCGCCGACCGCGATCCGGGCCTTCATTCGCTGGGGCGACCAGTGGGTGAAGAAACATGACCTCACCTCTTTGCGCCTGCTCGGCTCGGTCGGCGAACCAATCAATCCCGAGGCCTGGATGTGGTACCACAAAACGGTCGGCGGCGGTCGCTGCCCGATTGTCGATACCTGGTGGCAAACCGAGACCGGCAGCATCATGATCACGCCCCTGCCGGGCGCGATCCCGACCAAGCCGGGCAGCGCCACCCTGCCCTTCTTTGGGGTCGACGCCGCGGTGGTGGACGAGGCCGGCGAGGAAGTGCCGCCAAACGTGGGCGGAAAATTGATCGTTAGGCGACCATGGCCGGCGATGTTGCGCTCGATCTACGGCGACAAGGCGCGCTACAAAAAGCAGTACTGGGGCGAATATAAGGATTGTTATTTCACCGGCGACGGCGCGCGACGCGACAAGGACGGCTATTTCTGGATCGTGGGCCGGATCGACGACGTGCTCAATGTCGCCGGCCATCGCCTCGGCACCTCGGAGATTGAAAGCGCGCTGGTCAGCCACGCGGGAGTGGCGGAAGCGGCCGCGGTTGGGCGCCCCGATGAATTGAAAGGCCAGGGGGTGGTCGTTTTCGTCACGCTCAAGAGCGGGATCAAGCCGACCCCGGCCCTGAAGGAGGAACTGCGCGCCCATGTCGGCCAGCACATCGGCGCCATCGCCAAGCCGGACGAAGTGCGCTTCGCCGAGGCTCTTCCGAAAACGCGCAGCGGAAAAATCATGCGCCGTCTCTTGAAGGAAATCGCCAGCGGCAAAACTGTCACCGGCGACACCACCACGCTGGAGGATTTCAGCGTTCTGGCAAAGTTAGGCAGCGCGGCGGAATAACCACGCTTACTTTACTCCGTGAATTTTATTTCGACCGGGCTGCGGGAGCTGACGCTGAAAGTGCGCCGGCAAAAAACCCGCATGGCGCTCAAGCACGAAAAGCGTCTCCTGCAAAAATCGGAGATTGCCCTCGGGCGCGAAGGAACTGCGGAGGCGGCCAAGTTTCCCGAGGTGCGGAACGAGATTGTCGCCCTGAAAAAGCTCGAGCAGGAACAAAAAGAGGTCGCGGTCCGGATCGCGAAAATCGAGGAAGCCCTCAAGCAAATCGACGTCCAGCGCCAGGAAAACTCGCGCGAACAGACGGCCGCGCTGGCCAAGCTCGAGGAAGAAAAGCGGCCGCTGGCGGAACGGCGCGACGAAGCGAAAACGGTCGCCGAGCGTTGCAACAAGGAGCTGACCACGGTCGATCGCCGGATTTCCGAGAACGACGCGGCCGACCGGGAATTGTTGAAGAAGGTTTCCGCCCTCCAGGAAGCGAAGTCCCCTCCGGCGGACTTGCAGGCGCAGATGGATCGTCTCAGCTCCGACCGCGCGCGCTTGCCGCGGGAGAAAGCGGAAATGTCACAAGCCCGGCTCGGGAGTACCGATGCCTGCCGCAATGCGAGCGAAAAACTCAAGGCGGCCGAAGCGCTCCTGGCCCAGGCGGAAAAAAACATCGCCCGCGTGCGCGGCGAATTCGAAGCGCGCGATCGCGCCCTGAACGAGAACGCCCGCGCCCAGCAGGAAGAAGTCAAAGAGGCGCGCCAACAGCACCAGACGGTCGAGGAAAAAAAGAACCCGGCTTATCTTAACATCGGCCGGCATCTCGCCTCCCAGGGCATCGCGCCGCCGACCGCGCCGCATCTCCTGACCGCGGTGCAGCAGCGGCGGGCCGCGGTCGACCGCCACGCCGAGCACAAAAACGAGCTGGCCGATCTCTCGCGCCATATCGACAAACAAGAGCTGCGAAAATTTTATTTTGCGATCGTCTCCATCCTCGCGCTCCTCGCCATCATTCTGCCGCTTGTTTCCAAGTCGCCCACGAAGCGGGATTGGCTGCCCCGCGAAACGCTGGCCATTCTTTCTCTCGACATTGAGCAGTTCAACGAAGCGCCGCTGACCAATCGCTGGCGCGAAGAACAGCCGGAACTCTGGCAGAAAGTTGCCGCCGGTTTACTCGGTCCGGCCGCCCGCACCCCGGCGCTCAACCTGGCCGAGAGCGGACGCCGCGTCACCCGCGCCCTCGCGTCGGACGGGCGCGGTCCAAATCGAGAATATGTCCTGGTCGAAGCACGCGGCGATCTCGCGCCGGTCATCCGCACCCTGACCCAGGACGATAGCTTCGCCAAAAGCACCGTCGCCGGCCTCGTCGTTTTCCAGCGCCCGGATGTCTCGGTCGCGCGACTCGGACCGAAGACCCTCGCCGTGGGTTCGTTAGGCGAAGTTGATAAACTGGTCCAGGTGCGACTCGGGACGGAGCCCGACCTGAAGACGACCGATCCTTTGCTCGATCTCTTCCAGGGGCTCGACCCGGGCAACGCGCTGCGCCTGGTGGCGTGGGACCCGAACGAGCTCGCCAGTTCCTTCAGCCCGATGCTGCCGGCGGAATTTTTGCAGGCGGCGAAATTAATCGCGCTGGAGCTGAGCCTGGCCACGCCGAGCAAGGCGCATCTCATCGTCAAAGCGGGCGACAGCGCGAAGGCAAAGAGCTGGGCCGCCAGCCTGCAGAATGAACCCGGCCGCTGGCTCACGATTCCCGGCTCCGATTTCGTCCTCTCGACCGAGGCGCCAAAGGTGGAGCAGAAAGACGAGACGCTCGATCTGCATTTCGACATCCCGGAAGGGGCGGCGCGCCTTCTCCTGCAGCGGCTGGCCAAAGTGCCATCGGCCCCGGCACCCACCCCCGCGCCCACCCCCGCCCCTCAATGAAGTGTCTGGTGCGACTCTCCGGCTGGACCGTGGCCGTTTCGCTTCTCTTCTCCTCCGGCGCCGCGGCCGCCCCGGCTTATGACAACCTGATCGATATCCGCTCGGCCGATCCGACGATTCTCGTCGAGCTGCGTTACGCCACTCCGCGCAACATTACCGGGCGCGCACTTTATCCGCCGGATCTGCCCGCGCTCGTTAGGCCAACAACCGCCGCCCGCCTGCTTAAGGCGCAACAGTTTCTGCGCGCCCGCCATTACGGACTCAAGATCTGGGATGCCTACCGCCCGCTGGCCGCACAGGTGGAACTCTGGGAGCGCACCCACAATGGCGCTTTTGTAGCGGACCCGCTCGCCGGCAATGGCTCACTCCATACCTGGGGGGTGGCGGTGGACGCCACCCTGGTCGATGAGAAAGGCCGGGAAGTCGCCATGCCGACGGCGTTCGACGAGTTCACTTCCGAGGCCAAACTGCATTACCGTGGCGACGACCCGGAGGTGCAACGTCACCTCAAAATCCTGCAGGCGGCGATGCGCCACGGCGGCTTTTATGGGATGCGGACCGAGTGGTGGCACTTTGTCGCCTACGATTGGAAAAAATATGCGCCGATTCGCGAACCCAGACGAACCAGCGATTAGAAACGAAAGAGATTGATGTTCGCCACACTTCTTCAGGATCTCAGTCAACCCGAATACCTCCACGTCCTGATCAATCCGCTCCCGGTTTACGGGCTCGCGGTCGGCGTCATCGGGCTGATTATCGCGCTCGTCCAGAGAAGCCGGCGGGCTCAGATCGCGACCCTCGCGCTCGTCGTCCTCTGCGGTGCAATCGCCGGGCCGGTGGTGTATTTTGGCGAGGAAGGCTACGACCGGGTGCTCTCGATGGCCGATGACCAGGGGCAAGCCTGGTTGAAGGTGCACGAACACCGGGCCGATCAGCTCATCTGGGCGTTTTACCTCCTTGCCGGGCTGGCCGCGGTCGCGCTTTTCGCGCCGTTGAAGTGGCCGAAAACTGCCAAGGCATTAGCGCTCGTGACCCTCTTTTGGTCTTTCGTCGTTCTGGGGATGGGCGGTTATATTGCTCATGCCGGCGGCAAAATACGGCATCGCGAATTTCGCAACGATCCAGCCCCGGCCGTGCCCGGCGAAGCAGACGAGCATTAACGACGTGCGCGTCGATATCGTTACTCTCTTTCCCGAAGTCTGCCGGGTCCCGTTAGGCGAAAGCAGGATGGGCCGGGCCCAGGAATCGGGCGCGCTCGAACTCCAGATTCACAACCTGCGCGACTGGACGAGCGACCGGCATCACATCGTGGATGACGCGCCTTTTGGTGGCGGACAGGGGATGGTGATGAAACCAGAGCCGATTTTCGCAGCGGTCGAATCGCTCCGCACCGAAGAGAGCACAGTCGTGCTCATGACACCGCAGGGGCGGCGCTTCGACCAGTTGCAGGCGGGTGAATTTTCCGCGGTGCCGCATCTCATCATCCTCTGCGGCCACTACGAGGGGATCGATCACCGGGTGATCGAACACCTGATCGATCGCGAAATTTCGATCGGCGATTACGTCCTGACCAACGGCGCGATCGCGGCCGTCGTTTGCGTTGACGCAGTCGTTAGGCTGCTTCCTGGGGTTCTCGGGCACGAACAATCGGCGATGGACGACAGCTTCGCGGGCGGGCTTCTGGAAGCGCCGCATTACACCCGACCGGCGGAATTCCGCGGCTGGAAAGTGCCGGAGGTTCTTCTCTCCGGCCATCACGCGGAAATCGCCGCCTGGCGGAAACGAGAAGCGGAACGCCGGACGCGCGAAAACCGGCCCGACCTCCTTGCGGAGGACTAGCTCATTTACTCGTTAGGCGGCGCCTACTTGGAGAAAGTGTCCTGGTCTTCGATCAGCCCCACAACCGCGTCGTAGTCATTCTGGTTGTAGAGCACAACCTTCTGCGTGACATGCAGGCTGTCTGGATTGGGCCGCTGGTTCTGACTGGGATAAGTCAAAGTGTTTACGGCGGGCTCGGACTGGCCGTTGGTATGATCGAGACGAGTGCGCGGTTTCTCGCCTTTTCTTTTCTTCACTCTCATCCCTTTTTCCCATCTGCTGGAATTGTCGTTGAGGAGCTTCTCAAATGCTTTCACGTTCGTGAGCAAGGTCGGGTCTTTGAAGTAGAGCTTCCAGGGCCCCTGCAGAGGAACAGGCCCGCCGGTTTCCTTATAATGCGATGTGCAGGCGGCAACCGCCAGCACGACCGCGCCGATAGCCGCGTGTGAGGGTTTCATGACTCCGTTTCACGCCTTTCGCCAAAAAGTGTCAACTCTTTTGTGGGTTGGGCCTATGAAGCGGCGTCCTGGCGTTTTATTAGCGCCGAAAGAGCGAATTCTCCTTTGCCCTTCTCTTTCCCCTCGCCCAATCTTCTTCATGAAACGCATCCTGTCTTTCAGCACCGCCTTCCTGCTTGGCGCCGCCGCTTTCACCCTGGCGCAACCTTCGCAAATCGCCCTCGTTCACGGCACCGCCATTAATCCCGCCGATGGCAGGACGATAAGCGACGCAACCGTCCTGATCGAGGGTGACAAGATCGTCGCGCTCAGTTCGCCTAACGAGACCAGGATTGCACCGGAAGCGAAACAGATCGATTGCACGGGCAAATTTATTCTCCCGGGCTACATCGACACCCACGTCCATTTCTTTCAATCGGCCGATCTCTTTGCCCGGCCAGATGTGGTCGATCTCACCAGCGTCCGCCCCTACCAGGAGGAGGTCGCCTGGACCAAATCTCACCTCGACGACATGTTCGCGCGCTATCTCCGGAGCGGGATCACGAGCGTGATCGATGTCGGCGGGCCGATGTGGAATTTCGAGGTCCGCCGGCGGGCCAACTCGACCGCCAAGGCCCCGCGCGTCGCGGTCGCTGGACCGCTCATCTCGAGTGTGGCGCGGCCGCAACTTGATCTGGGGGATCCGCCGATCGTGAAAATCGACACCCCTGAGCAGGGGCGGGAATTCGTCCGCAAACTGGCGCCAGAAAAACCGGACTACATCAAGATTTGGTACATCGTTCCCGCCGCCTCCCCGTCGCCCGCGTCGCCGCAGAGCGACGCGGAACGAGCCGCCCTCTTTCGGCCGGTGGTGAAAGCGGTCATCGCGGAAAGCCACGCTCGCAATCTTCGCGTCGCCGTGCATGCGACCGAATTGGAAGCGGCGCGGGCCGCGGTCGAGGAGGGAGCCGATCTCCTCGTGCACAGCGTGACAGACAAACCGGTCGACGACGCTTTCGTTAGGCTGATGCGACAGCGGGGCACGATGCTAACCCCGACCCTGGTCGTATTCGAACGCTATGGCCGCACTTTTGCCAACAAGCTGACCCTGACTGCGGAAGAGCAAGCCTGGGGTAACCCGGAAGTTATCTCCACCCTCGACGTGACGCAGCTCCCGTCCGAGAAAGTGCCGGACCGGATCAAGAAAGCGCGCCAGGACCCGGAGGATGTCCTCGACCGCATCCGTGAGACCTACGAGATCGCTTTCAAGAACCTGAAGACATTGCAAGATGCCGGCATCCCGATCGCGGCCGGGACCGACGCGGGCAACGTCGGCACGATTCATGGCCCGGCTCTCTTTCGGGAGTTTCAGCTCATGAAGAAAGCCGGCCTAACGAACGAAGAAATTCTGCGCAGCGCGACCGCGACCGCGGCGAGGGCGTTTGGCGGCACGAATGGGGCAAAAATCGGCACGCTCGCACCCGGGCATTACGCGGATCTTGTCATCCTCAATTCCAACCCTCTCGACGACATCGCGCACGCCTCCGACATCCAGAGCGTGATCAAGAACGGCGTCGTTTACCCGGCCGACTCCCTCCTTGCAAAATAAACGCGGCGCGATGGCTAGCTGACGTCGGGCGCCGCCTTCTGCCGGCTCAGGAGCACTTCGGCGAGATCGAGAACCTTGACGTTTTCGCCTCCCTCGGTGCCGGCCATGCCGTCGCTCATCATGTTCAGGCAAAACGGACACGCAGTGGCGAGCGTTTGCGCGCCGGTTGCGATCGCTTCCTCTGCACGCAAAGTCGAGACACGTTGCGCGGGTGCTTCCTCGAACCACATCCGGCCGCCGCCCGCGCCGCAACAGAAGGTCTTTTTCCCGCAACGCGGCATTTCGCGATAATCTTTATCCTCAGCCGCGCCAAGGACGGTGCGCGGCGCGTCGACGACTCCATTGACGCGCGCCAGGTAACATGGGTCGTGCAAGGTGATCGGGCCGCGCTCGCTCGAGGCCGCGTCGTTCGTTAGGCGGCCGGCTTCGATCAACTCGGCGAAAAGAGTGGAGTGATGTTTCACCTCGTACTGACCGCCGAATTGCGGGTATTCGTTCTGGAGCGTGTTAAGACAATGCGGGCAGGCGGTGACAATCTTCTTCACCTGGCGCCGGCCTAACGTTTCGACGTTCGTTTGCGCGCGCTCTTGGAAGAGAAACTCGTCGCCAATTCGGCGCGCCGGGTCGCCGGTGCAGGTTTCTTCTTTGCCGAGGACCGCGAAATTTACCCCGGCTTTCTGGAGAAGTTGGGCCGTGGCGCGGGCGACTTTCTGCGCGCGCGGATCGAAGGAGGCCGCGCAACCGACCCAGAAAAGATACTCAAAATCAGGATTCGATTCGACCGTCGGCACATCGAGGCCTTCCGCCCAGGCCAACCGCTCGCCGTTAGGCCGGCCGTACGGATTGCCCTGGTTGCCGATCTGTTGGAGGGAGCGCGCCGGCGGTCCGGAGAGTTTGCCTTCACCGACCAGGTAACGCCGCAGGTCGCTGATCAAATCGACGTGGCCGATCAGGACCGGGCATTCCTGCACGCAGGCCTGGCACATGGTGCAGGACCAAAGCGTCTCGGGATTGATCGCGACGCCGTGCAATTCTCCACCGTGCGCCATGACGCTGCGCAGATCGGTCACGATAAACTTGGGCGAAAGCGGTTTGCCGGAAGCGGTTGCCGGGCAGACGTCCTCGCAGCGGCCGCATTCCATGCAGGCATCGAGGCTGAGAAGCTGTTGCTGATTAAAATCGCCGATCTGGGCCGCACCGATGAGCCCGGTCTCTTCGACCGTCTCCATTTTCAATGGCACCAGTGCACCCATTGGACGCTCGGGCCGGGCGGCGATGTTGAGCGGGCCGGTGATGACGTGAAGGAACCGATTCACCGGGATGGTGGCAAAAAAGCCCGCCACCAGAATCGTGTGCAGCCACCAGCTCGCGAGGTGCATCGCTTTGGCCGACTCGATGTCGATCCCGCGCAGGAACGTGGTATCGATCAGCCAGCCCACCGTCGACCATTTGGCCAGCCAAGGCTCGACCTGGGTGTAGTGCATGCGCAGGGCCTCGACCGCAAAACCGGTGAGACCGAGCGCGAGCAGAATGCCGAGCAGCCACCAGTCGCGCCAGTTATGACCGAGGCTCGCTTTGCGCGCGAAGGCCCGGCGATACATCGCGAGCAGACAGCCGAGGCAAAAGACGACGCCGAAGACATCCATCGTCAGCTCGTAGATGAGGTAATACCAGCCGTGATGGAAATCATATGGTCCGTCGTGCGCGATCCCGAGCAGGGTGGTGCCGATGGTGAGAACGAGAAAACCGCTGAAGAGAGCACCGTGGAGAAGCGCGCCGAGGGTTTTCTTATGCACCCGTTTTTGCGCGAGCGCGTAAACGGTCAGCCGCTGCAGCCAGACGCGCGGGCTGCGCTCGAATCCGCCGGGTCGCCCTTTTCGCCATTGCCGGAAGTGATCGAAGACCTGCCAGCCGAGAACGCCGAGGCTGACCGCGATCATGATAAAGAACACGACCTGCATCCAGGTCGAGATGTTGCCGAACACCTCGCGCGTGGCGTTATTCATGGTGACTTCCACGGCTTTAAAACCTCCTCGCGCCAATCACAGGGCCAGCCAGCGCCGCACGCCTTCCTCGACCGGCGCGAGCTGAGTCGGTGTCAGATGCCCGAGGCGCCGCAAAGCCCACCGTACCGGAATCTTCGTGATACTTTGGACAACGAAAGCTCCGGGCTTAAGGAATGGCAGGGCCACACTAATCTCGAGTGGAGAACCGCGAAGCGCCGTCGTATGGGAAACGACCGTGATAAGCGCCCGGTCCGTCCCGGCGAAATCTCTGCTTAAGATGAGGGCAGGGCGTGTCTTCTGCGCCAAACCGAGGTCAACCATCCAAACCTCACTCCGACGCGGCATCAGCCTCCTCCTCGCGATCGAGCATACTGAATATTTCTCCCGCGGCCGCGGTCAGTTCCTCGTCGGAGGGAGCATCGTAGTCGAAGTGTGCCGTCCGGTGAAGGACGACATCACTGAACATTTTTTGCTGATCGAGGGGCAGCTTTTCGAATTCTTGCAGGAGCTGGGCTGTCTCGGTGCTCATAAGAGGGATGATGACAGCAAGCCTCGCTTTGCTCAAGTGCCCGAAGACGACTAGCTGGAATCATCGGGTCCTGAAGCAAGTGTCCGATTTCGCTCATCGATGCTTGCTCAGAGTCTCTATCGTCTGCAGGATAGCTTCCGCCTGGGATGAAAGGGCCGACTGTTGCTCCCACGGTACATCTTCTTCGAAGACTCGGACGACCGGTTTGAACCCCATTTGGGGGGCGACGATGTCCCGTATCGCATCGTCAATGCGCGCTGTTCATCTTTGTAGATGGGGCTGTTGTCCTGGGCCTGAATTTTCTCACATAACGCAATCCATCTGTCCCTATCGAAACCCAGCGGAACAGATTTGGGATAGGCCCTAAGACTCGCAGCCCGCGGCAAAGTGAAATGCTGTCGCTCATCGAACTCGATGATTAGCTTATGAGCTGGCAGATAGAAGTCGCAACATAGCACATGATTTTTTCGGCCCTGAATGCGCACATTTTGCGCACATTTCGGACCGACTCAGTCGCAATCAGAATCGGGCATGAGATCGGAATTGATTGAACGGCGCTCCCGTAGATCAGGAACACACAGAGCAGCGACTCGCTCTTCAATGTTAGCGTCGCCGAAGCGAGCCGCCAAAACGCGTCTAAGGCGGCACGTCGTACATTCTTTTCAGGGTTGCGGTTGTTTCTTGGAGGAGGCCTTTCGTAAATCGCATCGAACCCCAACCCCCTTAGGACGCGAACGCTTGCTCGGCCTCCCGTCAGTTGTTCGCTGGCAGGCATACGACCGTCAGATCCTGAAATGCCAAACGTAAAATCTGTTTCGCGGGCAGTCGTTCCCCACGGGAAATTAGTGCGACTTTCGATGAGTTCACTGTGTGCGGAGAAGTTCGATGAGTTTCGGGACAACCTGATGGATGTCGCTGACCAATCCATAGGTGGCGATTTGGAAAATGGGCGCGTCGGGATCTTTGTTGATCGCCACGATCACGCGCGAATCCTTGATCCCGGCGAGGTGCTGGATCGCGCCGGAAATGCCGAGAGCGATGTAAAGCTCGGGCGCGATCACTTTGCCCGTCTGGCCGATTTGGTAGTCGTTAGGCGCGAGGCCGGTATCGACCGCGGCGCGGGTCGCGCCGATGGCGCCGCCGAGGACATCCGCCAGGCCGCCGACCAGCCGATCGAAAGATTCCTTGTCCTTCAACGGGCGGCCACCGCCGATCACGACGCGCGCTTCGGTCAGGTCAGGCCGATCGGAGACGCGTTCCTCGCGGGAGACGAACTGCATTCCGTTAGGCAAAGAGGCCGCGTCGACCGCGAAATTTTCCACCGGGGAAGAAGCGGCCATGGCCTCCGGCGCCTCGAAGCCGGCGGCGCGAATCGTCAGGACGCGCTTGTCGCCCTGCAACTGCACCGTCGCCAGCATGCTGCCGGCGCTGACCGGGCGGCGATAGGACATCGCGCCCTCTTTTTCCTCCAGCGCGACGACATCGGTCAGCATCGGTGCATCGAGGAGCGCAGCGGCGCGGGGGAGAATGTCTTTGCTGAAAGTGGACGAGGTCGCGAGGAGCGTCGTCGCTCCAACCTTGGCGCAGGCCGCGGCGATGACGGCCGCATAACGATCCGCCAGCGGATCGGCCAGGGCAGCGTCGTCCGCCACCAGGACGGTGGAAGCGCCGTAGGCGGTGAGCGATTTCGCCATTTCCTCGAGGCCGCTCCCGAGAAGAAGCAGCATGTAATCGCCCCCGAGCTGTCGCGCGGCGGTCACGGCATGGAGCGACGGGCGTTTCACCTGCCGGCGGTCGTGTTCGATCAGGATCAGCGTCTGGGCAGACATCAAAGCACTTTCGCCTCCTGTTTTAGCTTCGCGACCAATTCTTCGACCGACTCGACTCGCGCGCCGGCGGTTCGTTTCGGCGGACGCACGGTGGCAAGCGTGGTCGTTAGGGCCGCGACCTGCACGCCGAGCTGCTCGCAGGTCAGAACCTCGATTGGTTTCTTGCGCGCTTTCATCAGGCCCGGCAGCGAAACGTAGCGCGGCTCGTTCAGGCGCAGATCCGTGGTGATGATCGCCGGGAGGTTGACCTCGATCACTTCCAGCCCTCCATCCGTCTCGCGGGTGCAACGGGCGCGGGTCCGGCCCTCCAGAAATTCAATCTTCGAAACGAAGGTGGCTTGGGGCCAGCCTAACAATCCCGCGAGCATCTGCCCGGCCTGGTTGGAATCGTCGTCCACCGCCTGCTTGCCCATGAGCACAACCTGGGGCGCTTCTTTCTCGACCGCGGCGCGGAGAATGCGCGCGACGGCGTAAGGATCGAGCGCGCGCGCGTCGTCGATCCGAATCGCGCGATCGACTCCCATCGCCAGCGCAGCGCGGACCTGCTCGTCGACTGTCGCCGACCCGATCGTTAGGCCAACAATCTCGCTCGCTTCGCCGCGCTCCCTTATGCGGAGCGCTTCCTCGATCGCGATTTCGTCAAACGGATTGATGACCGATTTCGCGGTCGTGGCGGACCCGCCCGGCGTCGCCTCCGCGTAGGGGTCGGGCACGCTCTTGAACGGAACGAGGATTTTTGCGACCGGCTCCGTCACAAGCCGATGAGCGAGGCGATGATGTTGCGTTGGATTTCGCTCGTGCCGGAGTAGAGCTTGGCCCCGATGGCGTCGCGCAATTCGCGTTCGACCTCATATTCCGTCATGTAGCCGTAGCCGCCGTGAATTTGGATCGCGTCTTCGGCGCATTTCACCCAGGCGTCAGCGATGTGCAGCTTGGTCATGGCGGCCTCGAGATACACCGCCTTCCGATGACCGGCGACCCAGCCGAAGTGGTAGAGCATGTGGCGCGCACTTTCGACGCGGAGTTTCATGTCCACGATCTTGACCGCGACCTGCTGGAATTTGCCGATCGACTGACCGCCCTGTTTGCGTTCGTTGGCGTAACGAATGCACTTTTCGAGCAGGCGCTGCATGGAGCCGACCGCGCTGGCCAAAATGCAACCGCGTTCCCAAGTGAGCGAGCGGGTGAAGAGAAAAGCGCCGCCGCCTTCCTTGCCGAGTAGATTTTCCTCGGGGACTTCGCAGTTCTCGAAAAAGACTTCCGACATCGGCGAAGTGCGCACGCCCATTTTCTCGATCTTGTGCGAGGGATCGAAGCCCGGCATTCCTTTCTCGACGATAAAAGCCGTCACTCCATCAGCGCCGCGCGATTTGTCGACATTGGCGAAGACGACCAGGACATCGGCGACCGGGCCATTGGTGATAAAAATCTTGCTGCCGTTAAGGATGTATTTGTCGCCTTTTTTCGTCGCGGTCGTGGCGAGCGCAAAGGCGTCGGAGCCGCTGTTCGGCTCGCTCATGGCGTTCCCGCCGATCAGGGTGCCGTTGCATAAGCCGGGCAGGAATTTCTGCTTCTGCGCCTCGGTGCCGTTGTTCACCAGCGGGCTGACCGCGGTCCACATATGGGCGTTGATGGAAAAAAGTAGTCCGTTGTCTTTGCAGGCGTAACCGAGGCGCTCGAGCGCGGCTACGGTCGTGAGCGGATCCTGACCGAGGCCACCGTATTCTGTCGGCACGAGCAATCCCTGGATCCCGAACTCGCCGCATTTCTTCCAGGCCTCGTGATTAAAGATGGCCTTCCGATCGTTCTCGATGACGTCGTAATTGAGCTGCTCGCGGGCGAAACGGCCGACGGCGTCGAGCAACTCTCGTTGTTGATCCGACCAGGAAAAATCCATTATCTTTTTAGTTCCTTTGAGTTGTCACCGCGGCTTTTCGCCTTCCCATGCCGAGCAAGGCCGATGCCGTCTGCCACGGGCGTTCCTGCGCTGCGGTAGGCGGCAATTCTAGAGGGGCCGCCACAGGCGGTCAAGCGAGCGGCCGCTCCTCCCACCCGCAGTTTTCGTCACTTTCGCGGGCCAATCGCCGTCCCGCGACCCGTCGTCGCGATGCGCGATCCGGATGCGCCAGGATCTCGCTCAGCCTAACGAACAAAGGTTCTTTCGATCGACCCCGTTCAATTATCCCGGCCGGCCATGACCGAGCACGCCAATAAACTCTTTCAGAAAATCAATTTTCGAGAGCCGCTCCAGCCGGTCGAGAGAAAAAGCCTTGCTCACCCTCGCCTCGAGCAGCGAGAAAGCGTCCGGCACGAAAAGATCCTGCCGTTGCACGCCAAAGCGCAGGACGAAAGTCGACATCAGGGCGCTCGCCCCGCGTTCGTCGGCCAGGCTGCTGTAGGCCATGACCGCATCGAAAAGGTAGAGCTCCGTCCACTGTTCACTCAGTTCGTAAGTCTCATCCTTCTTGGCGTATTTGAAGAACATCACCGCATCGCTCGGATTGGCTCTCGGCTTGGCCGGGGCGGCGGGGAGATAGGCGCCGGCGTAGGGCCAGGTGGCTTTCTCGCGGATGGCCGCCAACTCGAGCAAAAGGCGATGAGCGGCCGCCGCCAGGGCGTGGACCGAGACGTGGTCATCGTCGACGAACCAAAGCCAGATGGCAGATTCGATCTGGCGGCGCGCGGCTTCCAGCTTGGTCAGTCTAACGAGACGAGGTTTGATGCATCTATCCATGGATCGGCCCGGGACGCGCGCAGTTAAACTAAGCCCCCGGGAGCGTTAGATTTGAGAATGCCTC
>JBBPZS010000002.1:0-18767 GCA_038198605.1 Chthoniobacterales bacterium | reverse complement strand
GATCTCGGTAGAACTCTCATTGCGGATGTTCCTCCTTTTCGCGCTTGCGCACTTTTTCCGCCGCCGGCTCCCCTGGAACTCCCGGAGTTTGATCGACATCCATCACCTGCACGCCGAGATCACTGATCCGGCTCAAGGTCTGCCCCGCGAGCTGCGGGATGGCTTCGCTCATTTGCCGGAAGATGTCTTCGATCGTGTAAATGCCGTTGCCGCCGTCCAGCGCCTGGATGAGATCGCGTAAAATTTCCCAATCATCCCGCGCCTGGCCCGGGCCGCGGACGGCGCGGTTGAGCCGTTGCAGACGGCCTCTGCCGTTGATCATGGAGCCGCGTTTCTCGGCGAAGCCTAACGATGGCAGGACGGCGCTGGCGAAACCGGTTGTCTCATTCGAGAGGATGTCGATCGAGATATAAACCGGCAGGCGTTGCAGGAAATCAGCCGTGATTCCGCAGCGGGTCGGGTTTTCGCCTAACGAGATGAGGGCCTTGATCTGGCCGGCCCAGATGGCGTCCTTGATCTGGTTCAAAACGTTACCGGATTCGGAAGCAACTCCGAGGAGGCGGGCGCCGTTTGTGTTCGGGTTGCGGTCTTCGCTGAGCAGAATATCATCGCCCGGGCCGGTTCGCGGGACGATGTCGATCAGGGTCGTGCCTAACAATTTGGCGAGACGCGCGGCCAGCCAGAGTTCTTCGTTCGTCATTCGGCCGGAAGCGAGAATGGCGGTCTGCCAGCCGATGTAGGGCCGGAGCTGAGCCGCCACGCTCTGGATCGCATGAGGCCAGGTGGCGGACTGGAGCTGGTTTTGCTCGCGCACGAGCGGTTCGAGGAGACGGCGATCGCTTTCGAGGTAATCGAAGTTGAGCCGCCCGTAGTCACACATCCAGCAGGAGTTGACCGCGTCGTTCTCACGCGGAGTCTGGCGATAAATTTTGCCTTCACGGGTGCCGATGAGGGTGTTGCAGCCGGTCGCGCAACTGGTGCAAAAGCTTTTCGTTTCTTTGAGAAACCAGACCCTCATCTTGAAGCGGAAATCGGCCGAGGTGAGAGCGCCGACCGGGCAGATGTCGACTGTGTTGAGCGAGTAATTATTTTCCAGGCGCTTGCCCGGATGCGCGGTCAGCACGGTGTGGCTCCCGCGATCGATGAACCCGAGGACGTCGTCTTTCGCGATCTCTTTCGAGAAACGAATACAGCGCGAACAAAGAATGCAGCGCTCGTCATCGAGCGTGACGCGCGGGCCGAGCTCGACGTTCTTCGGCTTCTTCACCTTGTTCTCGAGAAAGCGCGAATCCTGCCGGCCATACTCGACGCTGAGTTCCTGGAGGCGGCATTCGCCTGCCTGGTCGCAGATCGGGCAATCGAGCGGATGGTTGATGAGCAGAAATTCCATTACTCCGCGGCGGCATTCCTCGACCAGCGGGGAAGTGGTGCGAACGCCGAGGCCCTCCGAGACATCGGTCGCGCAGCAGATTTGCGGGCGCGGCATCCAGTTGATCTCGGGCTTGCCGTCGTCACCGAGGACCGGTTTGCGGTCCGGGCCCATTTTTGGCATGCCCATTTCGATCAGGCACATCCGGCAATTGCCCGGGGAAGAGAGCTTCTTGTGATAGCAATACCGCGGCACATAAGCGCCGGCCTGCTCGCAGGCTTCGATCAGGCGCGTGCCCTTGGGGAATTGATGCCAGACGCCGTTGACCTGGACGTTGACCATGGGAGGAGCGTCGGATTTTGGCGAATCGGGCATGATGAATCAGGAAAGCAGGGAAATAGAAAGGGCCGGAAGCCGCATGCTCCTTAATGTAGGAGCCGCCTTTGTGCGGCGATGAGCAGCGTGGCCACGGCGGAGATCGGGGCACAAAGGCCCCTCCCACATTGGTGAATTTCGAAGCGCGAGATTCATCATATCATTCCAGCTTTACCGGCCTTATCCCAACCGGGATCGCGCGCCAACGGAACGCTGATGATGGCTTCGTCGGAGATCAGCTCTTCCGAAGTATATTCCGGCGGAAGAGGCGGAGGGATGGGTTTCTCGGAACGGCTGGCAAATTCATCTGGAAATTTGTCGAGGAAACTTTGCGTCGGCCAGGCGCAAGCTTCGCCGAAAGCGCAGATGGTGCGGCCAGCGATATTGTCGGCCACATTTTTCAGGGTTGCGGGATCCTGCGTGACACCGCCGCCTTCGAGCATGCGCTGGGTGATTTTCTTCATCCAAAGCGAACCCTCGCGGCAGGGCGTGCATTGGCCGCAGCTCTCGTGCGCGTAAAATTCGTTGATGTTGTTCAGCGTCCAGACCATGTCGCGCGCGTCGTCCAGGACGATGACGCCGCCCGAGCCGGCCATCGAACCGGCCGCGGCTAACGAATCGAAATCCATCGGGATTTCCTCGAGCGAAACCTCCCGGTCCTTGAGCTTGAAAGTGTCGCCCGCGCGCAAGACCTTGGCCGAACTTCCCCCGGGAATGACCGCCTTGATCTTGCGGCCCGGTTTTGGACCGCCGGCCATTTCGTTGATCACCTGGCCCATGGTGAGAGCGCCGACTTCGATTTCGAAATAACCCGGCCTAACGACGTCGCCGCTGACGCAGACAATGCGGGTGCCGGTGTTGTTCGGGCGACCGATGCGGGCGTATTCCGCGCCGCCCATGGCGATGATGTGCTTCACGTGGCAAAGCGTCTCGACGTTGTTCACGATCGTCGGGCACATGTAGAGCCCGAGGACGGCCGGGAAATAAGGCGGCTTGATCCGCGGGTAGGCGCGCTTGCCTTCGAGCGATTCGATCAGGCCGGTCTCTTCGCCGCAGATGTAAGCGCCGGCGCCGCGATGGATGTAAATCTCGACATCGAAGCCGAGGCCGAGCGCGTTTTTGCCGAGGAAATTGTGCGTGCGCGCTTCTTCGATCGCCCGCTCGAGAATCTTGGCGCCTTCGGGAAATTCGCCCCGGATGTAGATGTAGGCGGTGTGAACGTTGAGCGCGAAACAGCTGATCAACATGCCTTCGATCAACTGGTGCGGGTCCTGGTGAATGATGTAGCGATCCTTGAAAGTGCCAGGCTCGGATTCGTCGGCGTTGCAGATGAGATAGACTGGCTTCTGCTCGTCCGGCTTGACGAAGCTCCACTTCACGCCGCAGGGGAAACCGGCGCCGCCGCGCCCGCGCAGGCCCGAAGTTTTCACTTCGTTCACGATCTCGGCCCGGCTCATTTTGACCGCGGCCTTAAGCTGCTCGTAACCGCCGTTTTGCAGGTAGCAATCGATGTCGGTGGTATAACCCTCGCGACCGATGTGCTGGAAGATCAGGCGGCGCTCGAGCGGTTGTGGAGGAGGGTGCTGAGTGACGAGTGAGGAGAGATTGGATAAAAGCTCGCGTGCCGCCTCGGGCGCAACCTTTTCGTAGAGCTCATCATCCACCATGCAAACCGGTGCCGTCCCGCAACTGGCCAGGCACTCCACAAACTCGATGCTGTATTCGCCATCTGGACTAACGGAGACCGGGTTGTGCATCCCGGCGCCCTGGTGTTCGCGATCGATCTTCGTTTGGCTGGCCAGGTTCTCCATCAAGGGATAAGCGCCGGCCATGGCGCAGCTCAGCGTGCGACATACCCGGATGTGTTTCCGTCCCGCCGGCGCCTGACGAAACATCGGGTAGAAGGTGACGAGTTCGAGAATGTTGATCGGTTCCAGCCCAAGTTTGGCCGCGATCCAGGTCACTCCTTCGTCGCTGATGAAACCGAAATGTTCCTGCCAAAGATGGAGGAGGGGAAGCGAGGCGCTGCGTTTCTGCTCGGCCGGGTAGTGACCGATTGCTTCATCCATCTTGCGTTCCAGTTCGGCCGGAACGCTGCTCGTCATCGTCGCCTGCACAGATGACGGCTAGTCGTGAAGGTTGCTCTCTTTCGACGCCACTTCGTCGTTGAAAAAGACGATCGTGACCGTCTCGCCGCTCTGCTGGTAAACATAGGTCACCTTTTTCGTGACCAGCAGGTTGGTGCTATCGACCGAGGTGGGCGGGCCGAGAATCGACTCGACCTGTTTGCGGCTCATGCCTTTGGAGACTTCGTCCACGTTTGCTCTCGTTAGGCGCTTGCCGTGGCAGCCAGTGAAGACCAGGGCCACTGCCACCAGCAGGCTGAGCCAGCGCCACGACTTCGCATTCATCTTCATCTCCATGAAATCGCGGTCCGCTTAAGGCTCGCGTCCCAGGTTGGTGTCCTTGCTGTCCACTTCGTCGTTCTTGAAAGTGATCATGGCGAACTTCTTCCCGTCTTCGTAGCGGTAGGTCGTTTTCTTGAAGATGACCATGTCCTTCGTCTCCGCCGTGGTCGGCGAGCCGAGGATGGTTTCGACCTGCGATTTCGACATCCCGAGGGTGATCTGGTCGTAGTTCGCGCTGGTCAACTTCGAGCCGGAAAGCGCGTTCCGATTGCACGCCCCTAACGACAGGAGAGCAAAGGCAGCGAAGAGAAGTCCGAGGAGTTGGGTTTTGTGTTTCATAAGGTTTTTCATCTGTCGCATTCTCCCATCACGAAGTCCAGACTACCGAGGATGGCGACGACGTCGCTCATCATGCTGCCGGGCAAAAGCTCCGGCAAGATGCTCAGGTTCACGAACGAGGGGGCGCGGATCTTCAGCCGATGCGGGACCCCGCCGCCCTTGCTGTTGATGTAAAAGCCGAGTTCGCCCTTCGGATTTTCGGCCGCGAAATAGATTTCGCCCGGCGGCGCATCGATGCCTTCGGTGACGACGATGAAATGGTGAATCAACTCCTCCATTTTTGTCATCACGCGCGACTTGGGCGGGAGCATGTTTTTCCAGTCCACCACATTGATCGGACCACTCGGGAGCTTGTCGGTCACCTGCCGCAAAATGCGCACGCTTTGCCGCATCTCTTCGATCCGAACCAGGTATCGATCGTAACAATCGCCGGCGCTCCCGATCGCGACTTCGAAATCATACTTCTCGTAATCGAGATACGGATGCGCCCGCCGCAGATCATGTTCGACGCCGCTGCCGCGCAGGTTTGGGCCGGAAAGGGCGTAGGCGATCGCGCGATCTTTCGTGATCACCCCGACGTCGCGGGTGCGATCGACAAAAATCTTGTTCCGCGTGAGCAGGCTGTCGATCTCATCGAGCTGCGGGATGAAGCCGTCGAGGAAAGTTTCGAGCTGCGCGATGAACGTTTCCGGCAGATCGCGGATCTGGCCGCCGACCCGGGTGTAGGAAGTGGTGAAGCGCGCGCCGGTCAGGAGTTCGAACAGATTATAAAGCTTCTCGCGCTCGGTGAAGGTGTAGAGGAAGACCGTCATCGCGCCGAGGTCGAGCGCCATCGCGCCCAAGCCCAGCAAGTGGGCGGAAAGCCGCGCCGTTTCGCAGCAAATGACGCGAATCGCCTTCCCGCGCGGCGGAAGTTCCCAGCCCATCAGCTTTTCGACGGCGAGGGTGTAGGCGACGTTGTTTGCGAGTGGCGCGAGATAATCAAGCCGGTCCGTGTAGGGCACGAACTGGTTGTATTGCATGTTTTCCGCGATCTTTTCGTCGCCACGATGGAGGTAGCCGACATCTGGCGTCGCCTTTGTCACCAACTCGCCATCGAGTTCGAGCACGAGCCGCAGGACGCCGTGCGTGGCAGGGTGCGACGGCCCCATGTTGAGAATCATCTTCTCGCCAATCAGATCGTCGCTCGGCGCAGCCTCCGCCTGAGCCTGCAGGGTGCGGGCGAGGGGATCGGGTGCTTCGATCTTGCGGGTCGTGTCGGGCATGCGAGGCGGATTACGCTCGCGATGCTGCCCCGTTGCGCAAGTGATAAGGCAAGGGGCTCACACAAGGTCCACGACGGACACAAAGGAAGGCAGGATTCGGTCCGGTTGCTTCCCCTTTGTGTCCTTTGTGGTCTTAGTGTGAGTTCCTTATTCGGGATTGAAACTCGCGCCGGCCAGCGCATCATCGGGGCAGATGAGAAAAATCGGACTTCTTTATTCCGGGCAAGGTGCCCAAGCGGTGGGGATGGGGCAGGACCTGGCGAAGGAATTCGTTGAGGCAGCGGATTTGTTTGAGCGCGCCGATGAAGTGCTGGGCCGCAATTTGAGCGAGATCGCCTGGCACGGCCCGATCGAGGAGCTAACCCGGACGTCGAACTGTCAGCCGGCACTTTACGTTCACGGGCTCGCCTGCCTCAGCGTTCTGCGCGAGATCGCGGGCGAGCTGCCGGTCACGGCCGCGGCCGGGTTGTCGCTCGGCGAATGGACCGCGCACGCCGCGGCCGGGACATTCTCGTTTGAAGAAGGATTGCGGCTGGTCGAGCAACGCGGCCAGTTCATGGAAGCGGCCTGCGAAGCGACTTCCGGCGCGATGGCGGCGATGATCGGCGGGGATGAGGCCGCGGTTCGCAGACTGGCCGACGCGGCCGACGTGGACGTCGCGAATTTGAATTCTCCGGGGCAAATCGTCGTCTCCGGCGAGCGGGCAAAAGTGGAAACGGCGGTCGCTCTGGCCAAGGAACACGGGGTCCGTCGCGCCACCCTCCTGAACGTCGCCGGCGCGTATCATTCGCGATTAATGGAATGGGCTTACATCAAAATCGGTGAATCACTTAAAGACGTTGTTTTGCAAAAACCGTCTTTTCCTGTGATCAGCAACGTCTATGGCGAGCAAGTCGAATCCGCCGACGAAATCCGCCACGCTCTGCAAGCGCAAGTGATCGGGACGGTCCGCTGGACCGATTGCATGGAGCGGATGCTGGAGATGGGCTGCGATCTTTTCCTCGAACTCGGCCCGGGCGCCGTCCTCGCTGGGTTGCTCCAGCGGACGCGCAAAGGCACGGAAGTTCTCAGCGTCAGCGACAGCGCGTCGCTCCAGAGCTGCGTGGAAAAGTTGCGCGCCCTCAATATTTGCAAGCAGCCTTAATTTCGTGCTTCGGGCTCTGGCAGAAGACCTTCCCGACTTGCACTAACGATTACTTCTGGTAAGACCGGGACTCCGCAAATGAACCAGCCGCCGCCTCTGACTTCGCATTCTCGCGTGATGATCTTCGCCCCGCATCCTGATGACGAATCTCTCGCCACCGGTGTTTTCCTGCAGCGGGCGGTGGCGGCGGGGGCAGCGGTCCGCCTTGTCTACGCGACCGATGGCGAACGTAATTGCTGGCCGCAACGTCTGCTCGAAGGCAAGGTGCGCATCCGCGAAAACGATCGCCGGCGCTGGGGTGCGCGGCGCCAGGCCGAAGCGCTGGCGGCTTTGCAGACACTTGGGGTGGAACCGGAGAACGTGGAATTCCTCTCCCTGCCCGATCAGGGCGTGACCGATTTGTTGCTCGAAGGCTGCAGCGACACATTGCAGCGGTTGGCCAACATCATCGCTTCCTGGGCACCGACGCATTTGCTCCTGCCTTCCGCGGCCGATACGCATCCCGATCACAGCGGGTTCGCCGTTCTTCTGGGAGTGGCGATTGACGACTATTTGCCGACGCAACCTGGGATGACGCAGCTCCATTATCTTGTGCACGGAGCGAGCGAGTCGTTCGCCCGCGAAGCGCACGAACTTTCCAGCAGTCCGCTGGAAAAAAAGATGAAGCGGCGCGCCATCGTTTGTCACGTCACCCAAGTTGCGCTTTCGCGCCGCCGCTTTCTGGCTTACGCGAAACGCTCCGAGCGTTTCGTCATCGGCGATCGGAAAAACATCCGCGCCTGCGCTGGACCGATTCATTCCTTCCTGCGCGATCGCGGTGAACTCCGCCTCCAGGTCGCTTTCACCCTCAAGCCGCTGCGAGCGGAAGGAGCTTCGCTTTACCTCCTCGGCCACGACGCGAACGGCGCTCTCCGCCGTCTTCGCACCATCCTCCCGGGCCGCAGCGCCAGGATCGACCTGATCGATTGCGCGACCGGTGAGATCGCCTGCGTCGGTCGTTATCAGGGTGATGCCTTTAGCGCGGAGATTTTCCTCCCGCTCCACGGTTTTGCCGCGAGCCGGGCGGTTTTTGTGAAACTCGACCGGCGCGTCTGGTTTTTTGACGAAGCGGGCTGGATCGAGGTGGCCCCGCTGGTCTCGCCGGCGCCGGCCCTCCGCTCGACGGTCGTGGCGCCGCGCGAGCTGGCTGTTGCCTAACGACATTTCCGTATGAGCCTTGCCCAACAAATCGATTCCGACCTGAAAGACGCCATGCGCGCGAAGGACGCGACCAAACTCGGCGTCCTGCGGATGCTGAAATCGGCGCTCAAATACGCCGCGATCGAGAAGTCGGGCGCGGAAGGCGAGCTGGACGAAGCGGAAGCGACCGCGGTCATTCGCAAACAGGTCAAGCAGCGCCAGGATTCGATCGAGAGCTTGAGAAAGGCGGCCGGGCCGAGCTGGCGGAGAAAGAGAAGAGCGAGCTTGGAATTTTGAACAGCTACCTCCCGGCCGCGATGAGCGCGGAAGATATTGTCCGGCTCGTTAGGGAAACAATTGCGGAAGTTGGCGCGACCTCGCGCGCGCACATGGGCGCGGTCATGAAAGCACTCGGGCCAAAAGTCGCCGGGCGCGCGGACGGCAAGACGCTCAGCCAGGAAGTGCAGCGCCAGCTCGCCTAGCCGGCGCCGCCATGCTCAGCGCGATCATCGTCGCCGGCGGGAGCAGTCAGCGGATGGGCTTCGACAAGGTGCTCGCGCCCCTCGCCGGCCAGCCGGTAATCGCTCATTCCCTCGCCGCTTTCGCTCAGACTCCGTCCGTGACCCAGATCGTGCTCGTCGGGCGTGCGGAAACCGTCGCGGAGTTGAGGCGGATGGCGCAAGGCCACGAGAAAGTTTCCGCCGTCATCCCCGGCGGCACGCGGCGGCAGGACTCGGTCCGCGTGGGCCTCGCGCAGCTCGATCCCAAAACCGAATTCGTCGCGGTTCACGACGCCGCGCGGCCACTCGTTAGGTCGGAATTGATCGAGCGTCTCTTCGCCCTTGCACGCGCGCACGGGGGCGCGGTCAGCGCCGCTCCGGTGATCGACACCCTTAAGCGCGCCAACCGCGAGCGCATCGTCATCGGTGGAGTCGACCGCGCAGATCTTTTCGCCGTGCAAACCCCGCAGATCTTCCAGCGTGCGCTTCTGGAGAAAGCCTACGCCGCCCTTCTCACCGAAGACCTGGAAGTGACCGACGAAATCTCCGCAGTCGAGCGGGTGAACGGAAAGGTCATTCTTCTGCCTAACGACGAGCCGAATTTCAAGATCACCTACCCGGCCGACCTCGCCCTGGCCGGATTTCTCCTCCGGGAGCGTGGCGTGTCCGAGCCCGGCCGCTGACGTTGCCCGGAAGGGCGAGGCGAGCGAGATAAGGGCATGAGCGTGCGCGTTTATGGAATCAATCATCTCGCGATCGAGGTGGATGACGTGGCGAAAGCCGTCGCTTTTTACGAGGATGTCTTCGCGCTTAAGAAAATGGATGAAGGCGAGGGCGACGCCTTTTTCAAGATCGGCGAGCACCAATTCCTCGCCCTCTTCAAAGTTGCAAAACTACAGCCCGATCGGGCGAAACATTTCGGTCTCATCGTGCGCGACGAAGCGCAGTTGAACGAAGTGCGGGCCAAGCTGACGAAAAAATACGGGCTGAAAATGATCGAGGGATTTCGCTGCGATTTCCACGATCCGTTCGGCAATCGCATCCAGGTCGTCGACCTGCACGACGAGTCGTTAGTCTGGCTCCTGCCTTATCGCGAAGTGCAGAAAGCGGGAATCAAGTTCTCGAAGCCGAAATAATCCGCCTAGGGGCAAAAAATCAGAAGGAAAAAAACTCCAAACAGGAGCAGATGAATACAACCCTGCAGGACGCTCGTTTTGCCGCTGGCAAAGGTTACGACACTGGCTCCGAGAGTGAGGAGGAGGAGGGGTAGATTGCCGCCCTCCAGCCCGAGCGAGATTTGACGGTGGGTGATGAGCCCGATCGCAATGACCGCCGGGATGGTCAATCCAATCGAGGCAAGAACGGACCCGTGAAGAATGTTGACCGACCGTTGCAGCTGATTCTTGAGCGCCGCCTGGATCGCGCTTAACGCTTCCGGGGCAAGGACGAGCGCCGCCACGATCGCGCCGCCAAGAGCCTGCGGCATTCCAAAACGCTCGATGCCGATATCAAGCGGGATGGCGAATTTTTCCGCCAGGAGGATGACGACGATCAGATAGAGAATGAGGAGCACGGTGTGATAAAGGCCGGAACGCATCCCGGCGGCCTCGTGGTCGGCATGGCCGGCCTCAGTCGTCTGCCCTGTTTCGACGAAGAACTGGCTGTGACGGATGGTTTGGATGAGAAGAAAAATGCCGTAAAGAACGAGGGAACTGGCGCCGAGAAAAATTTCCTGGACGCGGGACAAGCGTGGGCCCGACATGGAGGTGGTGAAGTCCGGCAGAACGAGCCCGAGGACTGAGAGCGTTATGATCGCGTTGAGGTAGGCGTTAGTCCCTTTGAGATTGTAGCTCTGCTCGTGGTGGCGCAGACCGCCGAGAAGAAGCGAGAGGCCGATCAACCCATTGAGCGCGATCATGAGGACGGCGAACATCATATCCCGCGCCAGAGTTGGATTGTTGGCGCCGTGCAGCATCGCGGCCGAGATCATCATCACTTCGATGGTGATGGCGGCGAGGGTTAGGATCAGAGTGCCATACGGTTCGCCGCATTTAATCGCCAGGTAGTCGGCGTGCCGGACGACCGAAATGGCGGACCAAAGCACGGCCCCGAAGAGCCAGAGAAAAATCGCTAAGAGCAGGAGCGGGCTGGTAAGGTTTTCGGTTAGGACATTGCCGGTCGTATAGAAAACAATCGCCGTGGCCAGGCCGACAAAGAGCGGGTATTCCGAGCGGAGAAAGCCAATAAAACCATTTGCCCTCGGTAACGGAGTTGCAACCGGCAGCGAAGCGGACATCGGCGCAATCGTATCGATTTTGGCCGCGCTCGGCAATCGTTTGAAAATCAGCAGCGGCTACGGGCGCTGAGACAGGACCAGCGGAAGAAGAGTCTTCACGTCTTTCGGCCGAAAGACGCGACCTTTTTCATGCTTCGATAGTGGGGCAAGCTCGCGCACGCGCTGAAGATCCCCGTTTTTCCAGACCCAGGCCTCCGGATTGTAAGGTCCGACTTTTCTCGGGTCGCTCCAAGTGTGGATGGAGAGGAGGCGATCGGAGAGCGCGGCGGCGATGTGCATCGGGCCGCTATCGACACTGACGGTGAAACGCGCCCGGCGAATGAGCCAGATGAGCTGCAAAATGGTGGTGTGATTGAGCAGGTCGACGCAATTATCCGGGACGGGCAGTGCGCGCTTGCTCCGGCCGACGATGACGACCCGCCGCGGCGCGAGGGCGTGGCAAAATTCCTCCACCGCCAGGTCGCTGAGAGATTTCCGGCGGCCGCGAGAGAAAGGATGGAAAAGGACGAACGGTTCGTCTTCGTCGAAACGATCGACCCGATCGCCGGTCGGAAGCGGGAAGCGAAGCGGGCGATGAATCGGGATGCCAAAGTTTTCGATCAGCGAGAGGTAGCGTTCGACCGCGTGCGCCTGGCGGTCGACCGGCGCGGTCTTCTGGTAAAAGAGGGAGGCGCCCTCACGGGCGTCGCTCATGCCATAAAACTCGCGCGGATGACTCATCTTTCCGATGAGCGCGCTGCGGAGAAGACCCTGAAAATCAAAGGCCACATCGGGTTGGAGCCGGCCCACTTCGCGCAGCCAGGGCAGGAGATGCTGCGACATGCCAAAGCTCCCGAGATCGCCACGCGGAAAGATGTGCACGTGATCGACACTCTTGTTCCCGCGCAGGAGCGGCGCCCATTCCGGGTTGATCACCCAGGTGATCTCGGCCTCCGGGTAAGCGTCGCGGAGCAGGGCGGCGGACGGCAAAGTATGGACAACGTCGCCTAACGAACTCGGTTTAATGATGAGGAGGGAGTCGATTGCTGATTTCATCGCCGCAAGTGGTCGGGGGTGAATTGCAATCAGCAATCAATCGGCAATTTGTCAGCGTCCGACCGCGAGCCGGTCGGCCAGCCGATCGGGCAATCCGGCGGCGCGAATTTTGCGCTGCGCGGTTTCGAGGTCGTATTTGACCCGGCGCTCCTCCACCACCTGGCGGTCGGTGTGGAAGATGCCGTAGGCGGCGCGCCAATCGCGGTCGCGCGGCTGGCCGATGCTGCCGGGGTTAATGAAATATCTTTTCCCGGCGGAGAGAATGATCTGCCCCACCGCGATGCGACGGACATTGTCTTCGCGAACGAAAGCGGTCGGCCAATGGGTGTGACCAAAAAAACAGAGCGAGGTGTGCTGGTAGGTAAAGCTGGCGGAGGCGTCGAGGTCGTTGAAGACGTAGCCCCACTGCCCCGGGGTATCGAGGGTGGCGTGGACGATGGTGAAATCGCGCACCTGTCTCGTTAGGCGGAGATCGGCCAGCCAGGCTTTATCGTCGGGCGAAAGCTGGGCCCTGGTCCAGTCGATCGCTTCCTCGGCCAGTTCGTTGAAGCCTTCGGTCGAGCTGGCGATGGAGACCTGTTCGTCGTGATTTCCTTTCACCACCGGGCATTCCAGATCCTGGATAATCTTCAGGCACTCTTTCGGGTTGGCGTTGTAGCCGACAATGTCGCCGAGGCAGACGAAATGAGTGCAGCCCTGGCTTTTGGCATCGGCCAGCACGGCCTCAAGGGCTTCGAGGTTGGAGTGGATGTCGCTGAGAATGGCGAAACGCATCGGCGGCTAGGTTACTTCTCTTTCTTTGGGATGCGCTCATACAACGGAATTGCGAGTTTTTCTTCGAGAAATTTCAACCGCGTCAGGAGGGTGGGGAGGCGCTGGTGTTCGCCCTCGTCGTAGAGACGGCGGAGCGCGGCGTAGGCCTCGCGCTCGTGACCGGGCGCGAAGGAGAGTTCATAGGCGGCAAAACGTCTGTCGTATTCCGGCGCGCCGGGGAGAGCGGCGGCCCGCGCATAGCAGGTCGCCGCGGCGGCGTGGTTCTGGAGTTTTTCTTTGTAGAGGCGGGCGAGCGATTCGTAGAGTTGCGGCCGGTCGGGGTTGTTCCGGATCCCGCGCTCGAGAAAATCTTTCCCGAGATCGATATATTCGCGCTGCGCCTTCTGTCGCAGGGCGTCGTTAGGCAGGGTCCGATCCTGGAGGGCGGCGACGCTGGCATTCCAGGCCATGTGCCAGGCGGCCATGTCCCAGAAGAGGACAGAGCGGGGCTGGAGCGTGGTCGCTTCGCGAAAAAGAAGCAGGACCCGGCCCCATTCCGTTCGCTCCCAGGCGACATGGGCCTGGATGAAAATCACGTCCGCCACGAGCGAACGAAACCCGCTCAGGGCGGCGAGAAAACCGAGCTGGCCGATCTGTTCGCGCAGGTCGAGACCGAGCCGGGCCTGGCGGAAATAAGCGCTCCGGTGTTGCTCGGTAAGGCTGCCCTCGATCGGCAAACGCAGCGCGCCGAAGAGGAGGAGGAGGGCGCCGATGATGGCTCCGCGGATCATAGCTCTTTTCCGTGAAAGGAAACCCAGGCGAAGAAGAGATAGATCGAAGTGTAAACACCACCGAGGAGCGCGGTCTGGCCAAAGAGCGCCAGCGGGATGGCGTTCCCGGCGACGATATCGTCGACCAGGTTGAAAAGCTGGAGATCAGGAAAGGCGAGAGCAACGAGAGCGAGAAAACTTTTGGCCAGCCAGCCGCCGCCATGTTCCTGAAGCCAGTATTCCCGGGCCGTCGCCTGGAGGTGGCCGATGAAATAAATAAAAACCATCACCACGATGGTGAAGATGTTGGAGGAGGCGAAGGTGGAGATGAACAGGGTGAGCGAGGCGAGGAGGGCGGCCTTCAGATAAATGACCGCGATGCCGGGAAAGAGATTGGTGTTAAAAGCCGATTCTTTCAGGGTGCGGAGCGCTTCCTGCACCTGCTCGGGGCGCAGGCCGGGCGTCCCACGCAGCGTCTCGTGGATCAGCATCTGTTCCCGGACAAAAAGGACGGCGAGAAAAAGCGCGCTCATCGCGAGGATGCTCAGCCCGAGGAGTAGGAGAACGCCGGCCAATTTGCCGACGAGGTATTCGTAACGCGGGACCGGCTTGGCCAGGATGGTGTAGATGGTCCGGTCCTCCAGGTCGCGCGGGAGGAGCTGGGCCGTCGCGACGATGGCGAGGAGGGAAGTAAAAATGCTCATCGCGCCTAACGACACATCTTTCAGGACCTGGAATTCCTGCTGGAAACTGAGCCGGGCCATGAAGAGCGAATTCCCGATCAGGAGGAGCGCGAAGATGAGCAGGAAATAGAAAACCTTCAGCCTAACGAGCTCGGTGAAAGTATTGCCGGTGATGGCAGCCACGCGGGCGAAGGAAAAGGCGCGATGTCTGGTCGGCGGCATCGGACTAAGAGCTTTGCCTGGCGGGCGGCGTTTTGGTGGCTTCGAGGAACAAACCTTCGAGCGTGGTCTGCGGCTGGCGTTGTTCGACCAGGCGCGTCTCCGAGTTTTTCAGGAGATCGGAAATTTGTGCGAGGACCTCGGGCGTGGCGTTTTCCAGAATGAGCTCGGTTTGATTTTCGATCGCGAGCAGATCCTCGACTCGGCCTTCGCGAACGAGCACCCCCTGCGCCAGGATCCCGACCCGGTCGCAAATTTCCTGCACCTGGGCGAGGAGATGGGACGAGAGCAGCACCGTGATGCCGCGGCTTTTCAAATCGAGAATCAGGTCGCGAATCTCCCGTGAGCCCGCTGGGTCGACTCCCGCCGTCGGCTCGTCGAGCACGACCAGTTTCGGCTCCTGGATAAGGGCTTGGGCCAGGCCGATGCGCTGGAGCATGCCTTTCGAGTAGCCGCCGAGCCGGCGGTCGCGCGCGTCTTGCAAACTCACGAGATCGAGCAGTTCGTCGGTTCGCTCCTGCAATTTTTTCCCGCGCAGACCGCAGAGCTTTCCATAGAAGCGGAGCGTCTCGGCGCCAGTCAGGTATTTGTAGAAATAAGGATTCTCCGGCAGAAAACCGACCGCTTCCCGGCTCCCGACTTCGCGGCTGTCCCGGCCAAAGATTTTTGTCGTTCCGGTCGAGGCGTTGACCAGGCCGAGGATGATTTTCAAGGTCGTGCTCTTGCCCGATCCGTTAGGCCCGAGTAACCCGTAAACCTGCCCCGGCGCCACCTCCAGGTTGAGGCCGCGGACCGCGACCACTTTCGTCCGGCGAAACGGAATTGGGAAAACCTTGGTCAGGTTCTGGACGGTGACGGCGGGCTCAATCATGGCGAATCTCGAAGCCACGCGCGGCCGCTGGCTGGTCGAGGATGGACTCGGTTTGTTTGCGAATGTGCGCGCGCAATTCACTCTGCCCGATTGCCTCGAGGAAGGCGCGCACTTCCGGCTCTTCGCCGCTCGCCTGCAATTCGACGCGGCCATCGGGGAGGTTGCGCACCCAGCCGACGACGTCGAACCCCCGGGCGACCTGTTTGACCGACCAGCGAAAGCCGACGCCTTGGACGTTGCCCTCGAAAAAAATTTGCAATGACATCATGGCGCGGTGGCGGCGAAAGCCTGCGTCTCGCGCGAGGGAGTGCGCGACGCAAACGCGGTATTTACCGCAAAGGCCCGGGCGGGCGCAAGCTTATCGCCGGGCGGAAAGCCGCCGGCAGCGCCTAGGGCTCCGGAATCGGCGCCGGCTCGATCCGGAACTCGGGCGCGGGGCTCTCTTCCGGCAGCGGCTCGGGCGGTGCGATCAGGCGCGGATCGTCGGAGTCGAGGCCAAACTGTTCGCCTCGTTCGGTGTGGCTGGCGACGGTCGGGGCTGTCACTTCGGGCGGCGGCGCGAGCTTTTCCGCGACCAAGGTGGGCGGGGCTGGCCGAATGTCTTCGCTGGCGACGTAACCGCTGGCGCCATCCTGCAATTTCACCTTCACGTAACCAAACGAGGGCCGGATCACTTTCAGGATCGAGTCGTGGGTCAATTGCTGATCGGGCCCGCTCCCTTGTTGCGGCCCGTATTTATAAAAAGGAGTTTGCTCGGCCGTGACGGCATACCAGGTATCGGTCCCGCCGGAGAACGCTTTGAGCTTGCTGGAAGAGGCGCAACCGACGGCCAAAAGAGAGAGCGCGGCCAAGGGGAAGAGATGCTGTGCTTTCATTTGTAGCTATAGACAAAACAAACACCCGCCGCCTCGCCCTCGTCCAGTCGCACCCGGATAAAATATTCGCCACTGTTGTCCACAGACATTCCGGAAGCCGCTTTCGTGCCGGAGGTGAATTTTTCTCCTGCGACCGGAGCGCCCGTTTCATCGAAAATCTCGACGCTGACCTTTTTTGCCTTGTCTGTCGCGCCGGCGGAAAACCAGTACTCGTTGCCCGCGTAGAGATTGACCGCGATGACCTTGCTTTCGCCGCGGGCGAGAGTGCCGGTCCAATGTCCATCGCGCAGTTTGAAACCGTCATTCGAAAAGGCGCCGGCCAATTCCAGCGCGACCTGCCGGGCGGCGACTTCCTGGTCGGTCTCGGCCAGGGCAGAACGATCCAGCGCGAGCCCGGCCACGATCGTTAGGCAAAGGCAAATTTGGCGGCGCATGATCAATCCTTTTTCTGAATTTCCTTCATCACCTGGTCCACGCGGTCGTTCAGCTGCCCCACTTCCGCGGCGGAGAGCGACTTTCCAAAGGGCTTGGCCACGATCTGCTCGATCGTTTGGAGCTGCCGGTTGACGCTGCTGACCAGCGGATCATTTTGCAGCTCGGGCGAAATCTGGCCGACCTTGGAGCGAAGGAAGCGGAGCAACTCCGGCTGGCGCAGGGTCTGGCCGAGCCGTTCATCGTAGTTTTTTGCCACCACGCCGCTCACCACCTGGGTGCCGCGAATCCAGCCACCCAGACTAACGAGAATAACCAGGTCCTGGTCGCGATGCGATTGCATGGAGGCCTTGACCTCGTTCTGGGTCGCCTCCAGTTCCTCCTGCAGCGCGCTCCACTCATCGTTCTCGGCGAATTGATTGATGCTGTTCCCGCGCGCCAAAATATTTTCGCTCACCCCGAGAGCCTTGGCGAGTTTCACAATGTCACCGCCGATGTTTTTCACCTGCTGCGTATCCTGCGCCTCGACCGCGATGAAGCCGTCGGCGATCAACCCGCCGAGATTGAGCGCGATCTGGGCGCGCGTTTTGTAATTCATCGCGATCGGTCCACGATAACGCGAGGCCCAATCCGGTTTGGCCGGCTTGCCGAGGGCGTTGAAGAGTTCGCCGGGCGTCGGAATGGTGACCGAGTCGGTCTTGACGGCCTGCGCCATTTCCAACGGAGAGAGTGATGGAGTAGAAGCGCTCGGCGTCGCGACTGTCCTGGCGGTGGGCAACGCGCTGGGCTTTGGCGTTGCCAGCGCCTGGCCGGCCAGCAGGCAGAGGATTATTACGCTTCCGATGCGGACAAACACGACCGCAGATTATCCACTACGCGGGGCAATGCCAACGCAAAAAATATGCCACGGGGACAGGTCAAAACGGAAGACGGAGTCCGAGCCTCTCAGGCACTGGCGTTCAGGGAAACTCCGGGTCGCTCGGTCTTCTGGCGCTTGGCGGTGCGTGTCTCATCACCGGGCGCAAGCAGCGGAGGCCAGAGCTAACAAACGTCCGGTGACGAAGGGGGCACGTTCCCTCCAGGGCATGAACGCACCAGCCATTTTTGACTGTCCGGGTAGTAACAGGATTCGCGCACGGAAGCTGACCCCTCTATTTTCTCCCCCATGCGTACGCGCTCTCATTCCGCTGCTTGCCGACGGACGATTTATTTCTTTGACACGCGATACGTTGTGTGTTGTTAACAACGTGTGCGAAGCGAACAGCAGGAAAAACTGGAGTGCTGGGGTCTTTCTTCTGCGGAAGCGCAGATTTATCTCGCGCTGTTGCGAAACGGACGGGCTCTTGGTGCAAGCGCGATCGCCGCTGCCGTAGAGATGCCGCGGCCGAGCGTTTATCCTGTTCTCAAGACTCTCGTTGACAAAGGGATGGTCGAAAACGGGGAAGGCTACGGCAGCCGCTTCACGGCCGTTTCGCCAGATGAGGCATTGCCTCTATTGGTTCGTCGCGAAAAGGAGCTGTTGTCGCAGCGCGAACGTCTCACAGGCGAGCTCGTAAAAGAACTAGGCTCCTTCCGCGACCCGGCCGCGAAACACATCGAGACGGAAATGATTCAGGTGCTTCGCGATCCGCGTGTCTGCGCAGAGCGAATCGCGAAATTACAGCGCGGTGCCGAGCGCGAGATCGCTGCGCTTGTGAAATCACCGATCATCACCAACATCCGCGACAATCCGGAGGAAACGGTAACGCTTCGCCGCGGGCTGCGGGTCAGGGCGATTTATGAACCCGACGTGCTCCACGACGACAAGATTGCACCTTATCTGCGCAGTTGGATCGACGCGGGGGAGGAAGCGCGTGTGTATGAGGGTGATCTTCCTCTCAAGCTCGTGCTCTTCGATAGCCGCATTGCGTGGATGCCGTTTGATGTCACCGGAAGCCCCAGAGCCGTCACGGTGTTGGTGCAACACCACGCCTTAGCTCATGCTCTTCACGTTTTGTTCGAGCGCCTGTGGCACGAATCGAAGCCGCTGATGCTTGGACGAAAAGCAGCGAGCCCACCAGCTAAACGAAAAAGCCGCAATGATCGCCGCCAAATACAACGAAGCAGCCCGTAATGGCTCGGACGGAGTTCACCCGATGGATAACAGAGTTCGGGCTGTCATTACTCTGATGAAGAGCAACCTACACCAACAGCTGTCCGCAAATGACATGGCGCAGTCGGTGCACCTTTCGTCGTCTCGCCTGCGTCATCTTTT
>JBBPZS010000001.1:0-7249 GCA_038198605.1 Chthoniobacterales bacterium | reverse complement strand
CACTGTTGTCCCCGCGCCCGGATTGTTTTCCCACTGGTCCCCCCCTGTGGGGAGATGGGCAAACGTTGGGGGGGGCTGTGTCGCGGCGTTGTGTCACCGCCGCGGCGTGGATCGGAGCGATTTTTCGGCGGTCACAGACCGCGGCTACAATGAAGCACATACCGTTTGGTCATCCATTACTTCACAGCAGACGGAGCGCTAGGGAAGTTGTTTCAACTCTCCTTCCAACTTCATGCCCTCGGCGCGCTCCGGCGGTATGACTCGGAGAAGCAACGGAGCGGTGGGCCGCCCGGCCGCCCCGGAAAAATAAGTGGTCTCGGAACCTAACGAAACATCCGACGAATTCGCTTTTTCTCTGATCGTTAGGCTAAAAGAAGTCGGCCAGATTTTTCCCCTAACGAACGCTTCCTCCAGCCGCGGCTGACCCTCACCCCGGCCCAAACCTAGCAGCCGCACGCTGGAGAGACTGCTCGGCGCGGGCGGTTGGTTGATCAGCTCGATCGCATTCGCCACCGGGACGAGGCTCAGCCCAAAACCGCCTCGGCCAATGGTCAGCGTGCCGCGCAAATCGAGCGGGGTGGAATCGATCACGCACTGCAGCGGATCGATCACCGCCGCCGTGCCAGTAAAGCTGAAGTGCGCTCGGAGCGCGCTCACTTCCGGCCAGGGCGGCGGGGGTTGGAAGGTCGCATTCAGGATGCCCCCTTCCCCGCTGATCGCAGGCACAGGGAAGCTGCCATTCCAAGAAATATTTCCCGTCACCAAACCGCGCGCGTGACCAATTCGCCATTCGGCCGGGAGCGATTCCAGGAAAAGCGCCGGACACTCGACCTTTGCAGACAACGGCCCGGCAGGGTCGAGCCAGTCCCCAGCGTCGAGCTCTTTCTTCGTCAGGCGCAGCGGCAACGAAGCCTGGGCGGAGACCGGACTGGAGACGCCAAATCTCGCCGTTGCCCCGGCTTCGAGCCGGCCACCTTCCAGTCGTCCTTCAAAATCGATCGTGTTCGGGCTCGCTTCGGTCCCGACATTTTCCAGGCGCCAATTTGCCGTCACCTGGAGCGCGCGAAGCGGACCAAAGGCCGCGAGCTTGCCGTCGAGTCTGCCGCTGCCTAACGAGTCTTCGCCCAGGGCGCTCCCGAGTTGCGCGAGGTCGAGATGATCGAACGCGAGATCGACATCAAACTTCTGTTCCTCGTCGAGCGCCGCGAGCCAGCTCTGCGTCGCGCGCCAGCGCTGGAAGCTGAAAGGCAGGAAAAGCGTTCCGCTCCCGCGCCGCGTTCCGTCGAGAGTCAGGTTCATGGCTTGGAGCTCGATGAAATTGCTCCCGAGCATGAGGAAACCGCCTAACGAAAAGCGATCGTTCGCCAGGCTGAAAGTGCGGAAGAAGATTTCGCGCGGCGAGTAACTCCCTTCGAGCGTGAGATCGAGCGGCGCGCGCAAGGGAGCGACCGGCAGCTGGAGCCCGTGGGCGAAAAGCTGCACCGTGCCGGAATGCGCGCCCAGCGTCCCGTCACCCCGCCAATCGAAGGTCGCACCGCCGCCGATCTTCCCGGAGCGCCAGGCCGCCGGGAGAAGCGGCGCGTAAACCCCGAGGTCGCCGATGGCGCCGGTCAGGCGGCCCGAAAAACGGTGGGCCGCCGTCAGCTCGATGGTCCCTTCGGCACGCAAAAAATCTTCCGCGTGGCGCGCTTCCAGGTTTTCCAGCGTCACCTCCCGGCCGCGCAGGCGGAGAGATGCGCCTAACGACTCGAGCGCGACCCCGCGAAAGCTTACCCCCTGCCCGTTCCAGGCCAGCCGCCCGGAGGTTTGCGGATCAACCAGATCGACCTCTCCCCGGGCCGTCAGCGCGCCGGAAAAATCTCCGGTCGTGGCGCCGAACAGCTGCGCGAAGCCATTCAAATCCGGGATGGTGGCGTTGATCTGCCCGCGAAATGGCAGTTGGACCCAGCTCCGCCGGCCCTTTGGCCAGAGGAGTTCGCCATTCACCGTCAGCTCGTTTTCCCGCTGCCGGACATAGAGCTGATCGACCTCGAGCCGCCGATCGTAATAGGTCGCGCCCAACATCACGCTCTCGGCCCGGCGCGCGCGCCAGGCGAAGTCGGTTGCTTCCATCCAGATCGAGGCTGTGGCATCGAGAAATTCCCCGGGGTTACCGCGAAAGGTGAATTTCGAGGCGCGGACCGAGCCGGTGACGGGCTCGAGGAAACCGAAGGCGCGAGAAATCTGCGCGAGCGAAATGTTGGCGGCCGAGCCGGCGAGATCGATCGAGAATTTTTTTCCGCCGCGTCCCTGGAAACTGGCGCGGAGCGTTCCGCCGTAGGTGTCGAGCTGGAGATCGATCCCGAGCCGCCGCTTGGCCAGGCGCGAAAGATCGAGCGTGAGCGCTTCGAGGTCGAGGCCGCGGGCAAGCGGAATGCCGGCGATCGTCAGGCGCGAGCTTTCCCAGGAGGTCGCGCCGCGCAAGCCGCGGAAAGTCTGGCGCAGGAGCGGCGCGGTCACATAAATCTCGCGCGCAAAAAAGCGGCCCGACTCGATCGCGCTCGCCGTCAGCATGACTCCGCGAAGTGTCACCGTCGTGGTCGAAGTCGAGACGTCGAGATTCAGGTCGGTAAGCTGAAATTTCTCCGGCAGGAGACGACCCCACGGGCGCCAATCCAGACCGGCAGCGGCGGAAGTTTGCGGAACGCGGATGCTGCCGGTCAGGGAATCCACCCGCACGGAGCGCAAGAGGCTCGCGTCTTTCCGAAAAATCCAACCGCGCAAATTGAGATCGATCGTCATGGTCGCGGCGTGGAGGGAGACGGCGTGCCCGTCCTTTTTGCCTGGTCCAAGGGAAAGATTGCGAATCGTGAGCGGACGAAGAAAAGGAGCTTCGACCCGCTCGATCTCCGCTTTCAATCCCTGGCGCCGCGCGGTCCACTCGATCCACCAACGCACGCCGTGCGCAATGAGAAAGGGCGCGAAAAGCGCATCGAGCACCCCGGCCAGGAGCAGGCCGAGGAAAAGAAAAAGGAGACGTTTGCGAAAGGACATCGGTACGGTCCCCTGCCTAACGTTACCTAACCGTGCGGCGTGGGCGCGGGAAAGATTGCACGCACCGGCTGCTCGGGGCGAAACTTTTCCAGGAGCTGCCGGGCGAAAGTCTGCTCCGCCGCCGCCGGCAGGTCAGCCGTCCGGGCCCGGGCCTGGGCGGGCAGGGCGCCGAGCTGGGTCTGGACGTCACCCGGCGAAATCCGGTTCCACAATCCATTTTCCAGCGTCTGCACCTCGACCGCTTCCTGTTCGACGGAAAGAATCTGGGCATGCGGCAGCTCGATCACAATCTCGTTAGGCTGGATTTTGACCGTGAATTTTTTCCGCAGATCGAAGCCGGCCTTGACCAGGTAAGTGCCGTGGAGCTTGATCCGTTTCGTGCTCCCGGCCCAGGTGTGCAGCATTTCGTGCTCGACCTGGACGCGGCGAGCCAGCACCGCCAGCTCGGCCACGGTCGCAGTTTGCTCGAGGTAAACCCGGTTGTTTACCGTCACCTTCGGCTGGAGGTGGGCCAGCTCGATGAACGAATCCCGGGCTTTGCGCCCAAGTTCTTCCAATCGCGTCACGCTGTGATCGAGGGTGCGGCCCGGCCACGTTTCGACGCGGTAAAAAATAAAAGCCGCCAGGGCCACGCAGAGGAGGAGGACGAGCAGGAAAATCAGGCCGCATCCCAGCGGCCGCGGTTTCCTCTCCGGCGTGGGGCCATTCCGTTGTAACTCCATCAGCCCAAAAAAGTACCGCCCCCCACACCCGAAGGGCATGAAGGGCGGCTGTTCCCCCCAGAACAATCTTTCAAATCTGCCTTGGGAATAAGCGACCTAACCTGCGGGTGCAAGAAAATTCTCAGCCCTGGTTGAAAAAAAGTTCAGAACGCACCTAACGTCTCTGCGTGAGACTCGGCATCCGTTATGAAACCGCCTACCGATACGCGGCGCCGGTCCATTTCTCGAAACACGAAATCCGTCTTTTCCCGCGCGGCGACGTCTTCACCCAGGTGCACCGCCTGCGCTTCGAGACCAACGCTGGGGCGCACGTTCGCTTCGGGCGCGACATTTTCGATAATTGCGTCGCCTCCTGCTCCTTTCCCGAGCCGGCGAACGAACTGCGGCTTCTCCTCGAGCTCGATCTCGCGCTGGAAAAAAAGAACCCGTTCGATTTCCTCCTGCACGATAACGCGGTGCGTTTGCCGTTTACCTACCCGGCCGACCTGCGCCGTGTCCTCGCGCCCTTCCTGCAAAAGGGAGCGGGCCCGGCGCTCGAGATTCCGTGCTGGAAATTTCCCGGGCGGAGCGATTCGCGCGCAACCGTGAGCGTGCTGGTGGAATTAAACGAGCGGCTCCATGAATGCGTCGGCTACGAACGGCGGGAAGAGGGTCCAGCCCGGCCGCCTGCGGAAACGCTCCGCTGCGGACGCGGCGCCTGTCGCGACGTCTCGCTTCTCCTCGCCGCCATCCTGCGCCAGCATGGACTGGCCGCTCGCCTAACGAGCGGATACCTGCGCGAAGCGGATGCGGAGACGAAGCGCGCGGAAGGTTCGCTCCACGCCTGGACGGAACTCTACCTGCCGGGCGCGGGCTGGGTCGGAATGGACGGGACGAACGGAATTTTCGCGAACCACAATTTCATCACCGCCGCGGTCGGGATCAACCCGGCGGACGTGACCCCGATCGACGGCAGTTTTTATCCGCCGCAGGAAAGCATCCCGCAGATGACGAGCCGGCTGGAACTGGTCAGTCTCTGACGGCCGCGTGATGCTGCGCGACCTGCAACTGCGAAATTTTCGCTGCTTCGAATCGATCGCGGCCGAGTTCGGTCCTGGCTTTAATTTCATCGTCGGGCCGAACGGGCGCGGAAAAACCACTCTCCTGGAAGCAGCCTGCGTCCTCCTCCGCCTGCAATCACAGCGCACCCCGAACCTGACGCCGACGGTGCGCGCCGGGCAGCGCTCCTTTGTCCTCTCCGGTCACGCCGAAGGCCATCTGCTCCAGTTTTACTACAGCGCCCTGCGCCGCAAGCTGGCCTTCGATGGGGTCGAGCAACGCAATCCGGCCGAATACCTGCGCCTCGTGCGCGTAGTTTCGTTTGCCAACCACGATCTCGAGCTGGTGCGCGGATCGGCGGAAATGCGGCGTCGTTATCTGGATTTCATTGGCCTGCAGGTGGACGCGCGCTATCGCCCGGCCCTGCGCTCCTACGAGCGGGCGCTCCGCTCGCGCAATGCGCTCCTGAAATCCACCGCGCCTCGACCGCGCGAGCTGGAGTCCTACACAGAGCCGCTCCTCCGTGCGGGCAACCTCCTGCGCGAGATGCGCGCCGCTCTCGTTAGGCAACTCGCGCCCCAGGCCGAGACAAGCCAGCGCGCGATCAGCGCCCAGGGTGAATCACTCCTGCTCGAGTACGCTCCGGGAAACGAAGAAGATTTCGCCGCTCATCTCGCGCGCACCCGGGCGGAGGAGGAACGTCTTCGCCTAACGACCGTGGGGCCGCACCGGGACGATCTTCGACTCCAGGTGGAGGGATTGCCGGCGGCGCAGTTCGCCTCCGAAGGCCAGCAGCGGACGATCGCCCTCGCCCTCAAGCTCGCCCAGGCCCGCATTTTCGCGGAGGAAACCGGGGCCGGACCGCTCCTCCTGATCGACGATATCTTCGGCGAACTGGACGCGGCCCGACGCAACGCTCTCCTGGCGCATCTACCCGGCGATTCGCAGAAACTGGTCACGGCGACCGCGCTCGATTGGAGGACCGGCGAATGGGAAGGGGAACTGCTGGAACTCTAAACAATTGCTCGTTCTGCTCGGGCGGGAGCCTGTAGACGCTTCGCTCTGCGAAGCGCGGGACGTGGCGTCATTCGCAGGGCACCGCCCGATTCATTGTCGATACCCGCGCCTCCCACAGGGAGGCGTCTACAATGGCCGTGAGGTGAAGAGCAGCAGTCGAACTTGCGGAGGGGGCTGGCGCGCACTTTATTTTCTCATGCGCCATCCATCGGGCACCTCGCGGAACTTTACGGGCCAGCTCCTCGTCGCTCATCCCAATATGCTCGATCCGAACTTTCGGCGGAGCGTGCTTTTCATCTCGGCCCATGATGCGGAGGAGGGCGCGATGGGTGTGATCATCAATCGCCCGCTCGACAAACAGGTCTCCGAGCTGCTGACCGATCCGGCGCCGGGCGCGCTGGCTGACGTCCCGGTTTTCCTCGGCGGACCAGTCGGGACCAACCAGTTGATGTTTGCCGCTTTCGACTGGGCCGGGCGCGATTCGTTGAGCTTGAACCAGAACGTCGCAATCGATGAAGCCAGCCAGCTTGCGCAACAGGATCACAACGCCATTCGGGCCTTTGTCGGCTATGCGGGCTGGAACGCGGGCCAGCTCGAAAATGAGCTCCGGCAAAATGCCTGGGTTCTGCAAAAACCGAGCCGCGCCGCGCTCAAACCGGAGCGCCTGCCCCGGCTTTGGTTCGAGATCATGCGCAATCTCGGACCCTGGTTTAAGATGCTCTCGGCCGCGCCCGACGACCCTTCTTTGAACTAGCTTCGCGCGAGGTTCAGTGCGAAAAGCAGTGGGAATATGATCATCGGCATTCCCAAAGAAATTAAGCAGCAGGAAAATCGCGTCAGCCTGCTGCCTTCCGCAGCGTTTCAGCTCACGAAACGCGGTCACACCGTTCTCGTCGAAAAAAATGCGGGCGTCGGAACTGGTTATCCGGATTCTGATTACGCGGCAGCGGGCGCCGGGATCATCGATAACGCGCGCGACCTTTTCCAGCAGGCCGACATGATCGTCAAAGTGAAGGAGCCGCTCCCGGCGGAATGGGAGCTTCTGCGCAAAGGCCAGATCCTCTTCACTTATCTGCACCTCGCGGCGAGCAAGCCGCTGACTGAAGCGCTGATGAAGTCCGGCGTAACCGGCGTGGCCTATGAGACGATCCAGGTCGGCAACCGTCTTCCCTTGCTCGAACCGATGAGCGAAATCGCGGGCCGCATGTCAGTCACGATGGGTGCTTATTTCCTAGCCAAACATAACGGCGGCAACGGCGTCCTGCTCGGCGGCGTCCCCGGTGTTTTGCCGGGCAAAGTGGTCGTCCTCGGGGGCGGCACTTCGGGCGTGAACGCGGCCCGCATGGCGACCGGCCTCTCGGCCGACGTGACCATTCTCGAAGTCGACCTGGAGCGGATGCGTTTTCTCGATATCACGATGCAGAACGCGAACACGCTCT